>JBAVXH010000069.1:0-3357 GCA_049698215.1 Xanthobacteraceae bacterium | reverse complement strand
GCTCCACGGTGCGCGAGCCGGCGCCGATGTTCTCCTCCGGCGCGATGAGCGACGTGCAGACTGCTCCGGCTGCGCCTCAGTCGCCGGAGCCGCCGGTGGCCATGCCGGAGCCCGCAGCCGCAGAAGCACCGGCGGAGGCAAAGCCGCGCCGCTTCGGCTGGTGGAACCGGCGCGGATAAGTAGCCGCGATGAAGAGCGCGTGGGCCGATAGCGACGCACAAGCCGCTGTCGCCCGCTACGCACGCGACGGCATCGCGCGCGACCTTGCGCTGCGCGTCTACACGACGCGCCTGCTCGGTCAGAACCCGAAGCTCGTGCTGCACGGCGGCGGCAACACCTCGGTGAAGACGCGCATGACCGACCTCAACGGCGAGGAGGTCGACGTGCTGTGCGTCAAAGGATCGGGCTGGGACATGGCGGCGATCGAGCCGGCCGGCCTGCCCGCCGTACGGCTTGAGCCGTTGAAGAAGCTGCGCCGGCGCAATGCGCTCTCGGACGAGGACATGGTGGGCGTGCAGCGCGCGAATCTCATCGACCCGGCCGCGCCGAACCCGTCGGTCGAGACGCTGTTGCATGCGTTCCTGCCGCATGTCTTCGTCGACCACACGCACTCGACGGCGGTGCTGAGCCTCACCGACCAGCCGGAGGGCGAGAAGCTCTGCCAGGAGGTCTACGGCAAGCGCCTCGGTTATGTGCCCTACATCATGCCGGGCTTCGCGCTTGCCAGGGCCGCGGCCGACGCGTTCGAGCGCGATCGCGCGGTCGAGGGGCTGATCCTGCACAAGCACGGCATCTTCACCTTCGGGGCGGATGCGCGCGAAGCTTACGAGCGCATGATCGAGCACGTCACGCTCGCGGAGGAACGATTGAAGCGCGGGCGCAAGACGCTGGCGACGGCCAAACTGCCCGCGCAAATCGCGAGCCGCGCCGAGGTCGGGCCGATCATCCGTGGCGCCTGCGCGCTGAAGGACGACAAAACTGAGGGCGCGTGGACGCGACTCATTCTCGACTTCCGCACCAACGACGCGATCCTGAATTTCGTCAATGGCGCAGAGCTTGCGCGCTATTCGCAGGCCGGCGTGGTGACGCCGGATCATACGATCCGCACCAAGAACTGGCCGCTGATCGTGTCTGCGCCGCAAGCCGGCGAACTCGAGGACTTCTCGCACGACGTGCGCGCCGCCGTTGCGAACTTCATCGGGAAATACCGGACCTATTTCGACAACAACAACGCGCGTGCGGGTGGCATCAAGAAACCGCTCGATCCGGCGCCCCGCGTGGTGCTGGTGCCGGGGCTCGGACTTTACGGGCTCGGCCGCTCCAGGAAAGACGCGCGGGTCGCCGCCGATCTCGCCGAAGCCGCGATCGAAACCATCGCCGACGCGGAAGCGATCGGCCGCTTCGAGTCGTTGCCGGAATCCGACCTGTTCGACATGGAATACTGGTCGCTGGAGCAGGCAAAACTCAGCACCGCAAAGCCGCTTCCGCTCGCGGGCCAGATCGTGGCGGTGACCGGCGCCGGCAGCGGGATTGGCGCCGCGACCGCGAAGGCGTTCGCCGCCGCCGGCGCAGAGGTCGCGCTGCTCGACGTGAATGAGACCGCGGCAAAAGAGAAAGCCAAAGCGATTGGCGGCGCTGCGATCCTCTGCGACGTCACCGACGTGGATTCAGTGAACATTGCATTCGCGAAGGTGGTGGAAACCTTCGGCGGCCTCGACATCCTCGTCTCCAACGCGGGCACGACGCCGCCACAGGGCAGGATCGGCGAGATCGACGAAGCCGCGATTCACAAGAGCTTCGAGCTGAACTTCTATGGCCATCAGCGCGCCGCGCAGGCCGCCGTGAAGATCATGTTGGCACAGGGCACCGGCGGCTGCCTCCTCTTCAACGTATCGAAGCAGGCGATCAATCCGGGGCCGAACTTCGGGCCCTACGGCCTGCCCAAGGCGGCGACCCTGTTCCTCTCCCGCCAGTACGCGCTCGACTACGGGGCAGCCGGCATCCGCTCGAATGCCGTGAACGCGGATCGCATCCGCTCCGGCATCGTCACCGACGAATTCATCCGCGAGCGCGCCCGCGCGAGAGGCGTGTCGGAGAAGGACTACATGCGCGGCAACCTGTTGCAGCGCGAGGTCACGCCTGAGGACGTCGCGCAGGCGTTTGTGTCGCAGGCGCTGGCGTTGAAAACCACCGCCGATGTCACGACAGTCGACGGCGGCAACATCGCGGCGGCGCTGCGGTAAAAAAACTTGGGGAGGATTCATGCTTCGCTTGCTCTCGTGCATTGCGCTCACGCTCGCTGCGCTTGCCTCCGCGCAGGCCCAGCCCTTCCCCTCGCGCCCGATCACGCTGATCGTCCCCTTCCCGCCCGGCGGCTCGACCGACACCACCGCGCGCATCATGGCGGAGCGCATGCGCCCGCTGCTCGGCCAGCCGATCGTGATCGAGAACGTCGGGGGTGCAGGCGGTTCCATCGGTGTCGGCCGTGTCGCGCGCGCGCCGGCTGACGGCTACACCATCGACATCGGCCAATGGGACACGCATGTCGGCAGTATCATCTACAAACTCAACTACGATCTGGAGAAAGACTTCGAGCCGGTCGGGCTCATCTCGGTGAACCCGCAGCTGCTCGTCGCGCGCAAGAACCTGCCGGCGAACACGCTGCCCGAGCTGGTCGCGCTGATGAAGAAGGATCCCGGCAAGGTCACCTTCGTCAATCAGAACGCCGCCGCGAACGTCTCGGGGATCCTGCTGCAGCAGCAGACGCAGACCGAAGTGACGTTCATCCCCTATCGCGGTGCCGGCCCCGCGATGACCGATCTGGTGTCGGGCCAGGTCGACCTGCTGGTCGTGCAGGGCGCGGTCTCGCTGCCGCAGGTGCGCGGCGGCACGATCAAGGCGATCGCCAACCTCTCAGCCGCCCGCTCCGAATCGATGCCGGACATTCCGACCTCGGCCGAAGGCGGTGTGCCGGGCTTCCTGATGTCGGGCTGGTTCGGCTTCTGGGCGCCCAAGGGCACGCCGAAGGATGTCGTCGCCACCCTCAACAAGGCGATGCGGGAAGTGCTGGCCGACCCGGCCGTGAAGGCGAAGTTCTCCGAGCTCGGGCTCGATGTCGCGGCGCCGGCACAGCAGACGCCCGAAGGGCTCGCGGCATTCCAGAAGGCCGAGATCGAGAAGTGGTGGCCGATCATCAAGGCGGCGGGGGTGAAGGCGGAGTGATAACGAAAGTCCTCATCCTGAGAGCCTGGCCGAAAAAGAGTGAGGTGATTCCAGCCCTTTGTGATTCCGTCGGATTTGCGAAGATTCGATGGAGGACACAATGTCGTGGACTGAAATCACCCGGGCGCAATATCG
>JBAVXH010000068.1:0-14699 GCA_049698215.1 Xanthobacteraceae bacterium | reverse complement strand
GGGTATGCCACCGCGCACCAGCGCGATGTTCACCGTGTACTCAAGACGCCCTGCCAGGAATTCGACCGTGCCATCGAGCGGGTCCACCAGCAGGAACTCATCCGGCGGTGTCCGCCCTTGCCATTCCGCTGCGGCTTCCTCGGAAATCACCGGGACTTGGGGCGCGACGCGGGCTAGCCCGTCCATAATTGCTGCGTGTGCGGCTTCATCGGCGCGGGTGATCGGAGAATTGTCGGCCTTGAGGCGTGTGTCCGCGGAGCGGAAGTCGACGCTGAGGATTTCGGTGGATGCCGCGACCGCGACCTCGGTCAAGCGCTCGGCGAGCCGCGAATCCGCCCCGCTGTCGTCGCTTGTCCCCGGCACGATTGTTCCCGAACCCCGTATTGGCAGGCGCTTCCGCTGCGGTGTATCACCCCGCGACCCTGTTTCAACCTGCTGAGTCGCGCCGAAGGCGCGCCGTGGAGATGTCGATGCCGGTGACCCTGGAAGCCCTCGATCTTGCGGCGCTGCTCTGTTCGCGGGTCTGTCACGATCTGATCAGCCCGGTCGGCGCGGTCGTGAACGGCATCGAGGTGATGGAGGACGACGCGGACGAGCAGACCAAGGCATTCGCGATTGAGTTGATCAAGAAAAGCGCCACGACCGCCTCGGCCCGCCTGCAATTTTGCCGCATCGCCTTCGGGGCGGCCGGTTCTGCCGGCGCCTCGATCGATACGGGCGATGCCGAAGGCGTCGCGCGCGGAATGCTGGAGGACGAGAAGACCAAGCTGACCTGGAGCCTGCCGCGGGTACTGCTGCCAAAGAACCGCGTGAAACTTCTGCTGAACCTTCTGCTGCTGGCGACCGGCACCATTCCGCGCGGGGGCAGCCTTAACGTCGAGCCGATCGGCGACGGCGACACGATGGGCTTCAAGATCACGTCCGCCGGACTGAATGCCCGCATTCCCCCGGCCGTGCCCGGGCTCGTCGCCGGTGAGGGTGGCGAGAACGCTGTCGACGCGCATGCGATCCAGCCGTTCTACACCGGGCTGCTCGCGCGCACCTGCGGCATGAACGTGACGCTCGCGCCCGAGGGCGAGACGATCGTGCTGACCGCGCGGTGACCGATTTGGGTGGTTTCCGATCGCCGGCCGCGCCGTCCTCAATTGATTGCAATTCCAGCGGAATCCTTGCGGCCGAATGACCACGTAATGTGGTTATTTTTCCCTTCTTGGACCGCGTTCCGCAACCAATCCTTAAGCCGTTTGGCAACACACTGGCCACGCTCCCGAAAGGCAGCGGCCGGACCGGTCGTGCCTGGCGACGAAGGTCTTTGGCCGATGGACGACCTGCTGCGTGAGTTCCTGACCGAGACGAACGAGAGCCTCGACACGGTCGACGTGGAGCTCGTTCGCTTCGAGCAGGAGCCGAACAACGCAAAAATCCTCGGTAACATCTTCCGCCTCGTCCACACGATCAAAGGGACCTGCGGCTTCCTCGGGCTGCCGCGGCTGGAAGCGCTCGCACACGCCGCCGAAACCCTGATGGGCAAATTCCGCGACGGGATGCCGGTCACCAGCGAAGCCGTCACGCTGATCCTCTCGACCATCGACCGGCTGAAGGAAGTGCTCAGTGGGCTTGAGCAGACCGAGGCCGAGCCCGACGGCAATGACAAGGATCTGATCAGCGAGCTCGAGTGGATGGCGATGGCCGCCGCGAAGGACGAGCCGAAGCCCGCAAAGCACGCGACTGGCACGCTGGTGGCGCAGACGCTGGAGCGCCCGCTGCGCCCCGGCGAAGTCTCGCTCGATGAGCTGGAGCGTGCGTTCCGCGAAACCGAAATGGAGATGCCGGCAGTCGTCGGAAAGCCGAAGGCCGAAGCGCCGAAGGCGGAGAGCAAACCCGCGAAGACCGAGCGCAAGAGCTTCGAGGAGGACGAAAAGCAGGAGACGAAGGTCGCCAACCAGTCGATCCGCGTGAACGTTGATACGCTGGAAAAGCTGATGACCATGGTCTCCGAGCTGGTGCTTACGCGCAACCAGCTGCTCGAGATCTCGCGGCGCAACGACGACACCGAATTCAAGGTGCCGCTGCAGCGGCTCTCCAACGTCACCGCCGAGCTGCAAGAAGGCGTGATGAAGACGCGCATGCAGCCGATCGGCAACGCCTGGCAGAAGCTGCCACGCATCATCCGCGATCTTGCGAGCGAGCTGAACAAGGACATCGAGCTCGAAATGCACGGCGCCGACACCGAGCTCGATCGCCAGGTGCTCGATCTCATCAAGGACCCGCTCACCCACATGGTGCGCAACTCGGCGGATCACGGCCTTGAGACGGCCGAGCAGCGCCGCGCCGCCAGGAAGCCCGAGAAGGGCACGATCCGCCTTTCCGCCTATCACGAGGGCGGCCACATCATCATCGAGATCGCCGACGACGGGCGCGGATTGAACACGGCGCGCATCAAGCAGAAGGCGATCGAGCAGGGCCTCGCGAGCGAAGCCGACATCGAGAAGATGGCGGAAGCGCAGATCCACAAGTTCATCTTCGCCGCCGGCTTCTCGACGGCGGCGGCGGTGACCAGCGTGTCCGGCCGCGGGGTCGGCATGGACGTGGTCAAGACCAACATCGACCAGATCGGCGGCACGATCGACGTGAAGTCGGTCCCGGGCGAAGGGTCGAGCTTCACCATCAAGATTCCGCTCACGCTGGCGATCGTCTCCGCGCTGATCGTCGACGCCGGCGGCGACCGCTTCGCGATCCCGCAACTCGCGGTGATCGAGCTCGTTCGCGCGCAGAGCAACTCCGAGCACCGCATCGAGCACATCAAGGATGCGCCGGTGCTGCGCCTGCGCAACAAGCTCCTGCCGCTGATCCATCTCAAGAAGCTCCTGAAGATGGACGATGCGGAGCCAAGCGGCGCGGAGAACGGCTTCATCGTCGTGATGCAGGTCGGCAACCAGACCTTCGGCATCGTGGTGGACACCGTGTTCCACACCGAAGAGATCGTCGTGAAGCCGATGTCGAGCAAGCTGCGCCACATCGCGATGTTCTCCGGTAACACCATTCTCGGCGACGGCTCGGTGATCATGATCATCGATCCGAACGGGATCGCGCAGGCGGTCGGCACCGCGGGTACGCGCCAGGACGAGACCGAGGTGGCGCAGGGCGCCCAGGCCGAGAAGACCGTCTCGCTGCTCGTCTTTCGCGCCGGCTCGAGCCAGCCGAAGGCCGTGCCGCTCTCGCTTGTCACGCGGCTGGAAGAGATCGACTGCAAGAAGATCGAGCTCTCGAATGGCCGCCATCTGGTGCAGTATCGCGGCCAGTTGATGCCGCTCGTGCGCGTCAATGACGAAGCGCGCGTGCGCCAGGAGGGCGCGCAGCCGCTCCTCGTCTTCTCCGACGGCGGCCGCACCATGGGCCTGGTGGTCGACGAGATCGTCGACATCGTCGACGACAAGCTCGACATCGAGGTCGGCAGCGACACGCCGGGCGTCATCGGTTCGGCGGTCATCAAGGGTCAGGCGACCGAAATCATCGATGTCGGCCACTTCCTGCCGCTCGCCTTCGAGGACTGGTTCCGCCGCAAGGAGATGAAGACCGAAGCGCTGACCCGGGCGCTGTTGTTCGTCGACGACTCGGCATTCTTCCGCAACATGCTGGTGCCGGTGCTCAAAGCCGCGGGCTACAACGTCACCGCGGTCGCGGCCGGCGAAGAGGCGCTCGCGCTGATCAAGAAGGGCACGAAGTTCGACGCGATCGTCTCCGACATCGAAATGCCGGGGATGAACGGTTTCGAGCTTGCCGAGGCGATCCGCGCCGATGCGCGCAGTGCGCATGTGCCGATCATCGCACTCTCCTCTTTGACCTCGCCCGCGACGATCGAGCGCGGCCGCCAGGCCGGCTTCCACGATTTCGTCGCCAAGTTCGACCGTCAGGGGCTGATCGCGGCACTGAAGGAAAGCACCGTCGAATTCGTCGAGGCGGCCTGAGGACGGGATGATGAGTTACGACAACGCCGCTGGCGAGCAACTGATCGAATACGTGACCGTGCTGATCGGCGGTCAGCTGTTCGGCCTGCCGATCTCACACGTGCAGGACGTCTTCATGCCGGAGCGCCTCACGCGCGTACCGCTTGCGCCACCTGAGATCGCCGGCGTGCTCAACCTGCGCGGCCGCATCGTCACGACGATCGACATGCGCCGCCGCCTCGGCCTGCCGCCGCGAAACGACAACAAGCCGTCGATGGCGGTCGGGATCGAAATGAAAGGCGAATCCTACGGACTGCTGATCGATACGGTCGGCGAGGTCATGAAGCTCGGCGAGACGACGCTCGAGCCGAACCCGGTCAATCTCGATGCGCGGCTGGCGCGCGTGTCCGGCGGGGTGCATCGCCTCGACGGACAGCTGATGGTCATTCTCGACGTGGACTACGTACTCAATGGCTCGGCGGAAACGCTGGCCGCATAGGAACGGTGAGGGCAGCGGACCGGAAGGCCGGTACGCTGAACGCAACAAGGTGGTGAGCCCATGAAGACCTGTTTGGTGGTCGACGATTCAAGCGTCATCCGCAAGGTGGCGCGGCGCATTCTCGAAGGTCTCGACTTCAAGATCACCGAAGCCGAGGACGGGCAGCAGGCGCTCGAGCAGTGCCGCAGCGCGATGCCCGATGCCGTGCTGCTCGACTGGAACATGCCGGTGATGGACGGCTACGACTTCCTCAAGGCGCTGCGCCGCATGCCGGGCGGCGACACGCCGAAGGTTGTGTTCTGCACCACCGAAAACGACGTGGCGCACATCGCGCGCGCGCTCAGCGCGGGCGCCAACGAATACATCATGAAGCCCTTCGACAAGGAGATCGTCGAAGCCAAGTTCCAGGAAGTCGGGCTGATCTGACGGGCTCATCGCCCGACCCCGTTCGGTTGCGTTCCGCGTATTCGAGTGTGCGTATGAGTGTTGCCGCTACCCTTGCGCCTTCCGCGCCTGCCGCCGCGCCGGATCCGCTTCGCGTTATGATTGTCGATGACGCGGTCGTGGTGCGCGGACTTGTCTCGCGCTGGATCGACGAAGAGCCGGGGCTGAAGATCGTCGCGTCGCTGCGCAACGGCCGCGAGGCCGTGGATCAGCTCACGCGGCACAATCCCGATGTCGTGCTGCTCGATATCGACATGCCCGATCTCGACGGGCTGGAAGCGCTTCCCCTGTTGCTCGAAAAGAAGCGCGACCTCGTCGTCATCATGTCGTCGACGCTCACGCGCCGGAACGCGGAAGTCAGCCTGAAGGCGCTCGCGCTCGGCGCGGCCGACTACATTCCAAAGCCCGCGACCAACCGCGAGGTCACCACCTCGGCGACGTTCCGTCGCGAGCTGATCGAAAAGGTTCGCCAGCTCGGCTTGCGCAAGAAACGCGATGCCGCAAACGCGCGCGCCCGCGCTCCCGGCGGAACGCCTGCGCCACGCTCAAAGCTCGGGCTCGTCGACACACGCGGGATTGCGGGTGTCGGGCATTCGTCCGATTTCACGCTCCGCGCGTTTGCGCTGACCCCGCCGCGCTTTTTGCTGATCGGCGCATCGACCGGCGGTCCGCAGGCGCTGACCACATTGGTCGCGCAACTTACGCCCGTGATCGAGCGCGCGCCGGTGCTGATCACGCAGCACATGCCGCCGACCTTCACCACCATTCTGGCCGAGCATCTCTCGCGCGCCGCGAACTGCCCGGCGCGCGAAGCGCAGGACGGTGAACCGATCACGCCCGGCCGAATCTATCTTGCGCCGGGCGGGCGCCACATGACGGTCGATAAGAAGGACCGCCGCGCGGTGATCGCACTCGATGACGGGCCGCTGGTCAATTTCTGCCGACCTGCCGTGGATCCCATGTTCACGAGTGCTGCGAAGGTATGGGGAGCGGGCATTCTGGCGCTCGTTCTCACCGGCATGGGCACGGACGGGACGCATGGCGCGCAAGATGTCATTGCGGCCAGCGGTTCCGTGATCGCGCAGGACGAGGCGAGCAGCGTGGTGTGGGGCATGCCGGGCTCGGCTGCCAACGCCGGGGTCTGCTCCGCCGTGCTTCCGCTCGACGAAATCGGGGCGAAGGTCGTGCGGCTGTTCCGGGGGGAGAAGTCATGACCCCGCTCGACTACGAGTATCTGCGCAAGCTGTTGAAGGACCGGTCCGGCCTGATGCTGTCGGCCGACAAGCAGTACTTGGTTGAGAGCCGGCTGACGCCGGTCAGCCGCAAGCATGGCCTTGCCTCGCTCGGAGAACTGGTGGCGAAGATCAAGGGTGGAAACGAGGACCTGACGGTCGATGTGGTCGAGGCGATGACCACCAACGAGTCCTTCTTCTTCCGCGACAAGATCCCGTTCGAGCATTTCCGCGACGCCATCATGCCGCAGCTGATGACGACGCGGGCCAGGGAGCGGCGCATTCGGATTTGGTGCGCGGCCGCATCCACCGGCCAGGAGCCTTATTCGCTGGCGATGACGCTGAAGGAAATGAAAGAGAAACTCGGCGGCTGGCGCATCGAGATCCTGGGCACGGACATTTCGGTGGACGTGCTGGAAAAGGCGAAGGCCGGCGTCTACAGCCAGTTCGAGGTGCAGCGCGGGCTGCCGATTCAGATGCTGGTGAAATTCTTCACCCAGGCCGGCGACACCTGGCAGATCGCGCCCGACATCCGCGCGATGGTGCAGTACCGGCAGCACAATCTGCTGGCCGAATTCGCCGGCTTCGGCCGGTTCGATCTCGTGTTCTGCCGCAACGTGCTGATCTATTTCGATCAGGAGACGAAAAGCAGCGTGCTCAACCGCATTGCACGGCAGCTCGACCCGGAGGGCTATCTGGTGCTCGGCGCCGCGGAGACGGTCGTGGGCCTGAGCGATGCGTTCAAGCCGATCCCCGAGAAGCGCGGGCTCTACGCGCCGAACAGGGAGCCAAGGCCGGCGAGCCTTGGTGCGATTCCGATCCGGCCGCTCGCGGTCGCGGCGGCGCGCTAGCTTTTGTTGAGCATGATCTTTTCCGAAAACCGGTACCCACTTTTCGGGATCATGCTCTGAGCTACTTCACGTTCTTCAGGTTGGGTTGGCCGCGCTCGAGTGCGGCGAGGCGATCGAGCCCGCGTGCATCCGACAGAACCGCCATCATCTCGGCGCGGGTGAGCGTGTCGGCAGCCTCGACCAATGTCGTGCAGTCTTCGAGTTTGGCAAGACCCATCACAGATGGGGCGTCGACGTCACCACGCTTGCGCGCAATTCCTTTCGGCAGCATTGCGCGATGCGCGGCGAGCAAGGCCGGGTCGGCGAAGAGCCGTTCGATGGCGTGACGCGGATCTGCGCTATCGGGCTCAACGGCAAGCGCGTTGGCGCGCTCGAGGATCTCCGGCGGTTCGTGTTCTTCCGGCGTGAGCAGCAGTGTGTGCCGGCGCATCCCGCGGCCCGCCGCCGGATTGGCGCTCCATTGTGCCAGCGGGATCGCGAGGATGAGGCCAACGATCACCGGCGTCATCCAGGCGAACAACGAAAACGACACTTCGTACGCGGCCAGAGCCAGCAGCAGTCCAAATGCCGTGTGCCAGCCGTAGCGGCGCATGGTGGCTGAGAGCGGCAGGCTGCCGTCGTCGCGCCGCTGCGCCTGCCAGCCGCTGTCGCGTCCGCTCAGGATCGCAACCACCGAGGTCGACTGGATCAGCATCATCACCGGCGCAATCAGCCCCGAGATCACGATCTCGACGAGCATGCTGATGAAGGCGCGAAATCCGCCGCCAAAGCCGCGTCGCGTCGCACGATCCGGCAGCATCGCCAGATAGCCGAACAGCTTCGGCAGCAGCAGCAGTGCCATGGTGCCGGCAAAGACATAGGCCGCGCGCACCGGATCCTGTGCGGGCCACTGCGGATAGAGCGTGAAGGTCTTCGGGAAATATTCGGGCCTAATGAACTGCGCCTGCAACGAAATCAGGATGCCGGTGAACAGAAACAAGAGCCAGAGCGGCGCCGCCAGATACGAACCGATGCCGGTCGCAAGGTGCAGGCGCGTCACGCCGTGCAGGCCGCGTGCGAACAAGACGCCGGTGTGCTGCAGATTGCCCTGGCACCAGCGGCGGTCGCGCGCCGCATACTCGGTGAGCGAGGGCGGGCACTCTTCGTACGAGCCAGGAAGTGCCGGTGCCATCACGACGGCCCAGCCGGCGCGGCGCATCAGCGCCGCCTCGACGAAGTCGTGGCTCAGGATATGTCCGCCGATCGGCCGCGGCCCGCTCAAGGTCGGCAGACCGGCGGACTCGGCGAAGGCGCGGGTGCGCAGCACCGCGTTGTGGCCCCAGTAGTTGCTGTCCGCACCATGCCACCAGGCAAGCCCATAGGCGATCAGCGGTCCATAGAGGCGCCCGGCGAACTGCTGCACGCGGGCGAATGGAGTGGTCGCGTTGACCATGACCGGGAAGGTCTGGATCAGCCCGACGTCCGGATGGCGTTCCATCGCGGCGACGAGCCGCACCAGCGTATCGCCGGTCATCAGCGAGTCGGCATCGAGCACGATCATCTGCTCGTCGTGGCCGCCGAAGCGCTGCACCCATTCGGCGATGTTGCCGGCCTTCTTCTCATGGTTCTTGGGACGATGGCGGTAGTAGATGCGCGCATCTGCGAGCCGCTCGCGCAATGCCAGGAGGGCTGCTTCCTCGGCGATGAACGTGTCCGGATCGGTCGTGTCGCTCAGGATAAAGATGTCGAAATAGCTCGCCGCGCCGGTGGCAGTGACCGACTCATAGATCGCTTGCACGCGCGCGAGGAGACGATGCGGCTCTTCGTTGTAGGTCGGGAACAGGAGCGCCGTGCGCGTCGCGATTGAGGGAAGGGCGCCTGACGGGATGTCGAGCGCCGCGATGCGGCCGGTCAGGCGGGCAATCACTCCCCCGAGCAGGCTCGCAAACGAGAACGCGATCCACGCGAACAGGATCACGAACAGCACCAGGATGACGGCTTCCAGCGTCGTCAGCCCGCCGACCGCCAGCACCTGGTACATTTCGTAGGCGGCAATCACGCTAAGGAGGAACGCCACGCCGAACACGAAAGCGCGCCTTGCCGCGATCGCGCCGGATGCTATCGGCAATCGACCGGCACGCGCGCCCTCGCGCAAGGACTGCACCGGCATCGTGAGCGGCGCCTCGGGCGGCAGGTACGGCGCGCCCGCCGCCGCGGCCGGCGCGGCGGGTACGAGCCTCAGGGCGTCCATCGGTCCATCCACACTTCCGACAGCGCATCGTCGCCGCGGAAAAGCTGGGTGCGCAGCTCGACCGATTTTTCGCCTCCAGGTGCGAGCTGGAAGGCGACCCGTGTGCCGCTGATCTGCGGGTTGGGGTGCGTCACGACATTGCGCACCTTGCCCTTGTCGAACGTCACGGTGGCCTTGATGTCGTCGGGCGGCACACTCTTCAGGTTTTCGCCGGCGAAATCGATCACGACGAGGCGCGTCTCTTCCGGCCCCGCCCCGATGCGGGTCGCGACCACTTGCGCGACCGGCAAGGGCTTCGGGATCGGCACGCCCCAGTGAATGCGGTAGGTGTATGAGTATTCGCTCTTGGCGCGCGTCGGTGCGCGCGGGCGCCAGAACGCCACGATGTTGTCGTTGATCTCGGTGGTCGTCGGAATCTCGACGAGGTGCACGGCACCTTCGCTCCAGTCGCCGATCGGTTCGATGAAGGCGCCGGGGCGCCGTTCGTATCGCGCTTCCAGGTCCTCGTAGGCGCGGAAATCGCGCTGGCGCTGCATCAGGCCGAAGCCGCGCGGGTTGTTGTCGACGAAGGCGCTGACCTGGAGGTCGGTCGGATTGTTGAGAGGGCGCCAGATCTGCTCGCCGCGCCCGTTCTGGATTGCGAGCCCGTCGCTGTCGTGGACCGCGGGGCGGAAATCGTCGACGCCGACGCGGTCGCCGGGGCCGAAAAAGAACATGCTGGTCAGCGAAGCGAGCCCGATCTGCTCGATCTGCACGCGCGGAAACAGCGTCGCCTCGATGTCGTAGATCGTGGTCTCGCCCGGACGGATGGTGAAGCGGTAGGCCGCCGTCGCGCTCTCGCTGTCGAGCAGGGCATGCACGACCAGCGAGTTCGCGCCTTTCGCGGGCCGCTCGACCCAGAAAGAGCGGAAATTGGGAAACTCCTCGCCCTTGGGATCCGCGGTGTTGAGCGAGAGCCCACGCGCCGACAGCCCATAGGTGAGGTTCTTCGCAACGGCGCGGAAGTAGCTGGCGCCAAGAAACACGCCGATCTCGTCGAAATAGTCGGGCCGGTTGATCGGCCCATGGATGCGGAAGCCCGCGAAGCCTAGATTGGCCAGATTCTTGACGTCCGGCACCGGCTGGTCGCCGAAGGTGAACATGTCCGGCGAATAGACGATGGGCGTGGCGAGCCCGTCCTTCACCTCGAAGAGATCGACGCGGTTCGCGTAATAGAAGCCGCGATGAAAAAACTGCAGCTGGAACGGCAGGCCCTCGTTGCGCCAGAGCGCCTGATCCGGTTTGAAGCGGATCATGCGATAGCGATCATAGGTCAGGTCTTTCAATTGGTCCGGCAGTTTGTTGTCCGGCGGCTTGTACGGTTTCTGCGCAAGATCGCGCGCAAGCGCACGGACGCTCGCCGCCTCGAACGGCACACCTTTATCCTGCGCTAAGGCTTCGCCCGCGATCGCGCCCCCGAACATCGCGCTGTAAAGCGGCCGGCCGGCAAGCGGCAGCGTGAAGCTGGCGGCAAGAAGATCGCGGCGGCGCAACGGGTTACCTCGTCTGAGTGAATTCAAGCCAGCCTCTGAGCGCGCCTCATCGTGTCCGCGCGTGCACATGCTGGGCCATAACGGGGACCGTAAGGGGAGGGTTCCAGTCGTGGGGACGGGCTTATGGGGGCGTCATTCTGGCGAATCTATGAGCTTGCGATCGAATAGAAAGGCTGCGCGGACACCCTTTTGGCGCGCCCCGGTCGGCAACCGCCGCGCCTGACATCTTCAGAGCGCAGCAGAATCCTGCTACCAATGGCGCAGGGCCGACCACCGTTGTCGTCGGACAGGGGGAACCATGCCTGCCGTCGCATTTTCTAATAACGATATCGCCGTGGTCGCCTGGACCTTCGACAAGCATCTCGATGGCTGTCTCGGCTTTGCGATCGTCCAGATCGACGTCGACGCGAACAACAAGGAAACGGTGCTGCCGGCGCTCGCGCGTTTCGCGAATCAGGACAAGGGTCTGAAGCTCACAACCGAGCAGGCGCCGATCCAGAAGTTCTGGTGGAAGGATCTTTTTGCGAAGCGCGGCGGCACGTACCAATACCGCATCGTCCCGATGGGCGGCACGCCGGGCGGTACGCTCACGCCGCTGAAAGACGTTGCGCCGCTCGTGAGCAACAAGATCACGCTGACCGAAAAGCGTCCTCCCTTCAGTGCCTATTTCAATCGCGGGATCGTGGCGACGCAGGCCCTGAGCCATGCGCTCAACGACAAGCCGAGCATCCAGGCGCTGACCCCGCACATCCTCGATCCGAAAGATCCGATCCGCATCCGCCTGATGGGCCAGCTTTCCGACGGCGTGACCGAGTTGCTCGACCGCGCCGACAAGGAGGGCGGCACGATCAACGGCGCGCTTTACGAACTCAACGATCCGAAAGGACTTGAGGTGCGGCTGCAGGCGGCCGACCACGGCGATCCGAAAAGCCGCACCGTAATTTTGGGGAACGAGCAGGTCGCCAAGACCGATACGACGCCCGCGAACCAGGACGCGGACTCGGAAAACCGCGCCCACCTGAAGGCGGCGGGCGTGAACGTCATCGACCGCATCCTGCAAGTCGGCGACATTCCGCACAACAAGTTCATGGTGCTGACCCAGAACGGCACCCCGACGGCCGTGCTCTCGGGCTCGACCAACTGGACCAGCACCGGGCTCTGCACGCAGACCAACAATGCGCTGATCATTAACGTGCCCGAGGTTGCCAAGCGCTATATCGCCGCTTGGAACGCCATCAAGGCCGACGTCGAAGCGTCCGGCGGCGACCAGAAGAAATTGCAGTCGCCGACGCAGCGCACGTTCAATCGCACCAACAACGCGAACTCGATCAGCTCGCCGATCAAGCTGCCCGGCGGCGGGACGGTCGAGGTGATGTTCTCGCCCAATACCGAACACACGCTGAAAAGCCCGCCCAAGGAAGTGCCGAACGACATGAAGCGGGTGTTCGATCTGATCGACGGCGCGAAACAGGCGGTGCTGTTCCTCGCCTTCGATCCCGGCAACAACTCGATCCTCGATGCGGCGGGCAGGGCGCTCGCCAAGAATCCCGACCTGTTCGTACGCGGCGCGCTCACCAACGCGCAACGCGCCACCAATTTTTCCACCGCCCTGCATCAAGGCGGTGCCGCCGATCAGGATGATGGCGGCAAGCATCCGGGCGTGACGGTGGTCGGCGAGCCCGGCAAGCCGAAGAAGAAGGGTGCGAAACTGCCGTCAGCCAAGCCTGATTTCCGTGCGGTTCCGGCGGGCGCGATCAACGCCAACGATGCCTTCGGCGCCTGGGAAGCTGAGCTTCTGAAATTCGGCTTTGCGATCATCCACAACAAGATCGTGGTGATCGATCCGTTCAGCGACGACTGCGCGGTCGTCACCGGCTCGCATAATCTCGGCTTTCGTGCGTCGCACAACAACGACGAGAACATGGTGATCGTGCGCGGCCATCGCGGGCTGGCGGAAGCCTATGCGTGCCATGTGCTCGACCTGTACGATCACTACGCGTTCCGTTTCTTGCTCAAGGAGCATCCGGAGATCTTCGGCAAGCCGTTGCAGGGCGACGACACCTGGCAGGAGCGCTACATCATCGGCAAGGACGAGAAGTCGCCCGAACTGCGCTTCTGGCTCTCCGCCGCGACGAAGGGCGACACGTCGGGCCTCGGCCCATTGCCGCCGCGCAAGCCAAGTGCGCCGAGCGCGCCAAGTGCACCAAGCGCTGGTGGCGCTCCTATGAAGAAGCCGTCCAAGAAGAAGCCAAAGAAGAAAACGGCGAAGAAAAAGACCAAGAAGGCTCCTAAGAAAAAGACCACGAAGAAGAAATCCAAGAAGAAGGTTGCGAAGAAGAAAGCCACCAAGAAAAAGGTAGCCAAGAAGAAGGCCGCGAAGAAAAAAACGGCCAAGAAGAAATCCGCCAAGAAGCGTACGACAAAGAAGAAGCGGTCGTCGTAGCGCGCCGCGTTGGCGCTCAAAACAGAAACCCCGCCATTTGCGGCGGGGTCCGGAATGATCCGAAGTCGGGAGGAGAGAGCCCGTACAGGGCTCGACGCAACTTCGCTTAGGCGGGGATGCGCTCTTCGACCTCGGTCGGCTCGCGCAGCACATAGCCGCGGCCCCAGACGGTCTCGATGTAGTTCTTGCCCTGGCTGGCGTTCGCGAGCTTCTTGCGCAGCTTGCAGATGAACACGTCGATGATCTTGAGCTCGGGCTCGTCCATGCCGCCGTAGAGATGATTGAGGAACATCTCCTTGGTCAGCGTCGTGCCCTTGCGGAGCGAAAGGAGCTCCAGCATCTGGTATTCCTTGCCGGTCAGGTGCACGCGCGCCGCGTTCACCTCCACCGTCTTGGTGTCCAGATTGACGACGAGATCGCCGGTCTGGATCACGGACTGGGCATGGCCCTTGGAGCGGCGCACGATCGCGTGAATGCGCGCGACCAGCTCGTCCTTGTGGAACGGCTTGGTCATGTAGTCGTCAGCGCCGAAGCCGAGACCCTTCACCTTGTCCTCGATCCCGGCGAGGCCGGAGAGGATCAGGATCGGCGTCTTGATCTTGGAAACGCGCAACGTCCGCAGGACCTCGTAGCCGGACATGTCCGGCAGGTTCAGGTCGAGCAGGATGATGTCGTAGTCGTAGAGCTTTCCGAGATCGACGCCTTCTTCCCCGAGATCGGTCGTGTAAACGTTGAAACTCTCGGATTTCAGCATCAATTCGATCGATTGCGCGGTCGCGCTATCGTCTTCAATCAGCAGAACGCGCATGCCAGTCCCCTTCCACGCCCTCTGGGCTCAGGTCGGCAGGCCACAAGGGCCCCTCTTGATCGTCACGCTTGGGACAGTCGATTCGGCACGCTACGAGTCAATGGTTAACAAAACCTGATTCTTCCGCGCAAGCATTTACTGTGCGAAACTGACCGAATCGCCGTAATATGCTGGAGAGAACAGGGTTTTTTCCCACTTACCGCTTCACGTTCCACGTTAAGAGTCAGAGTTAACCGACTCCCGCGACTCGCCCCTCCGTCCTGGCAGGCGAGACGCCTTAGTCCCAAGGACGGTGAGGCAATCATTAACGAAGCGGGTAAATGCGGAGTTAAGGGGAGCCGCCCACGTGATGCGGATTCTTGAAGGCCGATGAAGGCGCTGGCCGAGCAGATCGCCGAGCTCGATGAGGTCGAGATCTACGGGCGCGTGGTCGGCGTGCGCGGCCTGCTGGTCGAGGTCGCGGGGCCGATCTACGCCATGTCGGTCGGCGCGCGTGTGATGATCGAGGCGGGCGGGCCGCGCACGATTCCCTGCGAGGTCGTGGGCTTCACCGGGCCAAATGCGCTGCTGATGCCTTATGCGCCGCTGGAAGGCGTGCGGCGCGGCTGCCGCGCTCTTGTCACCTCCGTGGCGGCCGCGGTGCGGCCGTCTCCCGGATGGCTTGGTCGCGTGGTCAACGCGATGGGCGAGCCGATCGACGGCAAGGGCCCGCT
>JBAVXH010000067.1:0-8445 GCA_049698215.1 Xanthobacteraceae bacterium | reverse complement strand
ACAGCAAGCCGTGGGCTCCATCGAACCGCTGCAGGCCGCGCCCCAGCCTTCACCTGCATCCGTTGAGAAACCTGCGAACACGACACCGTCAGCCGCGCCGCAAACGCCTGCGAACGCAATGCCGCCGGTCGCGCCCCTCGAGTAGGCCTTTTTGTTGGTCGCGATACCGGACGGAAAACCGGTACCCACTTTTCCTGGCATCGCTCCGAAAAAGAAAGCGCCCCGTTTCCGGGGCGCTTCCATGTCGTTCGTGTGAGACGACGCCTTAGGCAGCCTTGGCCTCGAGGACCTCGGCCTTCGCCTTGCCGTTCCCAATCGGGATCTGGCGCGGCTTTTTCGCCTCCGGGATTTCGCGCACGAGGTCGACGTGCAGGAGGCCGTTCGCGAGCTGCGCGCCGGTCACCTGGACGTAGTCGGCAAGCTGGAAGCGGCGCTCGAACGCACGGGCCGCGATGCCTTGATAGAGCACCTCGCCCTTCTGCTCGTCGCTCTTCTCCTGCTTCTCGCCGCGGATCGTGAGCGTGTTTTCTTTTGCCTCGATCGTCAGATCGTTCTCGGAAAATCCCGCAACCGCAATCGAGATGCGATAGGCGTTATCGCCGGTGCGCTCGATGTTGTAGGGCGGGTAGGTCGGGGCCGTTTCAACAGCGCCATCGAGCATCGAGAACAGACGGTCGAAGCCGACGGTGGAACGATAAAGGGGAGCAAGATCGAAAGTTCGCATGGCATATCCTCCTAAAGCGACATGCAGATGGTCCGCCCGGGGGCCGAACCTGGGATGCACAGCCGAATGGCCTGCGCAGGACTGATGTGGGAACGGATTTTACCTTCCGCAAGAGCCGGAACAGCTGCCGCTGCAGCCCCGATTTCCCTGCTATAAGGCGGGGAATCGCAGGTTCCCCATGCAGTTGATCTCCATCCCCGCGAACCCGGTTCCCGAAGGCGCAACGGTGGGAACCGTGAAAACCGCGGACGGCGCGCTCTTGCGCTTTGCCCGCTTCGCGCCGCCCCCGGGGCGCAAGGGCACGCTGTGCGTTTTCCCGGGCCGCGCGGAATTCATCGAGAAATATTTCGAGGTGGTGCGCGATGCGCGCGCCCGCGGTTTCGCGGTCGCGATGATTGACTGGCGCGGGCAGGGGCTCTCCGAGCGCGCACTGCCGAATGCCCGCAAGGGGCACGTGCTCGACTTCGCTCAATACGATCTCGATCTCGAGGCGCTCGTGAAGGAGGTGGTGCTGCCCGACTGCCCGCCGCCGCTGTTCGCGCTCGGGCACTCGATGGGCGCTGCGGTGCTGCTACGCGCCGCCTATCAGGGGCGGCGCTGGTTCGATCGCATCGTGCTCTCGGGGCCGATGATCGACCTGCACGGTGCTGCGAGCTCCCGCTTTGCGCGTCTGAGCGCCCGCGCGATGCGGATGATAGGCCTCGGTTCCTCCTACGTCCCGGGCGGCGGCGGGACCGCGATCAACACGCTGCCGTTCCCAGGCAACAAACTCACCTCGGACCCGGTGCGTTATGCCCGCACCGCGGCGATCCTGGAGGCCGAACCAACACTTGCCATCGGCTCGCCGACGGTGGGCTGGCTCAACGCGGCGTTCCAGACCATGCGCGATTTCGCCGATCCGAACTTTGCCAGCCGCGTGCGCCAGCCGCTGCTGCTCGTCGCGGCGGGGCAGGACCGCATCGTGTCGACGCCGGCGATCAGCGCGTTTGCGACACGCCTGCGCGCGGGCTCGCACCTGGTGATCCCGGGCGCGCGCCACGAATTGCTGATGGAGCAGGATCGCTATCGCGAGCAGTTCTGGGCGGCGTTCGACGCGTTCGTGCCGGGCACGCCGCTGTTCTAGCGTTTTCCATCGCGCATGATCTTTTCCGTCCCACGTTTCGGGATCATGCGCTGAGCATCTTCATCGCGGCGTCGTGCACGCGCTTGTCGCCGGCGGCAACCACACGCCCGCCTTTCGCGGCGCTGCCGCCTTCCCAGTTGGTGATGATGCCTCCCGCGCCTTCAATAATCGGGATCAACGCGACGATGTCGTGCGGCTTCAAACCCGCTTCGATCACGAGGTCGACGTGGCCCGCGGCGAGCATGCAATACGGGTAGCAATCGCCGCCGTAGCGCGACAGCCGCACGGCGACCTCGACGCGCCCGAACGCCGCGCGATCGTCGGCATTCATCAGTTGCGGGCTGGTGGTGAAGAGCATCGCGTCCGCCAGTTTCGCGCAGCGCCGGACGTGAAGTTCGCGCTCGCCTGCCGGCCCCCGATAGTGCGCGGCGCCGCCGTCACCGGTGAACCGTTCGCGCACGAACGGCTGGTGCATCATGCCGAATACCGGAACGCCGTTGCGCATGAGCCCGATGAGCGAGCCCCAGATCGGCATTCCGGAAATGAAGGACTTGGTGCCGTCGATCGGGTCGAGCACCCAGACATATTCGGCGTTGGTGCGCTCGTTGCCATACTCCTCGCCGACGATGCCGTGCTCCGGAAAGCTGCGCTTGATCAGCGCGCGCATCGTTACCTCGGCGGCGCGGTCGGCCGCCGTCACCGGGTCGAAGCCCACCGCCGAGCCCTTGTCCTCGACGCCGAGCGAGGTGCGGAAAAACGGCAGGATCGCCTCACCGGACGCGGTCGCGAGCTGGTCGACGAAGGCGGCGAAGTCGATCGCGGTCATGAAGGGCCGGTCCCGTCCGAAGAGCTTGCGTAATGGAGAGTTCGGGTCGCGGCAATTACTGGCTTGCCATCCGGACTGTGGCCGGAAAGTCGCAGTGTTGCCGCAAGGGCACTTCACGGAAATCGTGATGTGGAAGGGGCCTGACCCCCTTGATTTTGGTGCAGTGCACGCTAGTTTATTGCAGCGCGGTAGGTGATTTGCGTCACCTCCCGCCGCCCTCCTTGGGCGTTTCCTCCCTAGACTTGGGCCGCTTGCTTGCAAGCGGCCCCTTTCTTTTGTGCTCCGGCGATGCCCACGAGGCGAGCAATCGCGAAATCGCCTACCGTTGGGGCAGGCCTACTCGGCAGCGGCTCGGTAGGGCCTCAGCTCTTCCATCGGGATTTCGCCCAATCGGTCGGCCAGAAGCTCGATGTGGCTCGCGAGCCGGTCAAACGCCGCCGAGCGCTCGTAGCGCCGCTCATCCATATAGAGCGCACGGTTGATCTCGATCTGGATCGAGTGCAGGCCGGCGGCCGGATTGCCGTAGTGCTCCGTGATGAAGCCGCCCGCATAGGGCTTGTTGCGGCTCACCACGTAGCCGAGCTCGCGGAACGTCGCTTCGATGACTTCCGAGACGATCGGGACGCAGCTTGTGCCGTAGCGGTCTCCGAGCACGACATCGGCGCGCGGCCGGTCGTCCTTGGTTCCGGCGGTGGACGGCATGGAGTGGCAATCGACCAGCACCGCCGCGCCGAAATCGCGATGGACGCGGGTGAGCAGCCGGCGCAGCGCGCGGTGATAGGGCTTGTAGAGTCCCTCGATGCGGCGCAGCGCGTCGTCGATCGGAATGCGCTGGTGATAGATCTCCTGGGCATCGCCGACCACGCGCGCCACGGTGCCGAGGCCTCCGGCGACCCGCATCGAGCGGGTATTGGCGAACGAGGGGAGCCGCCCGTCGAACATGCGCGGGTCAAGCTCATAGGGCTCGCGGTTCACGTCCACGTAGCAGCGCGGAAAGTGCACGCGCACCAGCGGATGCCCGCGCGGCACCACGCCGGCAATCAGCTCATCGACGAAGGAATCTTCCGAGCGACGCAACGTCGCGAGATCGAGCTTGGCGGCGGACAGAAACGTGCGGGGATAGACGCGCCCACTGTGCGGCGAATTGAACACGACCGGCCCGCGATAGTCCAAAGGTTCGAGCACCTCGAAGGGCGGGTCGAGTTCTGCCTCCACGGAGTTGTCCATCGTGTTTTGTGGGCCTTTCTTGAACCTTGTCGTGCCCTATCGGTACATTTCCATGGCGGTGCGCTTCTGCCAAGGTCGGAGCGGGACTTCACTCGATATTTACCCCCAGCACGGCTTATTGGGGGGCACAAATCGCCAGGACCCGCCGCCGTTCCATGCCAAAGACCTTGCCCAAGATACTCCTCGCCGAAGACGACAACGACATGCGGCGCTTTCTGGTCAAGGCGCTGGAGAACGCCGGCTACGAGGTGACCGATTACGACAACGGGATGTCGGCCTACCGGCGGCTGCGCGAGGAGCCGTTCGAGCTGTTGCTGACCGATATCGTGATGCCCGAGATGGATGGCATCGAGCTGGCCCGCCGCGCGGCCGAGCTCGACCCCGACATCAAGATCATGTTCATCACCGGCTTTGCCGCCGTGGCGCTCAATCCGGACTCACAGGCGCCCAAGGACGCCAAGGTGCTGTCCAAGCCGTTTCACCTGCGCGACCTCGTCAACGAGGTGCAGAAGATGCTGGCGGCCTGACCCGCATCATCCCGAAATGTGGGCACCGGGTTTTCGGGCAAGATGATGCGGAAACAAGGCTTCTTGCCGCCCCGTTTCCGAGCCGCTATAGGATGCCACCCCTTCAAGGTACGGGCGCGTAGCTCAGCGGTAGAGCACTTGGTCGACATCCAAGGGGTCACAGGTTCGATCCCTGTCGCGCCCACCATTTGACAGGGCCTCAACCCCCCGTCTAAGAACCGCGCAACTCATTGATCGATATCGGCGCGTGGCGCCACGGAAGTAAGCCGATGAAAGTCCGTAACTCATTGAAATCTCTGCGTGGCCGGCATCGCGACAACCGCTTGGTGCGCCGCAAGGGCCGCGTTTATGTGATCAACAAGACGCAGAAGCGCTTCAAGGCCCGCCAAGGCTGAACCTTCGCCAACGTCCGGGCATTTCTCACGGTGCTTTGACCGCGCGCTGATGTGCGCCTATTGCGCCGCAGCGTGGAAGTCCTAGACTCAGCTCATGCTGTCGCGACTCAAAGTCTTGGCGGTTGTGGCGGCCTTCGAGGCCGCCGCGCTGGCCTGCGGCCCGTCGCTCGCCGAGCCCGGCGGCTGGGCGGATGCTCCTGACAAATTGCCGAGGGCGGCGCGCGGCGATCGCATCAAGAACCTCGACTTCCTGTTCGAGGCTTTGAAGGCGGCGCCGGACGCCGACAGCGCCAAGCTGGTCGAAGGGCGTATCTGGGCGCTCTGGATTGCCTCTGGCAGCGACACCGCGGATCTGCTGATGAACCGGGTGAAGACCTCGATCGAAGGCAAGGACAACAAGCTCGCGATCGAGTTGCTCACCGCGGTCATCGGGCTCAAGCCCGAGTACGTCGAAGCTTGGAACCGGCGCGCCTCGCTCTATTTCGCCAATAAGGATTTCAACGCGGCGCTCTCGGACCTCCGGCAGGTGCTGGCGCGCGAGCCGCGCCATTTCGCGGCGCTGTCCGGCCTCGGCGTCATCATGCAGGAATTCGGCGAGGAGAAGCTTGCGCTGCAAGCCTTCCGCCGCGCGCTCGCCGTGAACCCGCATCTGCCGAAGATCCCCGACTTCGTGAAGACGCTGACCGAGAAGGTCGAGGGGCGGGATATTTAGCGCGTCGTCCCCGCGAAAGCGGGGACCCAGTCATCACCGCCACAGCGGTCTTTCGAAACTTTGCGACTACTGGATCATCCGCTTTCGCGGATGATGACGACGGAGCGATTGCTAATCCCCCGCCGCGTCCGAGCCGACGAAAGCAATGCGCACCATGTTGGTGGCGCCCGGGGTGCCGAGCGGCACGCCTGCCACGATCAGGATGCGCTGGCCCGCGCGCACGAAGCCCTCGCGGAAGGCGAGCCGGCAGGCGCGGTCCACCATGTCGTCGAGATCGCGCGCATCCTCGGCGACGATGCAATGCACGCCCCAGGCGACCGCAAGCCTGCGGCCGGTCGCAACGTTCGGCGAGATCGCGACCACCGGCGATTGCGGCCGTTCGCGCGCGACGCGCAGCGCGGTCGATCCGGACGAAGTCCAGCAGACGATCGCCGGCAGGCCGAGCGTCTCGGCGATCTGCCGCGCCGCGTCCGCGATCGCGTCGGCGCCCGTCGCTTCGGGCTTTGAGCGTTGCGCGTCGATGATGCCGCGATAGATCGCGTCGGTCTCGACCTCCTCGGCGATGCGGTTCATCGTGGTGACCGCCTCGACCGGATACTGCCCGGCCGCCGATTCAGCCGACAGCATGACGGCGTCCGCGCCCTCGAAGATCGCGGTCGCAACGTCCGAGACTTCCGCGCGCGTCGGCACCGGATTGTTGATCATCGACTCGAGCATCTGCGTCGCGACCACGACCGGCTTGCCGGCCCGGCGCGTGGCGCGCGTGATCTGCTTCTGGATGCCGGGCACCTTCTCGAGCGGCATTTCCACGCCGAGATCGCCGCGCGCGACCATCAGCGCATCCGAGTAGTCGAGAATCTCGGCAAGGCGCGTGACCGCCTGCGGCTTCTCGATCTTCGCCATCACGCTGGCGCGCCCGCGCGTGATCTTCTTTGCCTCCGCGATGTCCTCGGGCCGCTGGATGAAGGAGAGCCCCACCCAGTCGACCCCGGTGTCGAGGCAGGCTTCGAGATCGGTGCGGTCCTTGTCGGTCAGCGCCGAGAACGGCACGGTCGTGTCGGGCAGGCTCACGCCCTTGCGCGCCGAGAGCTTGCCGCCAACCTCGACACGCGTGACCGCGCGCTTGCGCGAGGCTTCGATCGCCTTCAGCCGTACCTTGCCGTCATCGAGCAGCAGCGTGTGGCCGGGCTCCAGCGCTGCGAGAATCTCCGGATGCGGCAGGTGCACGCGATGCTCGTCGCCCGGCGCCTTGTCGTCATCGAGGACGAACTCGGCGCCCTTCTTGAGCATCACGGCGTCGCCCTGGAACGTGCCGACCCGCAGCTTCGGCCCCTGCAGGTCGGCGAGGATGCCGATCGGCCGGCCAAAGTCCTTCTCCACCGCGCGGATCGCGGCGTGCAGCTTGCGCATCCCATCGTGCGAGGTGTGGCTCATGTTGATGCGGAACACATCGGCGCCCGCCTCGAACAGGCGCGCGATGACGGCTTGATCCGAAGATGCCGGACCAAGAGTCGCGACGATCTTGGTGCGGCGCAGCCGTCTCATTTGGTCTGCTTCGGGAGCCCGGGGATCGCGGTGGGCGCAACAGTCCGCGGCAATTGCTGCCCCGGCTGATCGGTCGATTCCGTGAGCTGCACGGTCCAGGAGCGCTGCTCCGAGGTGTCGACCTCGAAAAAGCCGGTACGGTCATAGCCGCGTGCCAGGCAGTCCTCGATGCCCTTGATGGTGAATTCCTTGTCGCGTGTGCACATGAAGGCCTTGCCCGACCATTCGCCGCCACGGTCATAGTCGACCGCATAGACGTAATAGAAACGCGCGACGAGCTGACCTTTCACCAGAGTTTCGCATTTTCTTGCGGGCAGGTTCCACCAGCCCTCGGTGGACCAGCCTTCGGCGTCCTTATAGCCGATCGCGATGCCGATCCGGCTGCCCGTGTTGTTGCAGAGCCGGAAGTCGGCGGCCGCGGGTGTGGCAAAGGAGCAGGCAAGAAGCGCGAAGGCGGCGAGCAGTATCGGCCGGGGCCAAGCCCCAGATCTGGCGATCCCCACACTGATTCCACCTACCCGCATCATCCGCTTAGCGATTTCGCGCCGGTTCCGTCTGACTGTCAACGAGGATCGCGCGGAAGTCATTGACGTTCGTGAACGTGGGACCCGGGCGCAGCAGGCCGCCCAGGCGCTCGAAGAAGCCTGTGGAGTCGTTGTCGGCAAGAAACGAGGCCGGATCGAGGCCAAGTTCCCGGGCCCGCAAGGCGATTTCGCCGTCCACAGCGGCGCCGGCCGGGTCCTGTGCCGAGCCTTCTCCGCCGTCGGTGCCGTCCGTGTCGGCGGCGAGCGCCGCGATCGACCGCGTCCCATCAAGCGCGATGGCGAGGGCGAGCGCGTATTCCTGGTTCGGTCCGCCGTGGCCCTTGCCGCGGATCGTCACCGTGAGTTCGCCGCCCGAGAGGATCACGGTGCGGCGGCCGGCCGCCTGGACTTCGCGCGCTTTTGCGGCGTGCGCGGCCGCGACCTCGCGCGCCTCGCCTTCGACATTCGCGCCGAGGAACACGCATTCGTAGCCGGCAGCCTGCACGGCCGCTTCCGCGGCGCGAAAGGCATCTGCCGGTCGCGCGATCAGCCGGTACTGCGTGTTGGCGAAGGCTGCGTCGCCTCCCTTCGGGCTTTCGTTGGCGGCATCGTTGAGCGCACGCGTGACCGCTTCGGGGACATCGAGCTTGTAGCGCGCAACGATCGCGCGCGCGTCGGCGAGCGTCGAGGGGTCGGGCACGGTCGGGCCTGAGCCGATCACGGCGGGATCGTCTCCCGGCACATCCGAGATTGCGAGGGTCACGACGCGCGCCGGGTAGGCGGCGCGCGCGAGCCGCCCGCCCTTGATCGCCGAGAGATGCTTGCGCACCGTGTTGATCTCG
>JBAVXH010000066.1:0-1783 GCA_049698215.1 Xanthobacteraceae bacterium | reverse complement strand
CTGCTGCGCGCCGGCGCGGTCGACGGCCTCTCGATCGGCTTTCGCACCGCGCGGTCGCGGGTCGATCCGGCGAGGCGCGTGCGCAAGCTGATCGACGTCGAGCTCTGGGAGATCTCCATCGTCACCTTTCCGCTGCTCGCAGGTGCGCGCGTCCGCTCGGTGAAGGACCTGGCCTCCGGCCGCGACGAGCGGTTGTTCCGCCGCCACCCGCGCCTGTCCTTCACGCGGGCGCGCGCCGCGAAGGAGTGGAGCCGCGTCGCTTCGTGACGCGTCCCCTTGCGTGACCGGGCGGCAGCAGGTGATACGGCCGGGCAGTGCGACTATACCAACGTACAAGGCCGTTCACGCGATTGCGTCATGACACCGCCATACCTGCGCGCTATGGTTGCCGTCTGGGTTGTTGGTACTTGTAGGGGGTGGCCGTGGACATCGTTGCCGCATGGTCAGTGGGATCGCTCATCGCCACCGTCGGGGCCGTCGCGATCTGGACCGCGTGGGTCGCCTGGCATCGCACGCACGGCGAACAGGTCGACTGGTGGTAAAGTGCCAAGGGCCCGGGAGCCGGGTTCTCGCTTTCGTCCGGACAGGCCGCGATCCTCCGGTTGCGGTGATGCGGGCGCTGTTGCGGCGCCGCAATCCTGCCTGACTCGAAGCGCGGCGCATCCATGCCGATGGCGGCATCGACGCAGGGATAACCCGGCTAACCGACCCGGCTGGGCAAACACCCTTTCGGACAATGGCTGGGCGCCTACGCCCCATGGTTGATACAGCCATGGATCGTGTCACAGTCATCGGATTCTCCGCTGCGGTGTTGACGGCCGCCATCCTCGTCATGGTCTGGCTTCTCGCGGCGCAAGCGGCGCTGGCTCTGTCCGCGCAGTAGGCGGGGACGACGGCCGGCCGGCGCAACTCACCTGGCCGGTGTTGCGCGCCGCAGACTGGCATCATCATTGGTGCGCGACGGGTCCGGCACGTCCCTAAAAGGCGCTTCTTCTGATCTCCCAACCATCCTATTTGCTTCCATGCCCGCCGCACGATGCTGCGGGAGCAGCAAAGGAATCGCTCGATGGAACGCGACCTGAAGGAAGTGGTCGGAGTTCTCATGCGCGTCCTCGATGGAGGCGAGGTATCGCAGGCGGAGCTGACGGATTTGAGCTTTGAGGCGCAAGGCGAGCTGCATGTTGCGCTCACCGATGCCTACATCAAGCTCCTGGAATTCGCGCACGATCGCGATTTGCGAGCCCGCGATCAGGAGACCGATCGAACCATGCGCGCGCAATTGAAGACGTGCCTCGATCGTATCGTTGAGGTTTGCGACCGGGAGCCCGCGGAGGCAAGCCGGACGCTCGCATCTTAGGGCGGGCAAAGCTTGCCGCGCACAGCGCGGCGAGCGTGCCACCATTTCGTTGGCGGCGGGCACGGCGCGATGCGCCTTTGCCCGCCCTGCAGTTCTCAGCCTCATCCTGAGGAGCGCGGCATGGCCGCGCGTCTCGAAGGATGGCCCGCGCTTTTTGACCATGGTTCGAGACGCGCCGCTCCGCGGCGCTCCTCACCATGAGGGTCGGGAGTTTTCCCATGACTTACTTTCATCCCGCCTGGCTCGAACATCAGCGCAAGCGCTACACGCGCGCGGACGCCTACCGCTTCGCAGCCCCTGGCACGCCCGAGGCGAAGCCGCCCGGCTGGCTCGATCCCTCGATGATGCGCGTGCGGCTCAAGGAAGCGCAGGAGGCGAAGGCGCGCGCGCAGGAAGCGGCGGGGCAGGAAGCATACGAACGCGAGG
>JBAVXH010000065.1:0-55792 GCA_049698215.1 Xanthobacteraceae bacterium | reverse complement strand
CGGCGGGTGCGAGCGTCGCGTCGATATCGGAGATCGAGAGGCCCGCGATGGGCGTCGCCACGTCCTCATCGACGGTCGCCGTCGCCGGCGCATTCGAGGTCACGGGGTCGTTCACCGCCGACACGGTGACGGCGACGTTGTCGGAATCGCTGGTGGCAAGCCCTGTGCCGGTCGCGACGATGCCGCCGAAGGTGTCGGTCACCGCGAAGACGATGGTGTCGGAGCCATTGAAGTTCGAATTGGGAGCGTAGGTGGCGGTCGCGACCGCCGTATTGATGTCCGACAGCGTGCCGTGGAACGTCATCGTGGCGTCGGCCGAGCCGTCGCCGGTGTCGAAGGTCAGTCCCGTCGTGGTCGAGAGCGTCAGCGTTCCTTGCGATGCCGACAGCGTGACGGAATACACACCGGCCGGAGCGAGGGTCGCGTCGACGTCCGCAATCGACAGGCCCGTGACGGCCACGGAGCCGCCGTCTTCGGTCGCCGACACGTTCGCCGGCGCGGTCCCGGTGACCGGGTCGTTCACCGCGGTTACGGTCACATTGATGGTGTCGCTGTCGCTCGTGGCGCTGCCGGTGCCGGTCGCGACGATGCCGCCGAAGGTGTCGGTCGCCTGGAGGGTGATCTGTGCCGAGCCGTTGTAGTTCGCGTTCGGCGAGTACTTCGCCGTCGCGAGCGCCGTGTTGATACTCGACAGCGTTCCGTGAAACGTCATCGTGGTGTCGTTCGTGCCGTCGCCCGAGGTGAACGTCAGGCCCGCGATGGTCGTCAGCGTCAGGACGCCCTGCGTCGCCGAGAGCGTCGCCTCATAGACGCCGGCCGGCGCCAGCGTCGCGTCGACGTCCGCGATGGAGAGCCCGGTGACGGCGAAGTTCACGCTGTCTTCGGCAAGGGTCGCGGTTGCGGGCGCGGTCGTGCTGATCGGATCGTTCACCGCGTTGACGGTGACGTTGACGATATCGGTGTCGCTGGTCGCGGGGCCTGAGCCGGTGGCCACAGTGCCGCTGAACGTATCGGTCACAAAGAGAGTGACCGTCGACGAGCCGTTGTAGTTCAGGGCCGGCGCGTAGCTCGCCGTCGCGATCGCCGTATTGATGTTGGCGAGTATTCCATGGAACGTCATCGTGGCATCGGCCGTGCCATCGCCCGCCGTGAACGTCAGGCCGGTTAGCGTCGTCAGCGTCACCACGCCGTTGGTCGCCGAGAGCGTCACCTCGTAGACGCCGTTGGGGTGAATCACCGTGTCGACGTCCGCGATCGACATCCCCGGGATCGCGACCGACTGGTCCTCGTCCACCACTGCGCTGGCGGGAGCCGTCCCGGTCACGGGGTCGTTCACCGGATTCACGGTGATGAACAGATTATCGTTATCGCCCAGCGCCCCCCCGGTGCCGGTGTGGCCGTTGTCCGAGGTAGCGATATTGAGCGTTTCGGAGCCGTTGTAGTTGAGGTCGCTGGTGTAGCGCAGCCCGCCGCCGGCGATCGTCGTCTGGATCGAATTGATCGGCGCCGTGATGGTGATGGTGGCGGTATTCTGGCCGCCGCTGGTGATGTCGGAGGCGATGATCCCGTTGAGCACGGTGGTCTGCACATTGAGCGTGCCGTGCAGGACCGTGAACGTGACGGTGATGTCCTGGTTCGCCGGATCGACGTCGGGATCGGTGAAGGTGATGCCGGTGATCGGCGTCTGCACGTCCTCGTCGATCGAGGGACTTCCCGGCAGGTTGTTCGTGATGCCGTCGTTCACCGCCGTGATCGAGAGGATGGTGGTGCCGGTGTTCTGGCCGCCGAACGGCACGTCCGGTGCGCCGTCGCTCACCGTCCAGTTGATGGTGCGGGTGTCGTTGTAGCCGTAGTTGGTCGGGTTATCGCCGGTGGAGCGGAAGCCGACTGCATCGAGCGCGGACTGGTAGTTTGCGAGCGTGTCGTAGCCCGACAGCGTCAGCGTGATATTGCCGCCGGCGTCGGTGGTCTCGGAGATGGTGATGCTGGTGGCGCCGAAGCTGCCCGAGGTCTTCTCGATGCCGCCGTTGAACACGAAGAAGAGATCGCCGCTGCCGGCAAAACCGCCGCTGAGCACAATCGTCGCGCTCGAGAGGTGATCGCCGTCCGAATCCGTGATCGAGGGCGACGAGATGATGTCGACGCGCGAGCCCTGCTCGCCCGCGGCCGTGCCGACGTCGGTCTTGGTGAAGATCGGCAACTGGTCGTAAGCGTCGCCCGCCGCGTGGGCGTTCTGGTCGGGCGTGTGACCGACCAGCTCGCTCAGCGGATAACTGTCGACAACACTGGAGATCGACTGCCCGTTGGCGGCCATCTGAACCTGGATCACCTCGTCGACGGTGAAGCCTTGCGGGATGTTCGACTGCACGGTGATGTAGAGCTGCTCCTTCGCCGGATCGAAGAAGAGGCCGGCAGTTGGATAGTCGCCAATCGAGAAGGTGTGGCCGGCCGGCGCCGCGATGGCAGTCGCGGTCCCGCCGCCGATCGGCACCCAGTACAGCGTCCCCGCGTTGGTGCTCAGCGTATGCGTCATGAAATAGATGACGCCGTCTGCCTCATTGACGGCGATCGGCCCGATCGTGCCGGCCGTGTTGTTCGCCGGGAACTGCGCCGCGGTGGTAATCCGCAGGGTGGCGCCCGTGTCGACGTCAACGCGCCAGATGGCGTTGGTCGGGCTGAACGGCGCGGTGCTGTAGACGTTGTCGTTGTCCGAGAAGTAGATGAAGTCGTCGGTGAGGCTCGCGGTACCGTTGGTGGTCAGCTCCATTTGGCGGACGTCTTGAATGTTGCCGCCGGTACTCGTGTTCGTGATCAGGTAATTCGTGTTGCCGTCGTAGGTGGTGCCCGTCCCGTAAGTCGCGGTGTTGTCGGTATCGAGATCGCCGGTGAGCGGGTTGTAGAGAACCTTGACGATACCGGTATGGGCCAAGTCCTGGCCCCAGAGGCCGACGTAGATGATTTCATTGCGGGCATCGACCACCAGCGCATTGACGATGTCATCGTCGCCCGGGCCCGCGTTCAGGGGGTTGCCGATCTGCACCTCGTCGACCTTGGCGCCGTCGCTGATGCGATGCGACTCGATGAACAGATGGTCGGTCGAGACGGTGAAGTAGTAGCCGGCCGGCAGGTCGAGGCCGATGCTGCCCTGTCCTTCCGTGAAGACCGGGGTTTCCAGTACGGTATTGCTGCCGTCGTTGTTGACGTGGCTGGACGACGTGTCGGCCGGCGCGCCGCCGATCACGGTCCAGTACTGGCCGCTCGGCGCCGACTGGTTGAGCACGCTGACGCCGTCGTCGGTCGACCCGGTCCCGAACACGTAGGCGGTGTTGTTGATCGTCGCCGTGGCGAGCCCCGCGGCGCCGGAGAGCTCGAGGCTCCCGGCGTCGCTGATGTTCGACACATTGGTGAGGGCGCCGTTCGCCGCGACCGAGAAGACGCTCACGCCGCTGTCGCCGGCGCCCGCAGCGTAGAGATAGGTCGTGCCATTGACGACCGTGGTGGTGAGGTCGGAGGCCCCGACGAGCTTCAAGGTCGCGTCGTCGGTGACGTTGAACACATTGGTCAGCGTGCCGTTGGCTGCGACCGAAAACACGCTGATGCCGTCATCGGGGGTGCCGGCAACGAACAGATAGGTGGTGCCGCCGACCACGGCGGTGGTCAGGGCCTGGGCGCCATCGAGCTCCAGTGCGCCGGCGTCGGTCACGTTGCCGGCCGCGATATTGGTGAGCGAGCCGTCGGTGTTGAGGCGGAACGTGCTCACGCCGTCGTCGATCGCGCCGGCCACGAAGACATAGGTAATGCCGCTCACGATCGCGGTCGTAACGGCGCTCGCACCGTCCAGCTCGAGCGTGGCGTCATCGACCACGCTGGAAGCGAGCGTGAGCGCGCCGGTCGCCGCCACCGAGAAGACGCTCACCGCGTCGTTGGCGATGCTGGTGACGATGAGGTAGCGGTTGCCGCCTGACAGCGCGGTCGCGATGCCGCTCGCGGCATCGAGCAGCGCCGGGCTGCTTGCGTCGTCGACATTGAAAACGTTGGTCAGCGCGCCGTTATTGGCCACCGAAAATACGCTGATGCCGTCGTCGATGTTGCCCGTGGCGAACAGGTAGGTGGTCCCGCCGACCACCGCCGTCGTCACGTGACGGGCGCCGTCGAGCTCCAGCGCGGCGTTGCTCGCATCGTCGATGTTGAAGGCGTTGGTGAGCGTGCCGTTGGCGGCGACCGAGAACACGCTGATCCCGTCGTCCTGCTGCCCGGCGACGAACAGGTAGGTCGTGCCGTTGACCACCGCGGTGGTGACCCCGAAGGCGCCGTCGAGCTCCAGCCCGCCCGCATCGGTGACGTTGAACGGATTGTTGAAAGTCAGCATGTCCTAATCCCCCTGGTGGCGGCGCACACGTCGGTCGCTGCCGGGTTCAAGCGTTTCGTATGGGTCTTGTTGAGAATGGCCGCACGCCGAATGACGCTTGCAGCCGAGAATCGCGCCGTGACCGGCGCCAGTCCGTCGAGGTTTGCAAATACGGTGTTGCAGAGCGCAGAGTCATGACGGTCGCGCACGAGTAGCGAGACCGCAATGCGATTGCAGGGCACGCCCTTCACCAACAAGCCTCCCGAATCGCGGATGGTCCCATCATCCGCGGACTGCCGGCCAATGCGTGCCCCTAAAACGCGAACAGGCCGGCTACCCAATCCGCGGCAACCTACCCGCCGGGTCTCCCTCGCACAAGCGAAAGTTGACCCGAGGTTAATTGCGAGGTGTTCCGGATTGGAACTCTACATCAATGGTTTAGCGCGGATGCACCTCACAGCGCGCCGAGCTGGCGCCAGAGTGGAATGGCTTCATCCAGAATCGGCCGCATGTGCTCGGCCAGGAACTCAGTCGCCTCGGCGTCGTCCTCGATCGGCTGCCCGCCACGCCGCGGACGCCGGTCCAGCCGCTTGAGAATCGATAAGGCGTAGCCTGCAGCTTCGACAGCATCTCTCGCCTGTCCATCAAACACCGCGACCAGGGCCAAAAGTCCAAAATCGGTGACCGGTATGCCGGTCCCCGTCACCGGGCACGCAAGGCTGTCGTAGATGCGGCCTTCGCGCGCCGCCTCGATCACCATGCGATTGAAGCGCTGGGCGGGCTTTGCATCCGCAGCGGCTGGCTGCATGACCGGCAAGACCTGTCCGGAATGAACGAGAAGGATCAGGCATTCGGTCAGCGTATCGATCTGGCCTTGGCCGAAGGCGGGAAGCGACACGAGCTCGCCAAAGCTTCTCGGCTGCTGCGACAATGCGTCCGCCAACGGAGTGTAGAGCTCCGGCTTGCCGGTAAGCTTCGCAATCGGGGTGAAGAACGTGAGCTGCACGTGCGCCCGCGGCACGATCAGGACGAAGCGCAAGTCCGGGAACGTGGCTATCGAATGCCTTTTGTCCTCATCCGACTCGCCGCGCGTGAACACGTCCCGGCGAAACAGTTTGGCCCCGGCAAAGTCGCGGACGCCCTGCTGCAGCGTCGGATCTCCGGCGCCGGAGAAAAACGGCAGAAGATCGGACCGCACCGCGTAGCGGTCGATGTTCTCGGTCAAGGTCGCGGACGCCGTGAAGGAAAGACCCGCGCCAGCAAACAGCGCCGCCACGTGCGAGAACGCGAGCGGGCCCCAGTGGTCGCCCAGGAACTCGTGCACGAGGTAACGGGGGTCCATCTGGAGCAGATCGTCCACGTGCCGCGTGGCGGCGGGATGCGTCACGAAGTACGGCGCGTTTGCCTCTCGCAGCGTCCTCAGCAGCGCGAGCGCCTGCGTGAGCTGCTGCTCGGGCGTCCCCGGCATGGCGCGCCCAACGTCCATCATCAACTGCCGCACCGGCGCGAGCGGCGCCCAGCCAGCGAGGCAGTTGTAGGACACGTAGAGCAGTCCCTGCGGACGCAGACGCTGCCGGACGATATCGACGATCGCCTGCTGCGTTTCAGGCGCGACCCAGCTCAGGACTCCATGCAAGGCAATCGTATCGCAGTCGGCCTGCCCGCCGGCTTGCGCAGCCTGCTCGAAGGATGACTGCGACACACTGAGGTTGGCGAGCTGCGCCGCCTCGATCAGCCTTTGCGCGTGGCGCACATGGTCCGGGTTGAAATCGTAGCCTTCAAACGCGACGTCCGGATTGGCCGCGGCGAGCAAAGCGAGACCAAAGCCCTGGCCGAACCCCAGCTCGAGCATGCGCCGCGGGTCGGCGGCGTGGCCCGGAGACTTGCCGGTGGACAGCGCCGCGAATGCGAGATGGCTGGGCGCTGTTTCGCGGTAGAAACCGGCCGTGTAGCCGGGATCGGTCGGGCTTTCCGTCATCGCAGCGCAGATACGCCAGAGGATGGACGCGAGTCGAGCGCAGCCATTCAGCGATGACTTGCGGCAGGCTCAGCAGCGTCGACCCACGCTCAGCAGGTCGGCACCGAAGCCTGCATCAAGCCGTCGGCGATGAGTTGACGCCAGGCCGCACCCGAGCAGTCGCCGGTATCGGGAATGTATCGGCTCCCGCCGAACCACGGATTGTTGAGGTTGTGGCTTGTCCAGTCGATGCCGACGCCCTTGCCGTCGGCGAGCTTGTCGATGTTGCTGAACCAGTCGAGGCGCGCATCGGTCTTGCTGTACGGCTCGTCGACCATCACGCCGATGAAGGACGTCCACGGCGACTGAAGCACGATGCGGCAGAAGTATTCGTCGACCGGCAACGTCGCGCCCGGAATCGGACTGGCCTGCATCGAGGCCGTGGCGCTTGTCGGCAGTACGCAGCCCCACGGCCGGTTGGCCCCGAGCGCCCTCCCTTTGTCTTTCAACCAGGGGAACAGAAAGAGATTGCCGGCGGAGTAGCTCCCGTATCGGCCGCGCACAAAGGTCATGCTGACCACGCCGGTCAGCCCCAGATACGTGCTGTTCTGACGGAAGGTGCGGAAGTTCTGCCGGGACGCACAGTCCACCGTAAGCCGGTTAGGCAAGAAGGCAGGTAGACCGCCGGTGACGCATTGTGTTGCAGCAGAGGCAAGGAAAGGATGACGCAGAGTTTCGAAAGCAGCAAGTGACGCGCCGACGAAGGCGCGGCGGTTCATCATCTTCATGACGCAACTCCCCGATCAGCCCGTAAGTCAAAACAATGCGGGGATGCTAGGCACCAATATCGTTTTTCGTCAAACAACTTGCCATAGTGCGCATCGACCTGTGCCACCACTTACGTATTTTCCGATTTTGTTCTTCAAAAAGTTGTGGAGCGGGATTGTACCTTCCGCAGCGACGCGCTACGGTTCCGCATCATCAGACGGGGAGCGTCTCCGATGTCCTCACCATATGTCGGCCAAATCCTGATGGTCGGCTTCAATTTTGCGCCAGCGGGCTGGATGCTTTGCCAAGGCCAGCTCCTGCCGATCTCCGAATACGAAACGCTGTTCCAGCTGATCGGCACGACCTACGGCGGGGACGGCCAGTCGACGTTCGGGCTGCCGAACCTGTCCGGGCGGGTGCCGCTGCACATGGGCACGGGCGCCTCCGGTACGACTTATACCATCGGCGAATCGGCGGGCGTCGAAAGCGTCACGCTGACGACGCAGCAGATCCCGAACCACAATCATTTGGTCCAGGTACTGGAAGCTCCAGGCGGCGCCTCCAAGCCGGGCGGCAACATTCTGGCGACCGAAGCGCTCTCGGTACAGCAAAACTGTTTCACTTACGGCGCATTCGGCGGCACGCAGAGCACGCTCGCACCGGCGACGATCCAGCCCGCGGGCGGCAGCCAGCCGCACGAGAACATGCAGCCCTACCTGACGGTCAACTTCGCCATCTCGCTGTTCGGGGTGTTTCCTTCACAGAACTAGACAATCCCCGGCGAGCGCGCCGATGTCTTCGGAGACAATGCCATGAGTTCACCTTTCGTCGGAGAGATCACGATCTTCGCATTCAACTTTGCGCCCACCGGATGGGCGCAGTGCCGGGGGCAGCTCCTGCCGATCTCGCAGAACACCGCGCTGTTCTCGCTGCTCGGGACCATGTACGGGGGCAACGGCCAATCGAACTTCGCGCTGCCGGACTTTCAGGATTCAGTCCCCAACAGCTCCGGCCAGTCAACGACCGGGACCCAGTATTTCCAGGGCCAGACAGGCGGCTCACCGTTTGTGACGCTGCTGCAGACCGAGATACCGGCGCACCAGCACTTCTTCAGCGCCAACACCACGACCGGGACAACGGCCGCCGCCCCCAACAACCAGCTCGGCGTTGGCACGGTTGGCAACAAGCAGAACAGCTTCAACGCCAACATCTACAGCACCACCGTCGCATCGGCGACCACCGCGATGTCGCCGCTCGCGCTCAGCGTGACCGGACAGAGCTTGCCGCACAACAACATGCAGCCTTATCTCACGCTCAATTTCTGCATCGCCATGCAGGGCGTGTTCCCGCCGCGCAGTTGAGGAGGAGACGCACATGAGCACGCCCTTCATGGGACAAATCGAGATTTTCTCCTTCAACTTTCCGCCGAAGGGCTGGGCCCTGTGCAACGGCCAATTCCTGCCGATCAATCAGAACCAGGCACTGTTCTCGCTGCTCGGCACGATGTACGGCGGCAACGGCCAGACTACCTTTGCGCTTCCGGACCTGCGCGGGCGCGTGCCGCTCAGCACGGGTCCTGAGAACCCCTCCCTGGGCACCGTGGCCGGGGCGGAGGCCGTCACGATCAACACCCAAACGATGGCCGGGCACACGCACACCATGATGGCGGATGGCACCACGGCAGCAGCGCAGCAGAACTCGCCCGGCGCGTCCAACAGCACCGTGCTCGGCGTCAGCAATGGCGTGACCACCCCGACCGGGTCGTTCACGGTGACGATCTACGCTGCCTCCAATCCGACCCAGGTCCTCGCTCCGGGCGTCGTCAGCAACACCGGCGGCAGCCAGGCGCACCAGAACGTGATGCCTTATCTGTGCCTCAATTTCTGTATCGCGCTCAACGGCATCTTCCCGTCGCAAAACTGAAACGGCGCGCCCAGCATCTCGGCAAAACGCGGGCTGCTACGGCGTCGCGGCGTACAGCCCATGTGCGCGTCTCAGGTGAATACGGATTGGTACTCCTGCAGGTCCGGCTGCGGCGTCATGATCGGCATGACGTAAAGCAAATAGGTCGGGCCATTCTCGATCTCGCACTCATAGGACCCCTCGGGCAAATGCTCGGGCTCTTTCGGTGCGCGAAAGATGAGGATGAAGGGCTTGCGCTTCATGCCCGGCGGCACGCCTTCGCCAGGAGTCTGGATGCGGCGCAGCGGCATCGCGTAGCGCGTTCCCTTGAAACGAAATACCTTGCCGACATGCGGCTCGAAGTCATCGATGACAAGAAACTCGCCCATGTGGGACCCTCGTTAGGTGTGGCTCACGGCCATCTTGCCGCAAGACGCCGGCGTTTTCCACGTCTTCTGATTCCATGACCGGCACGCCTCGCACGATCAAGACGCCGCGCGGCGATTTCGTCATGCGGCCGGAAACGCCCGGGGACGAAGCGTTCCTGTTCCGCCTGTTCGTCTCCCACAATATCGGGATGTTGCGCCTCACCGGTCTTCCGCAAGACGTCGTCGAGAAGATGATCGCCTTGCAATTCCGCTCGCAGACCTCGACCTACCGGGGGATGTATCCGGACGCCATCTACTCGATCGTCGAGTTCGCGGGGGAGGCGGTGGGCCGCTTCATCGAACAGGACGAGACCGACATGGTGTATTTCGTCGATTTCGTCCTGTTCCCCGAGAACCGCACCAAAGGCCTCGGCTCCGCGCTCACGCGCGCCCTGATGCAGGAATGGGCGGCGAAAGGGCGCGGCACCCGCGTCAAGGTGCTGGTCAACAACGTCGCGTCGCTGACGATGTGCCGCAAGCTGGGGTTCTCGGAGGAGCCCGAGGCAGGTGGCTACATCGACATGAAATGGCTGCCCAAGCCCCCCGGCGGCGGCTAGCGGCCAACGGCCACCTCCCCTGAATCCGTTGCGCAATCGTTCGGAGAACGATAGCGAAGGCTGGGACTTGGGCAGAAACGAGGGGCATCCCGCGATGAGCGGGAAAAGACGCGATTTGGCGCAGAGGAGACACACAATGAAGAAACTATCCCGACGTGGCGTCTTGAAGAAGGGAATGGTGGCGGCTGCCGCCTCGATCCTCGCACGCCCCGCCATCGCGCAGGGCACGTTCCCGACCGGGGTCGGCACGATCAAGCTGGTGGTCCCCTACCCGGCCGGCGGCGCGACCGACGTCATCGGACGCATCGTCGCCGATCGCCTCTCGGCGCTGTGGCACGCGAGCGTGATCGTCGAGAACATCGCGGGCGCGGCGGCCAACATCGGCATGGACCGCGTTGCGAAAGGCCCGACCGACGGCTCGACGTTGTTCATGGTGCCGCCGCAGATCGCGATCAACCAGTACCTCTACGCCAAGCTCGCCTTCGACCCGGAGAAGGACCTCGTCCCGATCTCGCAGGTTGCGAGCCTGCCGAATATCCTGGTGGTGAAGAAGCAGCTCACCGAGATCAAGACCGTGAAGGATCTGATCGATTACGCAAAGGCCAATCCGGGGAAGCTCAATTACGCGTCATCCGGCAGCGGCTCGACCATTCACCTGTCCGGCGAACTGTTCAAGGCGATGACCGGCACCGAGATGAACCACATCCCGTATCGCGGCAGCGCGCCGGCGGTGAACGATCTCGTCGGCGGACAGGTCGACCTGATGTTCGACAACGCGACCTCGATCATCGGGCAGGTGCGTGGCAACACTGTCACTGCGCTCGGCGTCACCTCGCTCAAGCGCTCGCCGCTTCTGCCGGAGCTTCCCACTGTCGCCGACACCTTGCCGGGTTACGACACCGCCTCCTGGTTTGGCGTCGGCGTGCGCGCCGGCGTGTCGAACGAGATCATCGAGAAGATCGAGCAGGCGGCGAAGAGCATCGCGCAGGAAGCGGTCGTGAAGGAGCGCATGGCTGCGGTCATTGCCGATCCGGTCGTGTCCGACCGCAAGACCTTCAGCGAGTTCATCGTGGCCGAACGCCAGAAGTGGGGCCCGCTGATCAAGAAACTCAACCTCCGAGTCGAGTGATCGTGCCGATGAGTGCCCGCAAACGTCCCGAAGAGCTGCGCAGCCATCGTTGGCTCGGCGTCAGCGACCTGCGCTCATTCGGCCATCGCTCGCGCCTGCGCCAGGTCGGCTACGACACGACCGACTGGGCCGGGCGGCCGGTGATCGGGATCATCAACACCTGGAGCGACATCAACCCGTGCCATACCCATCTGCGCCAGCGCGCCGAAGAGGTGAAACGCGGCGTGCTGCAGGCCGGCGGTTTCCCAATCGAATTGCCGGCGATGTCGCTTGCCGAAGTGATGGTGAAGCCCACCACCATGCTCTACCGCAATTTCCTCGCGATGGAGACCGAGGAGCTGTTGCGCTCGCATCCGATCGACGGCGCGGTGCTGCTCGGCGGCTGCGACAAGACCACGCCAGGACTGGTCATGGGCGCGATCAGCATGGGCCTGCCGACGATCTTCGTGCCGGCCGGGCCGATGCTGCGCGGCAACTGGCAGGGCAAATTCCTCGGCTCCGGCTCGGACGTGTGGAAATACTGGGACGAGAAGCGCGCCGGGAAGATCACCGAAGCCGAGTGGGACGAGATCGAGAATGGGATCGCGCGCTCGTTCGGAACCTGCATGACCATGGGCACCGCCGCCACCATGATGGCGATCGCGGAAGCCATGGGGCTGTCCCTGCCCGGCGCTTCATCCATTCCGGCGGCCGACTCCAATCACCCGCGCATGGCGACGCAGAGCGGGCGGCGCATCGTCGAAATGGTGTGGGAGGATTTGACGACCGAGAAAGTGCTTGGCCAAAGCTCGTTCGAAAACGCCATCAAGGTGCATATGGCGATGGGCGGCTCGACCAACGCGATCATCCATGTGGTTGCGATGGCGAAGCGCGCCGGCGTGCAGATTTCGCTCCCCGACTTCGACCGCATCTCGCGCACGGTGTCGGTGATCGCCAACGTACGACCCTCCGGCGCCTTCCTGATGGAGGACTTTTTCTACGCGGGCGGCCTGCGCGCGCTGATGTCGGAGCTGCGCGATCTGCTCGACCTGCGCGCCATGACGGTCACCGGCAAATCGGTGGCAGACAACATCGCCGGCGCGAAGGTGCACCTGCCCGAAGTCATCCACTCCATGAGCAATCCGATCTCGACGGAGCCTGCGACCGGCGTGCTCTACGGCAACCTCGCGCCGCGCGGCGCGATCATCAAGCCGTCGGCGGTGGAGAAGCGGCTCCTCAAGCACCGCGGGCCCGCGCTCGCGTTCGAGGACTACAACCACATGGCCGCGATGATCGACCGCGACGATCTCGACGTCACCGCCGATCACGTGCTGGTGCTGAAGAACTCGGGCCCGAAGGGCGGCCCCGGCATGCCCGAATGGGGCATGATGCCGATCCCGACCAAGCTGGTGAAGCAGGGCGTGCGCGACATGCTGCGTGTCTCGGACGCACGCATGAGCGGCACAAGCTATGGCGCCTGCGTGCTGCATGTTTCGCCCGAGAGCTATGTGGGCGGGCCGCTGGCTTTCGTGAAGACAGGCGATCCGATCGAGGTGGACGTCGCGGCGCGCACCATCAACCTGGTGATCTCGGATGAGGAGATGGCGAAGCGCAAGGCCGCATGGGTGCCCCCTCCCCCACGCTACGAGCGCGGCTACGGCGCGATGTTCTCCGCGCACATCGGACAGGCCGACGAAGGCTGCGACTTCGATTTCCTGTCCGCGCACGTTCCGGTCCCCGAGCCGGAAATTCATTAAAGCATGATCCCGAAACGTGGGTACCGGTTTTCGGAAAAAGATCATGCTCAACCGACAAGACCAATGACCGCCGAGATCGTCGCGACCGAGATCAAGCATCGCGGCTGGACGACGTTTCTGGTCGCCACACTCCGGCTTTCCGACGGCAGCACCGTTGCGCGCGTGATCGAGGACCATGGCAATGCGGTCTGCGTGTTGCCCTACGATCCGGCCCGGCGGATGGCGATCCTGGTGCAGCAATTACGGGCACCCGCGCTCTATGCGGCGCGGCGGGTGCATTTCCTCGAGGCGGTCGCTGGCAGCATCGATGACGGCGAGGATGCCGAACGCTCCGCGCGGCGCGAGGCGGTCGAAGAAGCTGGGCTTCAACTGCGCGCGCTGGATCTTGTAGCGAGGGCCTGGGCGATGCCCGGCGTCTCGACCGAGCAGATGGATCTGTTTCTCGGCGAATACTCAGAGGCCGATCGCGTCAGCGCGGGCGGCGGGATCGACGGCGAGAACATCGAGGTGCTGGAAATCCCGCTCGCAAAGCTTGCCGCGATGGCGGATTCGGGCGCCCTGCAGGACATGAAGACGCTGCTGCTGCTGCAGACGCTGCGGCTGCGGCGGCCGGAGCTGTTCACTCCGGCTTGATCTGGATTTCCTTCAGAACCTTGCCCCACTTGTCCTGCTCGGCGCGCATGAATGCGGCGAACTCCTCGCGCGACGAGCCGATCGGCCGCGCACCCTGCGAGGCCAGCCGCTTTTGCATGAGGTCCGATTTGATGAAGCGCGTGATTTCGGCGTTGAGCCTGTTGACGATCGGCTCCGGCGTGCCGGGAGGCGCGATGACGCCGAACCACAGCTCCGCTTCGTAGCCGGGCACGCCCGCCTCCGCGATCGAAGGAACGTTGGGCCACACGTCGGTGCGTCCTTTCGACGTCACGGCGAGCGGCTTTAGTTGCTTCGCCTCGACCTGCGGCATCACCTGGAGCACGCTCAGGACCGCAAGCGGCACGTGGCCGCCGATCGCATCGTTCAAAGCTGGGGCGCCGCCGCGGTACGGCACGTGCACGAATTTCGTTCCCGTCATGAATGCCATTAGCTCGACCGACAAGTGCTGGATCGAGGCGACGCCCGGCGTCGCATAGGAGATGGTGTTCGGCTTCTCCTTCGCGACAGCAACCAGCGACTTGATGTCGGACGGCGGGAAATTCGGGTTCGCCACGATCGCGAGCGGCGAAGACGCGACCAGGCTAATCGGCGTCACGTCCTTCAGCGGATCGAAGCCCGAATTGGGGTAGAGGAAGGCGTTGGTGATGTGGCCCGAGAGGATCACCATCAGGGTCTGCCCGTCGGGCTTGGCGCCGACCAGCGTCTGCGTCGCGCTCAGGCCGTTCGCGCCGGGGCGGTTCTCGACGACGATCGGGACCCCGAGCACCTTTTCGAGATCACTCGCGATGTCGCGCGAGATCATGTCCGCGGTGCCGCCTGCCGTGAAGCCGACCAGCCAGCGGATCGGGCCGGAGGGCCAGCTTTGCGCCGAAGCGGCGCTTGCGTAGCCAAGCAACCCCGCAGCCACAATGGCGCGCAGCACGAGCTTCATCGTCTCTCCTCCCGGTCTTCCCTTGGGCCGATCCTCGCAACTTGCCGCCGCGCGGCCAAGGCCCCCTTGACCTCGCCGTCATCATCGGGCCGGTAGCCCTGGGCAAGATAGAAGGCGACGCATGGCTGAGGACATCCCGTACAATCGCGAGTTCGACCTGGAGCCGGGCCGCGCCGAGGAAGTCGCTCCGGGCGTGCGCCGCATTGTTGCCAACAACCCGGGGCCATTCACCTTCAAGGGCACGGTCAGCTACATCGTCGGGCGCGGGAAGGTCGCGATCATCGATCCGGGACCGGACGATCCCGCACACGTCGCTGCGCTGCTCGATGCCGTGCGCGGCGAGACCGTCACGCACATCTTCGTCACCCACACCCATCGCGACCATTCGCCGGCCGTCCCGGCGGTCAAGGCGGCGACCGGCGCGCAAGTGCTCGCCGAAGGCCCGCATCGGGCCTCCCGTCCGCTTCACGCGGGCGAAGCGCCGCGCATGGAGGCGGCGAATGATACGGATTTCCGGCCCGATCGCGCGCTTGCCGACGGCGAGGCCGTAAGCGGCAACGGTTGGACCATCGAGGCAATCGCGACGCCCGGCCACACCGCAAACCACATGGCGTTTGCGCTGAAAGAGGCCAATCTCATCTTTTCCGGCGACCATGTGATGGGCTGGTCGACCTCGATCGTCGCACCGCCGGACGGTGCGATGAGCGATTTCATGAACTCACTGCACAAGCTCGCCAGACGCCCCGAACCGGTCTACTTCCCCGGACACGGCGGGGAAGTCCGTGACGCGCCGAACTTCGTCGCGGCCTACATCAAGCATCGCCACGCACGCGAGACGTCGATCTTGCATCGCCTCGCCAAGGGTACCGCTGACATCCCGACCATCGTGCGCGCTGTCTACATCGGGCTCGATCCGCGGCTCTCAGGCGCGGCGGGCTACTCGGTGCTGGCGCATCTCGAAGACATGACGGCGCGCGGCGAGGTCGCAACCGATGGGCCGCCCTCGATTACCGGCGTTTATCGGCTGGCTGGTTCTTAGCCTTGGTCTCGACCTTCTTCGCCTTCTTTACCTGATCGGACGTTTTCTCAGGCTTCAGGCTGTCGATCGCATCGTCGATCGCTTCCGAGAGCGAGGTAATGCGCGACGCATTGGTGCCGAAGTCGTGCCGGCCGTAGCGCGAGGCGGAGCGGATATCGATGCGAACGCCATCCGGCTCGGGCCGGATGCGCACCACCACATCGTCGCGGAATCCCATGATCGGTGTGCGCGCGACCGCCTCGATTCGTGCCTCGCGCCGGTTCGATTGCGGCGCCCGGGCGTCGACGATGCGCCATTTTCGCTTGTTGATGACCTGGACCGCCTGATCGAACGCGACTTGCGGTGTCGCGGAGACGAGCAAGGGCTCGATCGCCGGATAGGCGCTCTTCTGCAGTTCGGCGGCGCGCAGGCCTGCGTAGACGATCGGGTTGGCATCGCGCGAGCGCAGCCGCGCAATGGCCTCGAACCGCGGCGGGTCGATCGGATCGGTCGTGATGTCGGCGATGGCGGGAAGCCGGTAACCCTTGATGCCGAGATAGGCAGGGTAGCCAAGGATCACGACACCAACCAGCAGCGCAGTCATCGCCATGCCGAAGCCGCCGAGCCCCTCGCGCCAGATCACGATGAATGCCGCGAACGCGAGCAGCATCGCGATGCCAGCGAGGATGAACGCTCCGCCGACAGTCGCAAGCGACGGCACGATCTCGAGGATGCCGACGCGGACGATGACGATCGCGAGCAGCATCACGGCAACCGCGAAGCCTGCGACGCGGCGCGCCCAGACCGCAAGGCGTGAGATTGGATCGGTCTGGATGCGGCGGGCGAGATACGCCTGCCTCACCGGACCGTGCATATACGCTTCAGCGCGCGCCATTCGTCTCCGTCCAGCAGTGGCCGCGCGGCCTGGGCCGCCGGCGCCAGGCTGTTTATCACAGCCACCCGGGCTTTCGTATCCGGGTGATCGCGCAATATTTCAACGCCCGGATGGGTCGTGCCCGCAATACGGTTAAGGATGGCGCCGAGCGCGCGTGGATCGCCGCCCGCACGGCTCATCAGCTCCACCCCATAGCGGTCTGCCGCCGACTCGACGTCGCGCGAATAGGACGATTGAAGGACAGCGCGCGCACCGATCACGACCGCACCGCCACCGACGAAGTCGCCAAGCAGCATGCCGAACAGGAAGGACAGGCCGGCGGATTGCAGGATCGAACGAGTGCCGTCCCTGTGGGCCACATGGCCGATCTCGTGCGCTATGACGCCCGCCAGTTCGTCCGGGCTCTCTGACTTTTCGACCAGCCCCTCGAACACATAGATGTGGCCGCCGGGCAGCGCGATGGCGTTGGGTTCGCTGCGCCGGACCACTTTTGCCTCGAGCGAGATTGGAAGCGCTGCCGCTCCTTCCAGCTTGCCCATCACCTTCGCAAGCGCCGCTCGGCCATCTTCATTGCCGCATTCGAACGGGCGGCTCGCATCGCTCTTGTCGAGCATTCTGCGCGCCTGCGTGTCGACCGCCTCGCCAAGCCAGCGCTCGGCCCGCAGCGGGATCAGCGGCGCGATCTTGTCCGCGAGCGCCGGCACACCGTAGACCGCGGCGAGCAGCAAGGAGACCGTCGCGACGAGACTCCAGACGACCACCTTGGTCCGGCTGCGCCGCTCCGCGGCGCCACTGCGGTCGACCGGAACGGAAGCGTCGTCGATTGCGGCGATCAGTGCCGGGTCGCGCACTTCGAGGCGCGCAAGCCGCGGCGCACCGATGCGGCCGACCCGTAACATGCCGTGCGGTGCGGCGAGATGGTCAAGCTCGTCATACGGCCAGCGCGCGAGAATCGCGCGTTCTTCTGCATCGCGGACGATGAGGCCCTCAGGGGAGAGCTCGACGAGCACCGGCCGCCGCGCGCTGGTCGCACCATCGAAGAAGATGCCCGTCCCGGCGCTCGCCATGCTCAAATCCCGCCGACATTGAGTGCGTCGGCAAGCCCCTCGCCGACCGCGGAGCCCGCCGCCCCTGCGGCGTTGACCCGGTCAAGCACATCAAGGCCCGACAACTCGATCGACTCGAACCCCGCCTTCCAGAGGCGCAGTCTTACTGTCGCCTGGTAGATTGTCGAATAAGCAAGCGCAACAACGACATAGGCCCCGATCAGCAGCGCAGTCGACAGCAGCTCCGCCAGCACGCCCTTGCCGAGCCAAAGCGTGAGGCCGCCGGCGATGGCGAGCGCAACCGCCGCGCCGATCGCCAACACAATGCCGACGATGAGCGCGATCCACATGAAGCGCAGATAGATCGCGTACACGGCGCCCGTGCTCAGACGCGATGCGACGCTCAACTCGCCAAAGCGCAATCCCGAAATCCACCAGCGCAGCACAATCGCCTGAAACACCGGATAGAGCAGCGCGAGCGCCAGCACCGACCAGCCGATGCTCAGGACCGCGATAACGGCTGCGGGCGCAAGGCCTGCGCCTTCAAGGCGACTCATCACATCGTCGCCGCCGCGCTTCATCGCTTCGCCCAGCGCGGTCCAGTCGACCGCACCAAGCGCCAGCATCAAACCAAACAATAACGGCACCACCACGACGATCCAGAGCAGCACACCGCGAAAGAAAAGCCGCGTACCCGATCCGACGAAATGCCCCTGCAGATCGCCGTAATGGGTGTTGCCCAGCTTGAACCGCTCGAGACTTGCCTGCGCCCAAGGATAGGCGAGCCCAAGCGTCACTCCGATCATCGCCCACCAGAAGATCGCGCAGATAGCATAGCGCCAGGCGGATCCGGTCTGGTGGAAGCGGATCCCGCGATAGACCGTGCGGGTCAGCCGGTAGCGCCGCGCGCGATAGATTGCGAACTGTCCGAGCAGTGCCAGCACGATCAACGCGAGCAGCCCGGACACCTGGCTCAGCCAACCGCTTCCGAAGGCGGACAGAAAGAAAACCACGTTGAGCGGCACCAGCAACGCGATCGCGATCAGAAAGCCGAGGAGCAGCTCGCGCGCCGTACCAATGTATTCGAGTCCATCGCCCGCAATCTCGGTGTTGCTCCAGAGGAAGCGCCGCACGTCGGTCGCAAGCCAGAACCGGTAGATGCCGAGCGTGACGAGCAGCAGGAAAGCGCCCCGGATCAGCAGCCGCCAGAACGCTTTTTCGTCGCCGAGAACCTGCGCGCCATTGGGCGGCGGAGTAGGCGCCTCGGCGGACGGCGTGTTGAACGGATTAGCATCGTTCATGCGGTGCTCTTAGCACGGCTGTAAGGCGGGCAAAGCGAAGCGTGCCCGCCATCTTAGGCGAGGCGGCGGGCACGTCGCTGCGCTCCTTGCACGCCCTACGGCTTGTGAGAGCTAGCGCGACAGGATAATCGGTTGCGGCGGCGTCTTGCCGCGAATGAGGTCGGAGGCCTTGTCGGCGAGCATCATCACGCCGGCATTGAGGTTGGCCGAGAGCATCATCGGCATGACGGAGGCATCGACCACGCGCAGACCCTCGAGCCCGCGCACGCGCAGCTCGTCGTCCACCACACTGGTCGGATCGTTATCCGGCCCCATGCGGCAGGTGCCCATTGGGTGGAACGTGGTGGTGCCACGCTCCTTGGCGGCGCCGAGCAGTTCGTCGTCGCTCTGCACCTTGTCGCCGGGAAAATCCTCGTAGTCGTAGTATGGCGCGAGCGGCCTCGACTTCAGAAGCCGCCGCGCAAGCCGCATCGCGGCGACCAGCACGCGGCGGTCCGTTTCCTCGGTCAGATAGTTCGGCTGGATTTCCGGCTGCTCGAAAGGATCGGCCGACTTCAGCCTCACGTAGCCCTTGCTTTCGGGCCGCTGCTGCCACGGCGCCGACGTCATGCCGGGCTCAAGCTCAAGCTGCCCCTGATAGCCCTCACGATAGCTTGCCGGCGTGAAGGTGAGCTGGATATCGGAGGTCTCCAGCGCGTCATCGGACTTCCAGAAGCAGTAGACCTGTGTGGGCGAGAGGCCGAGGATGCTCTTGCCGCCGGCACACCATCTGAAAATCTCAGCCGCGAGGTTCAGCCCCCGCGAGCGCTCGTTGATGGTGTCCATGTTTTTCACCCGCACCGAGACACGCGGGGCGTAATGATCGCGCAGGTTCTCGCCAACGCCGCGCAACGCGTGATGCACGGTGATGCCCTTCGACTTGAGGAATTCGGGCTCGCCGACACCGGAGAGCTGCAGCAACTGCGGCGAATTGAACGTGCCGCCGGAGAGGATCACCTCGCGGCGTGCACGGACTTCCACCGCCGGCCCGTTGCGCCCGCCCTTGCGATAGCGAATGCCGACGGCGCGCTTACCCTCAAAAATAACGCCCGTCGCGTGCACCTTGGTGCGCACCTCGAGGTTGGGTCGCTTCATCGCCGGATGCAGGAAGGCGCGTGCAGCGCTGACACGGCGGCCTTTGAGGATCGCACGTTGCGCGTAGTTGATGCCGAGCTGGCTTTCACCGTTGTAGTCGGGATTGCGCGGGATGCCCATCTCGACCGCACCCGCAATGAAAGCCTCGCTCAGTGGATGATGGGAGTCGATGTCGGTGATGGTCAACCCGCCCTCACGACCGCGGAACGTCTCGTCGCCCTCCCCAATACGGTGCTCCAGCCGCTTGAAGTAGGGCAGCACGTCCGCATAGCCCCAGTTGCGGTTGCCGCGCTGCTGCCAGCCGTCATAGTCGGCGCGCTGCCCGCGATTGTAGATGTGCCCATTGATCGACGAGGAGCCGCCGAGCGTTTTCCCGCGTGGCGCCACGATACGCCGTCCGCCGGTCCATTCGCTCGGCTCCTGGGTATAGAGCCAGTTCAGCTTCGGCATCGAGAACAGCTTGATGAAGCCGGCCGGGATGTGGATGTACGGATGCCAGTCGCGCGGGCCGGCTTCGAGCACGCAGACGGTGACATCCGCGTCCGCGCTCAGGCGATTGGCCAGCACGCAGCCCGCCGTGCCCGCGCCGACGATCACGTAGTCGAACGTGTCCATTGGCTACTTGCGTATATCCTTGTTTCGCAAAACCGGCTCTTTGCAGGACATGGGCTACTCGGCAGCCGCCACCGCGGTCGGAAGCGTGTAGTCCTTGAACTGATCGCGTAGCGCGGTCTTGAGAATCTTGCCCGTGGCGGTGTGCGGAATCTCGTTCACGAACACCACGTCGTCGGGCATCCACCACTTGGCGATCTTGCCCTCCATGTACTGGAGCAATTCCTCGCGCGTCGGGCTCTCGCCCTTCTTCGGGATGATGATCAGCAGCGGACGCTCGTCCCATTTGGGATGTGCGACACCGATCACGGCGGCCTCCATTACCTTCGGATGTCCGACCGCCAGATTTTCCAGGTCGATGGACGAAATCCATTCGCCGCCGGACTTGATGACATCCTTGGAGCGGTCGGTGATCTGGATGTTGCCGAACGGATCGATCGTGCAGATGTCGCCGGTATCAAAGAACCCATTGGGGTCGAGAACGCTGCCGCCCTCCCCTTTGAAATAGCCCTTTGTGACGGCGGCCCCCTTCACTTTGAGCCGGCCCACGGTCTTGCCGTCCCAGGGCAGCTCTTTCTCGGAATCATCCACAATCTTCATCTCGACCGTGAACGGCGCGGCGCCTTGCTTCGCCTTCACGTCCAAAAGCTTCTCGTAGTCGTTCGCGTCATAGTCGGGCTTGATCGCGCAGATCGACCCGATCGGATTCATCTCGGTCATGCCCCACGCGTGGGCCACGGTGACGCAGTAGGTCTTCTCGAATTTCTCGATCATCGCGCGCGGGCAGGCCGAGCCGCCGATCAGCACGCGACGCAAGGTCGAGAGCTTCAGGTTGTTCGTTTCCATGTGGGTGAGCAGCATCAGCCAGATGGTCGGCACCGCCGCCGTCATGGTGACCTTCTCGCCTTCGAGCAGCTCGTAAATCGACACGCCATCGAGCTTCATGCCCGGCAAGATCAGCCGCGCGCCCGACATGGGAGCGGAGAACGCGATGGTCCAGCCATTGGCATGAAAGAACGGCACCACCGGCATGATGGTGTCCTGCACCGAAAGATTGAACGCGTCGGGCGTGATCGCGACCATCGAGTGCAGCACATTGGAGCGATGCGAATAGACGACGCCCTTCGGATTGCCGGTCGTGCCGGAGGTGTAGCACATGCCGCACGCGGTGTTTTCGTCGAACGACGCCCAGGCAAAATCGCCATCGACTTCGGCGATCCACTCCTCGTAGGGGACCGCATTGCGCAGCGAGGTCTGCGGCATGTGCGCCGCGTCGGTCAGGATCACGTAGCGCTGGATGGTCGGCAGCTTGTCCTGCAGCTTCTCCATCAGCGGCACGAAGGTCGTGTCGAGGAACATCAGCCGGTCTTCGGCATGGCCGGCGATGTAGGCGATCTGATCGGGAAAGAGCCGCGGATTGATGGTGTGATAGACCGCGCCAACACCGGTGATGCCGTACCAGGTCTCGAGGTGCCGCCAGGTGTTCCAAGCGAGCGTCGCGACGCGATCGCCGAGCTTGATGCCATCCTTCTCCAGCCGCTGGGCGACCTTCAGCGCGCGCTGGCGCACCTCGCGGTAATTGGTGCGATGGATCGGTCCTTCAATCGAGCGGGTGACCACCTCGCGGTCGCCGTGCTGAATGGCAGCGTGGTCGATGATGCGATGGCACAGCAGCGGCCAGTCCTGCATCAAACCGAGCATGGGCGTCCTCCTAAATTCCGGTTTGTTCTTAAAGCCTTAGACCGGATGTTTTGTCGCTTGGCGTGTTCACGTCAAGGCCAAAACTTAGCCCTTCGACCCGGTGCTGCAAAGCCATTCGTCGAGCTCGGCGATGGAGGCAATGAGCGCGTCCGCATGCGGCGCCAGCCGCTCGCGCGGGACCGGTCCGCTCAACACGCCGATGGCGGTTGCGCCCGCGGCGCGAGCCGCGACCAGATCGTGGGGCGCATCGCCCACGACCGCGATCTCGGCGGGCGCCACATGCGCGAATTTGGCGAAGGCCAGAACCGGGTCCGGATCGGGCTTGTGGCCATATCCGGAATCGTAAGCGGCGACGAATTCCAGCAGTCTCTGGATCCCGAGCTGCCGCAGCTGCGCGCGGGTGTTCGTGTCGGCATCGTTGGTCATCAGGCCGAGCCGGTAGCCGCGCACCCGAAATCCTTCGAGCAGCGCCTTGACGTCGCCCATCGGGGTCAGGTGGTCGAGCGTTTCCTGGAAGAAGAGCTCGTCGATGTGATTGATGAACTCGGGCGTGACCGGAATGCCGAGCGCCTGCGCCCACAATTTGCCGTATCCGTACGTTGTCTCGATCACCACCGGGGACCCGGACAGCAGCCGCTGTTCCTCGGGATCGTAGAGGCTGACGGCAGCGAGACGCTCGAAGGCCGCGCCATCGCCGTTGGAAAGCTTCGTTATTACCGTGTGAGTGGCCGGCCCCCAGGTGCGCTGGAAATCGACTAACGTGCCGTCCTTGTCGAACAGAATGGCGCGGATCGGCATTGTCAGTTCTCGAAGGTTCCCATCCCCACATGATCAATCCCGGCGCGCGGACGCAACGGCCTTGACGACACGCCAGAACAGGAACTGGCGGGGCGCGCAGTTCGTCGCAGTGACCCTCGCCGCTCTTCTGCTGGAAAGCGGCGCACACGCCCGGGACCGGGTGCCGCTGCCCCCCTTGCGGCCCAGCATCCCGGCCGACTCGCCGCTCATTCCCTTGCCGCGCCCGCGACCGGTTATTCCCTTGCCCGATGTCGCGGCCGAGCCTGCCGGTCCGTCCGAATGCCAACTCCGGATGACCGCAGACATCGCCGTGATCGAGCCGTTGCCGCCCGTGACCGGCGCCAGTGGCTGCGGGATCGACGATCCGGTGCGCCTGTCAGCTGTCATGACGAAAGACAAGGTTCGCGTCGCCGTCACCCCGCCTGCGACACTGCGCTGCACGATGGCAGAGGCCGTAGCCAACTGGATTCGCGAGGACGTCGCGCCGATTGTGGCAACGCTCGGCGCTCCGCTGGGCGGCATCGCCAACTTCGATTCGTACGATTGCCGCGGCCGCAACCGCGTGGCCGGTGCGATGATCAGCGAGCACGGCAAGGGCAACGCCATCGACATTCGCGCGATCACGCTGGCGAACGGCAAGAGCTACGAGCTCACCGACATGGCGGTCGCAAAATCGATGCGCGAACGACTGAAGACGAGCGCATGCGCACGCTTTACCACGGTGCTGGGGCCCGCCTCCGACGGCTTTCACGAAAACCACGTGCATGTGGACCTTGCGGAGCGACGCAGCGGCTACCGGATCTGCCAGTGGGCGGTGCGCGATGCATCGGACCTGATTCCATTGCCGCGCGAGCGGCCGGCGGACGCTCCGCCGCGCGAGCCTTGACGAATCAAGCGCATGCCCCAACCGTTTGCCGGATGAGTGAGGAACCGATCGCCGTACCGACCGCGCCCCCGGGAGCCGATCCCGCACCATGGGGCTTGCTGTGGACGATTGCCTGGGGCGCGGCGGGCGTCTGCGCGTGGTTCATGGTCCAATTCGCCGTCGTCGTCGGCTTTCTGGCCTGGCGTAACACAGTTGCGCCCGGCTCGACCGACTTGAGCAAGATGGCCAACGACGGCTTCCTGCTGGCGTTCGTTACGATCGTCGCTGCTCCTGCCTGGGTGGGTGTGTCGATTTTCGCGGCGCGTCTGCGCAAATGGCGGGCGCGGGATTACCTTGCCCTGGTGCCACCACGGCGCGGCGAGATGGTATTCGGCATCGTGTGCCTTGCGGCGCTGCTGATCGGCTTCGACCTATTCACGTACCTGATTGGGCGTGACGTCGTGCCGAGCTTCATGGTCGAGGCCTACAAGTCGGCGCGCAACAGCGGCTCGCTGGCGCTGTTCTTCACTGCCGTGGTGATCGTTGCACCGATCAGTGAGGAGATCGCCTTCCGCGGCTTTCTGTTTCGGGGCTTGAGCGCATCCTGGCTCGGTGTGTCCGGCACGATGGTCGCGACGTCCGCCGCCTGGGCATGCATGCACGTTCAATACGACTCGTTCACGTTGGCGCAGATCTTCCTGATCGGACTGCTGCTCGGATGGATCCGCTGGGCGAGCGGCTCGACCCTGCTCACCATCGGGCTGCACGTGCTGGCGAATCTCGCGGCCTGCATCCAGGCCGCGATCAAGGTCGAGTGGTTTTCCTGATCAGTGCATCACGCGCGGATCGATCGGCGTCGTGCCGCGCAGGCCGAGGATATCCTCCAGCCCCTTCGCGGCCGCCAGGATGCGCGCCTCGCTGCGCGGCGGGCCCGCGATCTGCAGGCCGACCGGCAAATTCTCGCGCGTGAGGCCGCAGGGCAGCGACAGCGCGGTGCCGCATGACACCGTGATCGCATACGCGATTGCCAGCCACTCGACGTAGTTTGCGAACTTGTGCCCGTTCACCTCCGCCACATAGCGGTTCTCGATCGGGTACGGCGCAACGACCGTCGCGGGCGTGAGCAAGAGATCGTACTTGTCGAAGAACGCCAGATACCGCCGCGCCAGCTCGATGCGCATTTTTTCGGCGCGTTCGAGCTCATCGAAATTGATGCTGTGGCCCTTCTCGATATTCCAGATCACTTCGGGCTTGAGCAGCTCCCGATGCTCGCGCAGCAGCATCGCCTTTTTCATGAAGAAGTCGTAGACGCGCAGCGTGATGAAACACTCATGCAGGCCGGTGAAGTCCGGATGTGCCTCTTCCACGGTCGCGCCGAGCTCGGCGAAACGCTCGGCCGCCTTGCGGGTAACCGCCGCGACCTCATCATCCGCCATGGTGATGCCGAGATCGCACGAGTACGCGACGCGCTTCGGCTTCCAGCCGCAGCGTGCCGCCGCAAGATACGACTCGCCCGTGCGCGGCAGCGATAGAGGATCGCGCGGGTCTTCGCCCACCATCGCGTCGAGCAGCAACGCGACGTCCTCGACATTGCGCGCCATCGGCCCTTGCTGGCTCAAGTTCATGTCGATTGTGCCGATGGGCGTGTGCGCGACGCGGCCGATGCTCGGTCTAAATCCCACGATGCCGTTGAAGCTCGCCGGATTGCGCAGTGAGCCGCCCATGTCGGAGCCATGCGCGAGCCACGCCATGCCGGTCGCGAGCGCGACGGCGGCGCCGCCCGAGGAGCCCGCTGCCGACCGTGACGTATTCCAGGGATTGCGCGTCTTGCCGAACACCTCGTTGAAGGTGTTGGCGCCGGCGCCGAATTCCGGCGTGTTCGACATCGCGTAGACGATGCCGCCCTCGGCCTCGAGACGCTCCACCAGAACGTCCGACTTCTCCGGGATATTGTTCGCATAGATCGGCGAGCCTTGCGTGGAGCGCACGCCCGCGACATTCACCAGATCCTTGATCGGAATCGGCATGCCGGCCAACTGGCCGCGCTCGTCGACCGGCCGCTGCATCAACCGGTCGGCGTGCTGCCGCGCTCGCTCGAAGCAGCGCGTCGGCAGCGCGTTCACGGCGCCGTCCACCGCCGCGATGCGCTTTTCCAGCACGTCGAGCAGGTCGTGCGGCGTGACCTCGCCGCTCTTGAGACGCGCCACGATCGTTACGGCATCCTGGCGGATCAGGTCGTCGTTCATTGGAGATTTCCCGGCAATTCGAAGGACTTGAAGACGTTTTAGCCGCGGCGATGCGGCCCGTCCATGCACCGCCCGACTGACAGGATTGCTTTACGCCTCGCTGGCAGAATCGGCCGGGATCGCGAGGCTGTTGCCCATGAAGATGTCCGAAACGCGCGAATTGCAGAATCAGCGGGCGCTCACGCGGCTGACGCGCGCGCTGCCGGATCATTTTCCCGCGCCGGTGCTGACCTACGCCCTCAACCGGCGCTGGACACCACCAATGCCGCGGCTCGCCATCGACGGATACTGGCGCGCCCACCCGCTGCGCGCCGACCGGCTGACGCGCGCTCTGGCGCGCCGCAGCGGCACGCCTCAGGGCTGGAGCTGGCGCCTGAAATCGGGGCGCGAGAAGGACTTGGCCGCAAGCTTTCGCGCGCCGCCCGCGCCATATCGCGAGAAGGCGTTCTCGCGCGGGCCGGGTTTCTGCTGCGTGTGCGGCCAGCCGGTCTACCGGCTCGGCTGGCACAAGGACCTGTGGGATCGAGGGCCGAATAAGAACGCGACCTGGCACACCGCCTGCGTCGTGTCATGGCGGCTTTGGAATGCGCCGAGCGATTACGCGAAGCTGCTGCGGCGGCTGCAGCAGCGGCGCTGCGCCGAGACCAGCGCGCGATTGTGGAAGAGCAGCGAGGTCGATCACCGCGTGCCATTGTTCCGGGTGTGGCGCGAGCACCGCGAGATGGACTGGCCGTCACTGCTTTCGTTCTGGGGCTTGCCGAACCTCCAGGTGATCAACCGCGACGCCCACACGGCGAAATGCGCCGCCGAGGCTTCGACCCGGCGGCGTATTGTCGAGATTGCTGACGCAGTGTGATCTAATAGGCAGTCGCCGTCTGCTCGCGGCGCAGGCCGATGAATTGCAGCTCCGCGAACACCCCGACCACCACCGCCTGCAAGATCACGAAGGCGTAGCCCAGCGCGGTCGGCGCCACGGTGCCGCTCATCAACAGGCCGATGCTCCCGGCGACCCACGCGACGTTGAGCGCGATGATCGCCTTCACGGGGCCGTGCGGGATCGCCTGACGCGTGCCGACGAAGGCGACGAGCGCCACATACGGCACGAGGAGCAAGCCGGCTTCGCCCAACAGCACGGCGGGCAAACCGAGCAGGCCGGTGAGCAAATCCGCACCCGCGATCATCATCAGGCCGGTGGCGCCGCTCGCGACCGCATCGGCAAGCAGGGCGAAACGAAGGTTGGTGATCTGGCGAAGCATGATGGAACCTCCTTGTTGGTGTGCCGCGCCTTATCGCGGCTGGTGTCCGTCCAACTAGGCCCTCGCACTCCGCCCGTCGATTAACTGCGAGGTAATGGAGCAGCGCCCTCGCCCGCACTATGGTGGCGCACATGGCAACCGTGCGACCCATCGGCGATCACTTACGCGAATGGCGCCAGCGGCGGCGGCTGTCGCAGCTCGATCTTGCGCTCGAAGCCGACATTTCGGCCAAGCACCTGAGTTTTCTCGAAACCGGCCGTGCGCAGCCTTCTCGTGAAATGGTCTTACACCTCGCGGAGCAACTTGATGTTCCCCTGCGCGAGCGCAACGTGCTGCTGCTATCTGCCGGATATGCCCCGGTTTTTGCCCAGCGATCGCTGGACGATCCGGCGCTGCGGCATGTTCGCCATGCGGTCGATCTTGTCCTGAAGGGTCACGAGCCCTATCCGGCGCTCGCGGTCGACCGGCACTGGACGCTGACCGCGCATAACGCCTCCGTGCCGGCGCTGATCGCCTCGGCCGACCCGGGCCTGCTGCAGCCGCCGGTCAATGTGCTGCGCCTGAGCCTGCATCCGAAGGGGCTCGCGCCGCGCATCGTCAACCTGCCCGAGTGGCGCGCGCATCTGTTGATGCGGCTGCGCCAGCAGATCGACGTCACGGCGGACGGCGAGCTCATCAAGCTGCTGGCCGAGCTGTCAGGTTATCCCGCGCCGGGCGGCGGCAAGGCGCCGCGGGCGGCGGTGAACGAGGATTACGCAGGCGTGGTGGTTCCGGTGCAGTTCGTCACCGACGCGGGCGTGCTGTCGTTCTTCTCGACGACGACGATCTTCGGCACGCCGGTCGACGTCACGCTGTCCGAGCTGGCGATCGAGTCGTTCTTTCCTGCCGACGGCGCGACGGCAGAGCTGCTTCGCGGCACGCCGCCCGCCTAGAACGTCCCGAGCGAGTTGTTATACATCGCGGGATTGTCTTTCAGCTTCCCGTTGGACCACACGGCTCGCAGCGGATACGGCTGCTGCGATTGCAGCTCCCCGGTTGGCGCTCCGAATTGAGCGAGCAGCCATTTGCTGCAGATATCATTGCTTGCCGCCGTGATCTTGTGTTCGATCACGCTCTTCTCGGCCCTGCCGGTCTCCGACGACGTTGTCTGCACGATTTGTTCGGAAAGGCAATCGAATACGATGCGTTGTGCACGATAGCGGTAGACATAGGCGTTGTCGCTGCGCCGCATCGCCGTTTCGTAGGGCCGGATCACGCCGAGTGCCGCGCGCGAGATGATTCCGTCGGCGCTCTCCATGACGTCATCGTCATCATACTCGCCTTTTTGGGCGGCGCCGTCTTTGCTCCTTTCCTTTTTGTCTTTCACCATCTTGCCGTGTGTCTGATAGAGCCGCTGCATGAACAGTGCCGCGCTGCGATTGGCTGCCAGGAGCTCGGAGGTTTCGAAGATGCGCCGATAGACCGACTCGCCGGCGCGCTGGATCAACGCATCGAGTGCGGACATGGGGGCCGTTCCTTTGGTGTTGCCCCTGAACAGCCGCGAAAGCTCCGCGTCCGCGAGATCCAGGATCATCTTGCGCATGCGATCCGAGGTCCAACTTTCGCCGGCAAACCGCCCGTAAACGTCGAGCTTGGCGTTCTTGAACGCCTTTTCCAGCGATTGCTCGATGGCCGTCATCGAAATGTCGCCGGCTTCGTTATTGTTTGCGTTTTCCTGCTCCTCATTGAATCTGGTGATGATCGCCGCGATCTTGGCGGTGTAGTCGCGATCGGCTTCGTTCGAGGTGGTCTGTCCGACTTCAAACAAGTCCTTGGTGGACCCAACGGCGCTGGAAACCGCTGTAGAAGCCACCAGGACCCTCAGCACGTCCATTTGCTGCTTGCTGCTCGGCGCGCCCTTCGAGGCAGCCACCTTGTCCTCTTTGGGAGCGCGCGCTTCCACGTTTTGAGATTGCGAATCGTCTTTCGGCCCCCGGTGCCTGCGGCCATAACGGCCGCCGCGATATCCGCGGCCGAAATGGACTCCGATCGGGAAGCCGCCGATGCTGATCCCAAACTGCGCCCGCGCCGGCTGCACGGGGGTGACACACATTGCCGCCGCCAAGGCCGCAGCACCCAAGATCAGCATCCAAAACCGCGATAGCATCTCTATCTCCATCCTTGCGGACTGCGGGCCTGCATCGCCGCCCTCGGCCTAACCACGGCCGCGCCTTCTGCCTCGACGTTCCTTCTCAACCGGCGTAACGGTCTGGTTCTTGGCCGTTCTTACTTTTTGGTCGACCAGATCGGCGAAAGACACCTTGCTCTTCTTTGCCTGCTCGAAAATATCGATCAGCGTGCGGCGCAGAACTTCATTGTGCGAGCACGCCGGCACCTTGCGCTCGAGATTGCGGAATTGGAATTCGGTCGGCGATTCCGGGCGTCCCCAATCCCAGACCCATATCTCCTCCCGGCGCTCGCCTACCGCGATCGGGACGTATCTTCGCTTGCGCCGATCGTATCGGCGGCCGTACTGGCAGCTCAGTTTCACATCCAGGCGGCGAATCTTCACCTTGCCGGTCTTGGGATCCACGGCCCCGTAGTAGTGCTCTAGCCGGTCAACCTCGTCCGGTGTCAGGAGCGGCCGTCCTCGCGCGTCCACGGCTCCTCCCTTTGGGTCTTTTGCCATTTCCGAGAGGAGATGAGCCGCGCCCATCTCCGGGAAAGGTTCTCCTCGCGTTTCGACAACCTCGTCGTTCTGGACCGCCAGTTCGATGGCCTGATAGGCATAGCGCATTGCCTGAACGGGACTCTTCTTCTCCTCGAATTCGCCGTCGCGATAAATCTGTGCGAGCGCGAGCGCCGCCTGCGCCGAACCCTGCTTCACGGCTCGCCCGAGCAGGACAACCGGTTCCCGCGGGCCGTACTCCTGCTTCACAAGAGCAAATCCCCGGCGCAGCCGATCCGCGAACATCGCTTGCGCGCGCACGTCGCCGCCGTAGGCTGCCAACCGCCAGTATCGTTCGGCGATCTCGGGCTGCGCGCTCGAGAGACCGCTCCCGTCTTGCATGATGTCGGCGAGCAGGGAGAGGGCCTCGATATCTCGCGTGTCTGCCAGACGTCCCAGCCACAACAGGGACAGCGTCAGATCGGGAGTTACGGCATTGACGCCTTGGACGCCTTCACTCCGATCGTCGACGCCGAGATAATAATAGACCCCCAGCATCAACTTGGCGCGTCCCGACCCTTGATTGGCCGCCCGTTGCAGCCACTCCATCCCGCCACGGGGATTCGAGATCCCCTGCCCCTGGATGAGCGCGCGCCCTCTCTCTACCATCGCGGACACGTAGCCCGCGTCCGCCGCCTTCGAGAAGTACTCGGCGGCCTGCCCGAGGTTGCGCTTCACGCCGTAGCCGTTGCGATAATGCATGGCGAGATTGTACATCGCCAGCGGATGTCCCTGGTCGGCGCCTCGCTTGTAAAGCTCGATGGCTCTTTTCTCGTCACGCTCCACGCCGTCGGCGGTCTCATACAGCGCGGCCAGATTGTTGAGCGCGCTCACGTAGCCGGCTTCGGTTGCCTTCTCATAATTCTCCATCGCCTCGCGGAATGCACGCGCGGCGTCAGCCCTGCTGGTCCCGGAGTCGACGCCCTGCTTGTGATACGCGCGGCCAAGATTGAACCGGAAACGCGCAACGCGCCTTTGCTCGTTGGCAGACGAGGTGCAAGCCTTGATGGCGTCGTCCGCGACAATCTTTTCAAACGGTACGCCCGGGACTTCCGGCGGGCGGGCGAAGTCCGTATCGGCGGCGGCGAGCTGATCGCATCTGTCGAGACCTCTGACCTCCTCCGGTGTCGCCAGTTCGATCGGATCGTCGGAGCTCAGGGCCAACCGCAGGATTTCTCGGCGTGCGGCTTCCGCGGTGTCGCATTCCTTGTATCGACGGACATGCCGCTCCAGCAGATCGCGCTTGCGGCTGAGCTTCACCTGCTCCCAATCGGCGGCGCCGCCATCGCAGTTGCCTTCCGGCATGCGGAACCGCTCCCGGCCGATCGAGCCGATGAGAAGAATTTCGTCCGGATAGGTGCTGCCCTTTGGCGCGGTAAACTCCGGCTCCTGTTGGGCGCCGAAATCCAGCGCGATGGCGCGAACCATCAGCTTCACCCGCGTTGCCAGTTCGCGGATCGTTTGACCGGGACGCGGCAGTTCCAGGCGCAGGACCTCGGTGAACAGCGAGTTGCGGCCGAGGTTGGAGAAGCCTTCGGCCGCCTGTTCGCCGAACTGCGCCGAGTAGAGCACCATGAAATTCGGCAGGGTCTCCTGCTCGGTGATCATGCGGCTGCCGGCAGGGCTGCCGCGAACCGGGACCTTGTCGTTTTGGTCCGGCGCGAAGCGCGCCAGCGTCCGGCACGCATCGAGAATCATCAACACGTTCGATGGGTTCTTCTCCGCGAGCCTGCGCTGAATCTCGCTCGTGGCGATTCCGTTCTTCTGAATTTCCTCGATCTCATAGGCATCGACGAAATCATCGATGCGAAGACGGATGACATCCGGGTTCTTGCGGTCTTCCTGTCTCAAGCGATCGCGTGTGAACGTGAACGGGCTCTTCAGATCCGTGGGCAGCAGATAGTTCTTGCGCTCACCGGACACTCCGGACCCATGGCCCGAGTAGTAGAACAAGACGAAGTCGCCCTCCTGGACCGTCTTGAGGAAGGCGTCGAACTCCTTGTCGAACGACGACTTGTTCCTGACGTCCGTGACGATCTTGATGTTTTTCTTATCGAAGCCCGCGTCTTCCAGGTCTTTCGCCAAGTCCTTGGCGTCGTTCACCGTGCGGCTGAGCGGATTGATGTAGCCGTCGGTGTACCGCTGGTTCCCGATCAAGAATGCGCGACGCGTCTGCGCCTCGGACTGAGAAGTCCACAGGCCGACTGTGAAAATGCCGAACGCGAACAGCAGGTTGAGAGGCGATCTGATCCCCACGTGCAAACCCCAGCCCGTCCAAGCGCCCCGCGCGGAACTCTGACGAAAATATGGCGTCAATATGCCGCGACGTCACCTGTACGGCAAGTCGTTCACTTCCAAGAGTTGTTGCTGTTCAGCCTATAATTTGAGCTCGCGGGCAACCCGGAACCCGATCTGCGCCCGCCGCTCCTCGGGCACCTGCCAGGAGCGCGCCGCGGAACGCAAAGCCTTCGGATCGTCCGACCACGAACCGCCGCGGACGACTCTCCGCAGGCAATCCCCGTCGGTACGCGCCGTGCCGTCGGGCGGAAGCCCGACGAGGTTTTCCTGCCAGCAGTCCTCAACCCACTCTGCGACGTTTCCGTGCACATGCAGCAGACCAAATGGGTTCGGTTCCGACGCGTCGATCGGAAGCGTACTGCCCCGTCTGTCCGCCTTTGGACTGCCCAGATAGGCAATGCGGGTGTCGTAGTTCGCCCGCGCCTTGGAGATGTCGGTGCCGAACCAGAACGGCGTCGAGTCGCAGACCCTCGCGCAGCCACGCGCCGCGTATTCCCATTCGGCTTCGGACAGCAAGCGGTACTTCCCGCCGGTCTTTCTTGAAAGCCAACCCACATAAGCCTTCGCGTGGTTCCATGAGACCTGCATGGCGGGCTGCTTTCCATAGCCCCAGCCATAGTCGCTCGGAAGCCCCGGAGGGCACCCGCCTTCGTTGATGCAGGCGATATATTCCTCAAACGACACCTCCGAGCGGCCGACCGCAAACGGCACGCGGAAGGCGACCGGCTGCTGCGGGCCTTCGTTGTTGCTCCGGCCGCTCTCGTCGCTCGGGGAGCCGATCAGGTTGCTCCCGGCCGGCACGACCGCCATGACCGGGCAGATGTCGCACTCGCGGAAGAACGTCTTGCCGGGGACCGCATCGCCGACGGCCGGCGCCGACTTCTCAATCGTGATCTCGCGCGTCGGCGCGACCGGAAGGGTGACGGGGCGGATCGACGCCACCCTCTTCCTTTCTTCTTCGTCTTTTGCGGCCTGCTGTCGCGTTCTTTCTTCTTCCTGTTTTGCCGCTTCGGCCGCGCGCTTTTCCTGCTCTTCCCTTTCCTTTTTCAGCCGCTCCTGCTCGCGCAGCCCCGCTTCTCGCCGCTCCTGCTCTTTCCTCAGTTGCTCGGCCTGAGCGATCCGTTGGGTTTCGTTCATCTGCCAGGCCGCGATCCCGCCGCCGACGAGCAGGAGCAGAACTGCCGCGACGATGCCGATCAGCATCGGAGAGAGGCCGCCCTTTTTCTTGGGCGGCTGCGGCGCCGGGCGTGCACGGGCCTCATCGACGCCGGTGCGGATGGGGCGCGAGCCCGCGAGCAGCTGCTCGATGGTATCGACCAGCCGGTTGCCGAGCGCCTTGCGCTCGACCCACTGCTTGTTGGCGAGCATGTATTTGAGCCCGCCCGCGGGATCCGATACATCGATGCGCAACGGAAGGATCGGCTTCCTGCCCTGCTCCGCAAGCTCGACCTCGCGCAGTACATGCGCGCTCTTGTTGGCGGCGCCGGAAAACAGCAGCAGCACCGCGCGCGAGTTCTCGATCGCCTGCACGATTTCCTCGTGATAGCTCGAGCCCATCGGGATGTCGCGCGGCGCCACCCAGCAGGTGATGTTGCGATTTTCGAAATCGGCGACGAGCGCGAGCGCAGTCTCGGCGTCTTCCGAGGAATGGGAAATGAAAAGATCGTATGTCATGGCCAGATCGCGCTAACCGCGCCACCCCCCGCTGCCATGCCGGGCGCGATCCCCGATGACCCGCGCGACACGCGTAAATATCGCAATACCGGCGGGCCTTCCGCAACAGGCTTGGGCCCTTTCCTTGAGTTGCAACCGCGCGGCGCGGCGCGGTTGTCGGATTTGAATTTTCTATTGGACTTCGGGCAGCTTTCGCCCTCATAGCGTTGCCTATCCGAGAAGGGACACGTCATGCCGCTGACCAATTTGCAGACCCGTGCAGTCGAGACCCTGATCCACCCCTACTCCAACCAGGCGACAATCCGTGACACCGGTCCGCTGGTGCTTGAGCGCGGCAAGGGCGTGTATGTCTACGACACGGACGGCAAGGCGTATCTCGAGGGCATGGCCGGCCTGTGGTGCACGGCGCTCGGCTACGACAATGAAGAACTGGTCGAAGCGGCGACCTCCCAGATGCGCAAGCTGCCCTTCGCACACCTGTTCACCGCAAAGAGCCACGACCCGGGGATCGAGCTCGCCGAGAAGCTAAAAGAGATTGCGCCGGTGCCGATCTCGAAGGTGTTCTTCTGCAATTCCGGCTCGGAAGCGAACGACAGCCAGATGAAGCTCGTCTGGTACATGAACAATGCGCTGGGACGGCCGAACAAGAAGAAGATCATCAGCCGCGTGAAGGCCTATCATGGCGTCACGATTGCGGCCGCCTCACTGACCGGCCTGCCCAACAATCATATCGATTTCGACTTGCCGATCGCGCGCGTGCTGCACACGGGCTGCCCGCACCACTACCGCTTCGCCAAGGACGGCGAGAGCGAAGAGGACTTCGCGACGCGGCTTGCCGCCGAGTTCGAAGAGCTGATCCTGCGCGAAGGCCCTGACACGGTCGCGGCGTTCATCGCCGAGCCCGTGATGGGCGCGGGCGGCGTGATCATTCCGCCGAAGACTTATTTCCCGAAGATCATGGCGGTGTGCGCCAAGTACGACGTGTTCATGATCGACGACGAGGTGATCTGCGGCTTCGGGCGGCTCGGCGCGATGTTCGGCTGCACGCCGCTCGGCTACAAGCCGAATTCGATCTCGATCGCCAAGGCACTGTCATCGGCCTATCTGCCGATCGCCGGCGTGATGATCCCGGAGGACATGTACCAGGCGCTGATCACGGAAAGCCGAAAGATCGGCACCTTCGGCCATGGCTTCACCTATTCGGGGCATCCGGTGTCGGCCGCGGTGGCGGTGAAGACGCTGGAGATCTACAAGCGCGAGAAGATCGTCGAGACGGCGGCAGCGCGTACGCCGCAATTCCAGCAGCGGCTGAACGCGCTCGGCGATCATCCGCTGGTCGGCGAAGTGCGCGGGATGGGCCTTGTCGGCGCGCTCGAACTCGCAGCGCACAAGCCGAGCAAGACACCGTTCGATGCAAAGCAGGGCGTCGGCGCGCGGGTGGTTGCGAATGCGCAAGCCGAAGGGCTGATCGTGCGCTTCATCGCGGGCGATGTAATCTCGATCTGCCCGCCGTTGATCATCAAGCCGGCCGAGATCGACGAATTGTTCGACAAGCTGGCCCGTGCGCTCGACCGTACGCTCGACTGGGCGAAGCGCGAGCAACTGCTCGCGGCGTGAGCCGCAAGCCCAATCCAAAAAGAGAAACGCCGGGCTTTCGCCCGGCGCTCTCATTTCCCCCGCGCCTTAACTCAATTGACGTCGCGTCCGCCCGTAAAAGCTACCCGAGGATTGCTCGGCGAGTCGCCTGAACCCGGCGCCAGCACCACCACCACCGTGCCGATCTTGACCCGGTTGAACAGATCGATCGCGTCCTCGTTGGTCAGACGAATGCAGCCCGACGAGATGGCTGATCCGATGTATTCCGGCTGATTGGTGCCATGGATACGGTAGAGCGTGTCCTTCGGCCCATCGTAGACATAGAGTGCGCGCGAGCCCATCGGATTGTGCGGGCCGGGCGCGACGTAGGCCGGGATGTTTCCGAGCCGCTTCTTGATGTCGTTGGTCGGCGTCCAGGACGGCCACTCTTCCTTGCGGCCGACCTTGGCGATGCCGGAGAAGGCGAGCGCGTCCTCGCCGACGGTGATGCCGTAGCGGATCGCCTTGCCTTCGGGGAGCACGTAATAGAGATAGCGCGCGTCGCTATCGACCACGATCGCGCCGGCCGTCTCCTTGCGGTGATAATTGACGATATGGCGCTGGTACGGCTGCGGAATAGTGGCCTTTTCGTACGGCGCACTCGCGAGCAATTTCTTGTCGCGTGGCGTCAGATTGGCGTCGGACGCCATCTCCAGCGTCGACTGCACGCAGCCGCCCGCGAGCAAGCCCAGAAGCAGAAAAGCGAAATTCCGTGCCGCCATCACTTTATATTCCCTTGCCTTAGCCCCTGCCGCGCCCCGGGAACGGCTGGTGATAACCGAAGATTCCTACCCATTCCAGAATTTGCCCGCCGCGCGCCGCATCCTTCTTCGCACCTGTTGCACGAATGCCGCACTAAGAGGGGCCGAATACCGTCGAGTCTCGTCAAAGAGTTTGGCGCCAATAGGTAAATGACCTGTTTACCATCCTGGCCTAAGCCATTCGGTGAGCGTGCTCGACTTGAGCCCGACCGGCGGCCAGGCTTCGAATCACTGCCAAAAACCCAAGGCCGGGGCACAGTTTCTGCCCATTTCCGCCGCAGTCGGACACGAGATCAGCGCCCCATGGGACGCCCGGGCACGGGCAACACAAATTTGTTCTGGAGAGGAAACATGGAATCCCGACGAGCGACGACCGAACAGCGCCGCGAGCGTGCCGAGCTCGATCCGCGCTTCGGGGCGATCGGAATCTCGGCGGTGGCAGCCGCGTTGCAGTACCGCAGCGAAGCGAAGAACTCCGCATACGCGCCTGTCGAGCCCGCCAAGCTCGATACCGAAGACGCCGCGGCGTGAGGTTCGCCTGAGGGCCTAGCCGAGAGGGCCGACACCCTCTTTTGATCTCTGCTGTGGACCATGACGCGGGGCCGCGCTACGCAGGGCAAGTACCTGCGATGGCGTGCCGATGCTGTTCGTCTATCTCCCGCGCGGAAATTCGCTCGAACGAAGCGTCGTCGAGGAATCCGGCGCGATCCCGGATGGCGCCGTCTGGTTCGATCTCGTGTCGCCGACGCATGGCGAGGACAAGATGCTCGAGCGTGCGCTCGGCATTGCGGTCCCGACGCGCGAGGAGATGCAGGAGATCGAGATATCGAGCCGGCTCTACCTGGAGAACGGCGCGCGCTACATGACCGCGACGCTGATGTGCCAGTCGGACACGGCGACGCCAAAGACGACGGCAGTCACCTTCATCCTCGCCGGCCACAAACTCGTCACCGTGCGCTACGACGAGCCGCGCCCGTTCGCGCTGATCACCAACAAGCTCGCCCGCTCGTGCCCTCAGAACGTGTCGGGCGAAACCATCATGATGGACTTGCTCGACGCGATAATCGATCGCGCGGCGGACATTCTGGAGCGGGCCGCCGCCGACATCGACCGCGTCTCGCACGACATTTTCGAGCCGGAGGGCCGGCGCGTCGATCGCACCAAGACGTATCGCTACATCTTGAGAACGATCGGCCGCAAGGGCGACCTGACCTCAAAGGTCCGGGAGAGCCTGGTCTCGATCGGGCGGCTTGTGCTGTTTCTTGCCAACGAGGCTGACGGGCTGAAGTGGCCGAAGGAAATGCGCTCGCAGCTCAAAACCATGCAGCGCGACGTGCAGTCGCTCTCCGACCACGCAAGCTATCTCGGCAACAAGGTCACCTTCCTGCTCGACGCGATGCTCGGTGTCATGAGCGTCGAGCAGAACAACATCATCAAGATCTTCTCGATCGCGGCTGTGGTGCTGCTGCCGCCGACGCTGGTCGCCACCATCTACGGCATGAACTTCAAGAACATGCCGGAGCTCGGTTGGGAATTCGGCTATCCGATGGCACTCTTTCTGATGGTGCTTGCCGCGGTGCTTCCCTACTACTGGTTCAAGTGGAAGAAGTGGCTGTAGAACGCCGGACGGCGCTCAGCTGAGTGGATGAGCACCGGCGTTGACGCTCGCGGCCCAATGCGCGTTCACGATCTGCCAGATGTCGATATTGCCGGTCGCCGCATTGTACCACGTGATGTCGCTGAAGCCGTCGTTGTTGGACTCACCCACACCTGCCGGCGCCCATCCGAGCGGATGGGAGCCAACGTCGAAGCTCGCATTCCATTTGCCGCTCACGATCTGCCAGATGTCGATGTCGCGCGTCGTGGCATTGTACCAGGCGATGTCGCTTGTGCCGTCGTGATTGAAGTCGCCGATGCCGGCCGGTGCCCACCCGAGCGGATGGGAGCCAACGTCGGAACTGGCGCTCCATGTGCCGTACACGATCTGCCAGATGTCGATGCTGCGCGTCGTGGCATTGTACCAGGCGATGTCGCTGGTCCCGTCGTGATTGAAGTCACCAACGCCGGCCGGCACCCATCCGAGCGGATGCGAGCCGAGATCGAACGTGGCGCTCCACTGGCCGTTCACGATCTTCCAGATCTCGGTGGCGCCATTGGTGGGATTGTGCCAGAGCACATCGCTCGTGCCGTCGTGGTCGAAGTCGCCGATCCCGGCCGCCTGATAACCGAGCGGATGCGATCCAATACTGACGCTGCCCGCCCACTGACCATTGGCGATTTTCCAGAGATCGACGTTGCCGGTCGACGGGTTGTACCAGAGCACATCGCCGGTCCCGTCGCCGTTCAGATCGCCAGTGCCCGCCGGCTGCCAGCCCGGCGGGTGGGTGCCGAGAGAGACACTGCCCGCCCATTGGCCGCTGGCGATCTTCCACAGATCGACGTTGCGTGTCGCGACGTTGTACCAGACGACGTCGCTCGTGCCGTCGCCGGTGAGATCACGCACGCCGGTCGGCGACCAGAGGGCGTCGGAAATCGTGGCGGCGTTGAGGTCGAGTGTCGCGTCGGCAAACTTCGCATGCTCGACCGAGACAAGCGTATCGGCTCCGTCCGGACCGAAGACCAGAAATCTGCTTCCCAAATTTTGAACCGTGTAGCTCGCCCGGTTGCCGGAGAACACGGCAGTGTCGTCGCCTGCCCTACCATCGAGAACGTTGTCGGCGAAGTTACCGACGAGCGTGTCGCTGCCGCTCCCGCCGGCCGCGTTTTCGATGACCACGCCCTTCGCGATGGTGAGGCCACCAAAAATGCCATCCACCTTCGAAATGGCTCCTCCCGCAATCGGATCGCCGAATACGAGCGACGCGGGACGCAGATCGATCGTGGCGTTCTTTTTTCCGTCATAAAGGAGGGTGTCGGTCCCGCCGGTGTCCCAGATGCATTGCCAGTTTGTGCCGGGCGCACTCTCATCAGGCAGCCCATACCCGTCCGAGCCCGCGTGAAACGTCGTGTTGGGACCATAGAGGAACTGGATGGCCGCAATATCGAAGGCCATCGGCGTGACCGGATAGCCGTAGTTGAGAGCGTCGGATATGTACTGCCCCCGATTGGGCGACAGGACGGTGTAAACCATCTGGTTATAACCGAACTCGCCCAGATCTCCCGCGTTCGTGACGCCGGGGAACAAGGGTTCGTTCGCGAGCTGATCTGTCCCAAACGGCGGCGTCAGCCCGAGGCCGTGACCAATCTCAGAAACGAAAATCCAGTAACCTGAGCTGCCCGGAGCCGGTCCGATTGGCGGCCAGTGCGGTGGCTGATTGACCGTACCGGTATATCCCCTGTTGTACTCCCCGTTGAAGCTGGCGCTGCCGATCTGCGGAAGACCGTGATAGCTGACCAAAGGCACACCGCCGGGGCCCAATCCGTGGCCAGCCGTCATGACATCGGAACTGACCCACGCCTCCCGCAGGTCCGCGTTCAACGACGAGGACTCCTGCGCCGTGATGTTCGCCACATTGACCCATTGCTGCATCGCGGATTGCCACGACTGCTTGTCGGAAAGGGACCAAGCGTGGGGGCTGACGTTGCCACTCTGCTCGAAGTAGTAGGTGATGTTGCGATCGCCGCCGACATCCAGAAACGAATAGGCGGCCAGCGCATCGATGAAGACGTTGCCGGTGTTGTCACCCTTGTCCGTAATCGCCATGCGCGCCTCCCCAATGCTGCAGGGCTGCTTCGTCATTCTCTTATTGGCAGCACGAATTGATCCCGGACTCTTGTCGGCGCTCAGTTGAGCGGATGAGTACCGACGTTGACGCTCGCGGCCCAGTGCGCGTTCACGATCTGCCAGATGTCGATATTGCCGGTCGCTGAATTGTACCAGGCGATGTCGCTGAAGCCGTCGTTGTTGGACTCACCCACACCTGCCGGCGCCCATCCGGACGGATGGGAGCCAACGTCGAAGCTCGCATTCCATTTGCCGCTCACGATCTGCCAGATGTCGATGTCGCGCGTCGTGGAATTGTACCACGCGATGTCGCTGGTCCCATCGTGATTGAAGTCGCCGATGCCGGCCGGCACCCATCCGAGCGGATGCGAGCCGAGGTTCAGCGTGGCGCTCCACTGTCCGTTCACGATTTTCCAGATTTCGGTCGTGCCATTCGTCGGGCTGTACCAAAGCACGTCGGCTGTGCCGTCGTGGTCGAAGTCGCCGGTGCCGGCGACCTGGTAGCCTAGCGGATGGGCACCGATACTGACGCTTCCGGCCCATTGGCCGTTGGATATTTTCCAGAGATCGACATTGCCAGTCGACGGATTGAACCAGACCAGGTCGCCGGTTCCGTCGCCATTCAAATCGCCCACGCCCGCAAGCTGCCACCCCAGCGGATGTGATCCGATGCTGACGCTACCGGCCCACTGACCATTGGCGATTTTCCAGAGATCGGCGTTGCCGGTCGAGGGATTGTACCAGAGCACGTCGCTGGTGCCGTCGCCGTTCAGATCGCCGCTGCCCGCGGGCTGCCAGCCCGGCGGGTGGGTGCCGAGAGAGACACTGCCCGCCCATTGGCCGTTGGCGATCTTCCACAGATCGACGTTGCGTGTCGCGACGTTGTACCAGACGACGTCGCTCGTCCCGTCGCCGGTGAGATCGCGCACGCCGGTCGGCGACCAGAGGGCGTCGGACATGGTGGCGGCGTTGAGGTCGAGTGTCGCGTTGGCAAACTTCGCATGCTCGATCGAGAAAAGCGTATCGGTCCCGTCCGGACCGATGACAACGACTCTGTCGCCGAGGTTCTGAACCGTGTAGCTCGCCCGGTTGCCGGAGAACACGGCAGTGTCGTCGCCTGCCCGGCCATTGAGAACGTTGTCGGCGGTGTTGCCGACGAGCGTGTCGTTGCCGTTCCCGCCGACGGCCTCCTCGATGATCACGCCCTTCGCGATGGTGTAGCCGCCGAAAATCCCGTCGGCCTTTGAAATTGCGCCTCCGGCAATCGGATCGCCGAAGACCAAGGTCGCAGGGCGCAGATCGATCGTGACGTTTTTTGTTCCGTTGTAGCCGATCCTGTCGTTCCCGCCGGCATCCCAGATGCACTGCCACGCCGCGCCGGCGGCATTGTCGTCGGGCAGCAGATAGGTGTCCGAGCCGGAGTGATAGGTTGTGTTGGGACCGTAGAGAAACTGGATCGCCGCGATATCGAAGGCCATCGGCGTCGCCGGCATGCCGTAGTCGTCAAACCGGTACACGTACTGCCCCCGATTGTACGACATGAGACTATAGACCATCTGGTTATAACCGAAGTCGCCCAGATCTGCCGGGACGTTGACGCCGGGATAGAAGGGTTCGTCTTGCAGCTGAACCATCCCATGCGGATGCGACAGCCCAAGCCCATGACCGATTTCATGAACGAAAATCCAGTAACCGAAGGCCCCGGGAGTAAGCAAAGCTTGCGAAGGAATCCTATTGTACTCCCCCGCGGAATTGCCCTCCTGGTGCGGAAGGTAATGAGCGGCTATCCAAGGGAGACCATTGGGATCCAGTCCGAATTGGTTCGTGAGGGTCTGGGCGGGTACCCACGTTTCGAAGAGGTCCGCACCCGCAGCCGAGGAAAGCTCCTGCGTTGTGATATTCGCAACATTGGCCCATTCCTGCAGCGCGGCGCGCCACATCCCTTTTTCGAAGTTGGTCCACAGGTGGTAGGCCGACGTCTCGTCGAAGTAGTAGGTGATGTTGCGATCGCCTCCGACGTCGAGCCATCCCCAGCCGACCAGCACATCGAGGAATACGTTGCCCGTGTGGTCGTACGCATCCGCGGCGATCGGTGGGCTGCCGGGCCCGGTCGTCCCATTGGCCATGCGCGTCTCCCCCGAAAATGGTGGCGCCGCTTGCCGGTCTTCTTATTCTGACGGTAGCGAATGCTATCGAATTTCGACGCGGATGTCTGCCGCTAATTCGCAATCCTATTACCCTAAACGTGCTGGCCGCCGTTGATATGAATTTCGGCACCGTTCACGTAACTGCTCGTCTCCGTGCACAGCACGTAGATGATCTTGGCCACCTCGTCGGTGGTGCCGAGGCGGTGCATCGGGATCTGATGCGCGACGATGTCCTCGGTGCCGGGCGAGAGCATCGCGGTATCGATTTCGCCCGGCGCGATCGCGTTGACACGGATGCCGAGCGGACCGAAGTCCGCCGCCATCTCGCGCGTGAGCGAGGCGAGCGCCGCCTTCGAGGTCGAGTAGGCGGTGCCGGCGAAGGGGTGCACGCGCGAGCCCGCGATCGACGTCACGTTCACGACCGCGCCTTTGGCGCGCTTGAGCTCATCGAGCAGACCGCGCGCCAGCATGATCGGCGCAAAGAAATTCACCTGAAAGACGTGGCTCCAGGTCTCGCGCCTGGTGTCGATCGAGCCGAGGCGCTTGCCGCCATCGGCCTTTGGCGAAATCGCGGCATTGTTGACCAGCGCGTGCAGTTCGCCGTCGTCGAGCCGGTTCTTGATCTCGGCGATCGCCTCGTCGGTGTTCGCCGGGCTGGCGAGATCGACCTGGATGTGATCCTCCGGTCCCATCTCCCACGGGCAGTTTTCCGGAAATCCATGCCGCGAGCAGGTGATGACGCGCCAGCCCGCGGCCGAGAAACGCTTCACCGTCGCGTGCCCGATGCCGCGGCTTGCGCCGGTCAACAGGAGCGTGCGGCGCGGTTGGTTGGTTTGTGCAGTCGCCATCAGGGATACATCCGGACCTTGTTCCACAGCTCGCCCAGGCCGGTGCGCCGGAATTCGACGCGATCGTGCAAACGGAAGGGCCGGTCGTGCCAGAACTCCATCGAGATAGGGACGATACGGTAGCCGGACCAGTGCGGCGGGCGCGGCACTGCGCCGATCGCATATTTCGCCCCGAAGAGGGCGACCGCCTTTTCGAAGGCGAGGCGGCTTTCAAGCGGACGCGATTGCTGGCTTGCCCAGGCGCCGATCTGTGCGCCCTTGGGCCGGGTCGCGAAATAGGCGTCCGCCTCCTCCGCCGTCACGCGCTCGACCGGACCGCGGATGCGGATCTGGCGGTTCATGGATTTCCAATAGAACAGGAGCGCCGCCTTCGGGTTGGCGGCAAGCTCGCGCCCCTTGGCGCTTTCGGTGTTCGTGTAGAAGACGAAGCCGCGCTCATCAACGCCTTTGAGCAATACGGTGCGGACGTCGGGCATCCCGTCCGAATCGACGGTTGCGAGCGACATCGCGGTCGGATCGCGCGGTTCCCCCTTCACGGCCTCGTCAAACCAGGCCTGCCACAGTCGAAACGGCTCGTCGGCTTGGGTGAAATCACCACTCGTTAACCATGTCGGGTGTTCTATTCCGGCCGTGTCGGACATTGCGCAGAAGACCTTGAGGAGCCGGGCCATTCGGGCGCCGCGGCGCCTTCGTTATAAAGGAACGCGCAAGGCGCGCCTATGGCGGCTGCGGGCGCAGGCGATCGCGCTATCGCTGGTGCTGGGCGCTGCCACGTCGGGCTGCAGTATGTCCTACAAGCTCGACTCGTTCTTCGGGAAGGATGCCGAGAAGGCCGAGCACACGGCCTCGATTCGCCCCGCATCAGGGCCCATCCCGGCGCCGGCCATGCCGGCCGACATTGACCTCGCCTATACCAAGGCGGCCGTGGCGGCGTTGCTCGGCCAGCCGGACAAGAATGCGAGCCAGCCTTGGGAGAACCCCACCACCGGGGCGCGCGGAACGGTCACCGCCACCGCCGACGCCTACACGTCGGACGGTTTCCAGTGCCGCGACTTCCTCGCGAGCTATATCCGCGACGGAGCGGAGTCCTGGCTGCAGGGCGACGCCTGCCGCATCCATCAAGGCAAGTGGACGGTCCGCTCCCTGCGCCCGCTAAAGCGCACGTAACCTCCTGCGGCTGCGGCCGCGTTGCAGAGCAGCCACACTGCACCCACATTAGGGGTAACGAGTCGGGCGAGAGCCAGCGATTGGGGATTCATCGGAGTTTTGAGGAATGCGTGACCCCTACGAGGTGCTGGGGGTGTCGAAAGGCGCAAGCCAGGAAGACATCAAGAAGGCTTATCGCAAGCTTGCGAAGAAGCTGCACCCGGATTCGAACAAGAAGGACCCGAAGGCTGCGACCAAGTTCGCCGAGCTGAACGGCGCCTACGAAATCGTCGGTGACGACGACAAGCGCAAGAAGTTCGACCGCGGCGAGATCGACGCGGAAGGCAAGCCGCGCTTCCAGGGGTTCGAAGGCTTCGGCGGGCGCCCGGGCGGAGGACCGTTCGGCGGGCGCGAGGGGAATTTCGAGAGCTTCACCTGGGGGCCGGAGGGCATCCGCCGCTCAGGCGGCCCCCGCGGCGGCGGCGGCGGTCAGGGCTTCGAGGACATCCTGAGTCAGATGTTCGGCATGCGCGGCGGCCGTGGCGGTCCTGGCGCAAGCTTTGAGGCGGAGGACATCGGCTCCGCGCTGCGTGGGCAGGACGTCACCGCGACCGCGACCATCACGCTGAACGAGGCCGCGCATGGCGGCACGCGGCGCATCGATCTGCCGATCGGCAAGGAAGTCGAGTTCAAGATTCCCCCCGGCATCCAGGACGGCAAGCAGGTGAGGCTGCGCGGCCAGGGCATGCCCTCGCCCGGCGGCGGACCACCCGGCGACGTGCTGATCACCGTGTCGATCACGCCGCATCCGCTGTTCAAGGTGGACGGCCAGAACTTGCGGCTCGATTTGCCAATCACGCTCTACGAGGCGGTGCTCGGCGCGAAGGTGCGCGTGCCGACGCTCGAGGGCGCGGTGCAGCTCTCGATCCCGCCGAACACCTCGAGCGGCCGTGTCTTCCGCCTCAAGGGCAAGGGCCTGCCGGGCAAGCCCGATGCGGGCGATCTCTACGTCACAACCAAGATCGAGCTGCCGGACGGCAAGGACTCGGAACTCGAAGAGCTGATGAAGAAGTGGCGCGATCAAAAACCGCACGATCCGCGCAGCGGCATGGAGTAGCCGCTCCATACTGATGTCGATGTTCTGTGATGAGGTCCGCGCATGGACGATCTCTCCACGCGCGCGTTGAAAGGCCTTGCGCGATTCCAGGTCGCGCTTGCGCTGATTATCTTTCTGCCGGCGTGGTCGCTGACCTACTGGCAGGGCTGGCTCTACTGGTTCCTGTTCGGCACCGCCTGCTTCGCGCTCACGCTCTACTTCCTGCGGCACGACCCATCGCTGGTCGAGCGCCGCATGAACGCCGGACCCGGCGCCGAGACCGAGCCGCGGCAGAAGCTGATCATGACGGTCGCAAGCGCGGGCATGATCGCGCTCTACCTCGTGTCCGCGCTCGACTACGGCTTCGGCTGGTCGGACGTTCCCGCAGCCGTATCGCTGATCGCGAATGCTTTCGTCCTGCTCGGCTTCGCCGGGATTTTTTGGACGTTCCGCGAGAACACCTACGCGGCTGCAACGGTCAGGGTAGAAAGCGGTCAGCCGGTGATCGAGACGGGCCCTTACGCCCTCGTGCGACACCCGATGTACGCGGCTGCGCTTCCGCTGTTTCTCGCGACACCCCCGGCGCTCGGCTCATGGTACGGCCTGATACCAGCGGCCGTTGTCGTAGCCACGATCGTGTGGCGGCTCCTCGACGAGGAACAGCACCTCGCGCGCGGTCTTCCTGGCTACGCAGAGTATCGCGGCAAAGTGCGCGCGTGGCTCGTGCCCGGCGTGTGGTAACCGCTGTGGCTCACCGCTGTGCGAGGTGCGGCCGCGTCACCGCCCCCGTCTGCTGCGGACGGTTCTCGATCTGCTCGTAAACGGACTCTGCGACCTTCTGCAGCCGCGCACGGTCGGCGGGGCCGCTGACCACATAGGCCGCCTCATCCTCGGCCCAGAAGACCGAGCCGACCGGACCCGCCGCGCGATAGCGCAATGCCGATTGGGGCGCCTGATCGCGGCGCGAGTAGAGAGTGAAGCGTTCTCCAGTCGGGCCCTCATACATATAGAGTAAGGCGGGACGTCCGGCATTTCCCGGCAGCAGACGCCCGCCCAGCAACTTGAGCCCGAACGCATCGAGGTTGGGCGTCGGCATCTCGTAGCCGACGCGGCGCGAGAGCCAGCGGTTGAGATGGCTCTCCCCGGCTTTCACTTCGATCGGATGACGCACTTCCGCGATATAGAGCCGATGAGCCTCGAACGCCTCAGTCGTCACCGCGCGCGCCGGACCGGCGCCTTCCCAGACGTCGCGGCCGAACCAGCCTGATGCGCCGCCCACGAGAAACGCGAGCAGCGCGGCAGCAGCCGCAAGCCGCGGCCACTTCCGGCCGGCACGCGCAAGCTTGGCAACGTCGAAACGCGGCGGCACCGGCTCGTTCGCAACCGCGCCATAGCGCGCGTGCATCGCGTCCGCTTGCGCGCGCCAAGCCGCGACGCGAGCGGCATCTTCCGAGTGCTCGGCGAGCCATTGTTCGACGGCCGCGCGCCTGTCGTCGGCAAGCTGGCCATCGACATAGGCATGCAGCTCGTCTTCGGTCACTGGGGGTTCACGCTCTATCATGGTCCGATCCATTTCATTTCACGCGGCGCAGCGGCGGACGTTCGCCATCAAGATACGCCCTGATCTGTGCACGTGCGCGGGCAAGCCGCGACATCACCGTTCCAATCGGCACACCCTGCACTTCCGCGACCTCGCGGTAGCTCAAGCCTTCCAGCACGACGAGCAGCAGCGCGACGCGCTGATCCTCCACCAAAGTTGCGAGCGCGCGCTCGATGTCGCGTCCCCCGGTTTCCGGCCCCGACGCGTCCGGCGCATCTGTCTCCTCGATCGGCATGAGAGCGGGCCGGCGCGACAGCGAGCGCAACCGATTGCGGTTGAGGTTGGTGAGGATTGTGTAAAGCCAGCTCCTGATATCGCCGCCATGGAAAAGATGCTCCGAGCGCAAGGCGCGCACGAGCGTGTCCTGCACCAGGTCATCGGCGATCTCGGCGTCGCGCGTCAGCGCGCGCGCATAGCGGCGCAGCGCCGGGATCGTCGCCTGGATGCCCTGACGAAATGCGTTCGCCATTCACGCCCCTTGCGGTGTCTCGCATAAACGAAAACACCTGTCTCGCGCAGCATATTCCCCGATTCTGCCACTGGTATGCCATCGCGGCGGGCTGCTTGCTGGCCCGGAAGTGCTATGCCATTAGGAGGATCGCTGGCGCCGGTCCCGAGCGCGGCGCCGGGGAGTTGAATGGCGGAAGCTGGTCTCATGCGCGGGAAGCGCGGCCTCATCATGGGGGTCGCGAACAACCGCTCGATCGCCTGGGGCATTGCCAAGGCGGCGCGCGCACATGGCGCCGATCTGGCCTTTACCTATCAGGGCGATGCGCTGCGCAAGCGCGTCGAGCCGCTTGCCGAGGAAGTCGACGGGCTCGTGGTCGGTCATTGCGACGTGAACGACGATGCCTCGATCGACGCTGCCTTCGCTGCGGTGAAATCGGCCTGGGGGTCGCTCGATTTCTTGCTGCACGCGATCGCGTTCTCCGACAAGGACCAGCTCACCGGCCGTTACGTCGACACGACGGCGGAGAACTTCAAGACGACGCTCGCGATCTCCTGCTACTCGTTCACGGCGGTCGCGCAGCGCGCCGAGAAGATGATGCCGAACGGCGGCTCGCTGCTCACCCTCACCTACTACGGCGCCGAGAAGTGGATGCCGCATTACAACGTGATGGGCGTCGCAAAGGCCGCGCTCGAGGCGTCCGTGAAGTATCTCGCGGCCGATCTCGGCGAGAAAAACATCCGCGTCAACGCGATCTCGGCCGGGCCGATCAAGACGCTCGCGGCGGCCGGAATCGGCGACTTTCGCTATATTCTGAAATGGAACGAATATAACGCGCCGCTGCGGCGCTCGGTCACGATCGAGGAAGTCGGCGACGCCGGCGTCTATCTCCTCTCCGATCTGTCGCGCAGCGTCACCGGCGAAGTGCATCACGTCGACGCCGGCTACCATATCGTCGGCATGAAGAACCCCGCCGCCCCCGATATCGGGCAGCTCAAGGAAAAGGACTAGCGGCGCGCCGTCGCGTCATTCCGAAAAGTGGGCACCGGTTTCCGGACAAAATGACGCGCCAGCAATGACGCCGCTGCTCTATTACATCCGCCACGGCGAGACCGACTGGAACGCCGAGTCCCGGCTGCAGCGACAGCGCGATATTCCGATCAATGCGAACGGCCGCGCCCAAGCGCGGCAGTGCGGAGAGATCCTGAGCGATCTGATCGCACGCGAAGACGGCGATTTCGATTTCGTCTCGAGCCCACTATCCCGCGCCCGCGAAACGATGGAGATCGCGCGTACACCACTCGGGCTTGATCCGCGAGCCTACCGAGTCGATGAGCGGCTGAAGGAGATCTCGTTCGGCGAATGGGAGGGCTTCACGCTCGACGAACTGCGCCGCGCCTCCCCTGACGCGATCGCGGCGCGCGAGCGCGACAAGTGGACCTTCACACCGCCCACCGCCGAAAGCTACGCCACGATGTCGGTGCGCATGCGCGAATGGTACCACTCGCTCGGGCAGAACACGATCGCGGTGGCGCACGGTGGAACACTGCGCGGCTTGATCGTTCAGCTTGGCATCTGTTCGGCCGTTGCTCGACATCGGTCAGGGCGTCGTCTACGGGATTCGCGGCGGCAAGCTCGCGCGCTATGCATGAGGAGTGAGTTCCGCGCCCCCATAACTTGATTGGTGGCCAACCTCATTTAAGGTTGCATCCGAGTGTTGCTTGCACGCGATTCGCTTGGGGGCTTATGAAACGCAACGGAGTGCTCCGACGCTTCCTGCTCGTGCGCGACGGCTTCTATCCCGATCCGGAGGAAGTGCGCCACACCGCGCTCTCGATGTCGTTCGAGCCGGTCGAAGGCATCACGGGCTACATGACCACGCGCGTCTATCACCCTCCGGGAATCAAGCGGCGGCTCGAGCATGTGCTCGGCGTGAAGATCACGCGCTGGGACGATGACCCGGATGATGGCAACGGAATTTTCTACCAGGCCTTTTTGCGCGGCGATCAGAAGGAGGTCCCAGGCGTTCACTACGATGAACCGGACGACGACATCACGGTGCTGATCTACCTGACGCCTGGCCTGCCGGTCGACTGCGGCACCGCGCTTTGGCAGCACCGTGCGACCGGCCTCATCAATGCCCCGACGCAGCGCGACGCGCGCAAGCTAGGGATGACGCTGACGGACCTGCGTGAGCGGTTGGAGCGCGACTCCGAGAACCGGCAGAAGTGGCTGGAGATCGATCGCGCCGGCTATCGTTTCAACCGCATGGTGGCCTACGCGAGCGGCATGCTGCATTCCGCGTCGCGGCACTATGGCGCGAACCTGCGCGGGGGGCGCGTGTATCAGACCTATCGGATCGGCGTCGACTGGTCGTCCTGCCGGCTTTACGCTTGAGCCGCGCCGATAAGCGCAAGCACCACGATGCGCGATGAAGCGCAGGTTCGCAGCGACACGGTGCGCCCGGCGCGTGTTCTCGCGTTGCGCCGCGCGAGATCGATCTCGATGTCGGCAAATTCGAGAAAAACGCGATCCAGCGGATAGACCGCCTTATAGACGGCTTCCTTGGCGGCGAACAACAGCCGGGCCTTGAGCAGGTCGCGATCAATGGCGTGCCGCTCTTGCGCAGACGCGATCACCTCAAGCGTGTCGGCGAACAGCTCGCGCGCTGGCTCGACATCAATCCCGACCCCGGCGAAATCGCGCTGCAGCCCGACCACCGCGACGGCGACTTGATCGTCATGGGCAAGTGAGCCCACTACGCCCGATGGCCAGACCGGCTCCCCACCCTCGCCTCTCAACACCTGCGTGTTCGGATATCCAAGTCGCGCCAATAGCTCGCGGGCTAGGATGCGCGCCGTCCCGCTGGCACGCCGTGCCTCGGCAACGCGCGACGGAAGCGACGCGGCTTCCGCGGCCCAAAGTGCATTCTCGTCGCCCGCCGCGATGACCCGATGGCCGATCAGCAGGCCCGGTACCGCAAGCGCGTCGATTTCGCGCGCAAGCACTGGATCGAAGGCCGTCACAGATTCAGTTCCGCATTGATTTCGCCGTCTTCGTCCGTACCGACCTCGACAAAGCCGAAGCTCGCGTAGAACGCTTTGGCGACCGCGTTGTCGGGCATGTAGCCGATCGATACTCTCTTCACGCCCGGCGTGGCCCTGATCTCGTCGAGCGCTCTTTCGAGCGCCGCACGGCCATATCCCCTGCCCTGATGCTTGCGGTCGATCATGAAGCGGTAGATCGCGGCTTCGCGAGTTTTCTCCTTCGTCTCCCACACGTCGTACATCAGAAAGCCGACGATCTCCTTGCCGGCATAGACCGCACGGGGATGGGCATTCGGATCGAATTTCGACTGCGCAATCGAATAGAGATTGCTGGCGACGAGATCCTTCTGCTCGGGCGCAAGCTTGAGGCGCGCGACCGCTCGCCAGTTGCGAGCAGTCACGGTATCGAGTCTGACCTCGTCGGGCATCCTACGCCGCGTTGCGGCCGCCTACTCCGCCGCGATGCGGTATTCGCACACGTCCGCGCCGTCTTCCGCGGAGCGCCGCACCAGCCTTGCCGGATTGCCGCGCCAGCCGGTGTGCGAATCGAGCGTCTCGCCCTTCATCAGGAAGCTGTCCGCATCGAGCACCACGTGATCGCCCATCGTGACACCGTAATGCACGAAGGCGCCGGGACCGATCGAGCAGCCATTGCCGATGCGGATGTAATCCGACTTGAACACGCCCTCTTCCAGCGAGTGGGCCTGCAGCACGCAGCCCTCGTTGATGTTGGCATGGTCGCCGACTTGCGTGAGCGTGCGCTCGGTGATGGAGCGACCGCAGTCGAAGACCTTGGCGCCGACCTTCATGCCCATCGCGCGGAACATCATGGTGCGGAACGGCGTGCCCGAGAACAGGCGCGTGATCGGCGATTCCGACAGCTTCCAGTGCCGCTCGTGGAACCAGAAATACGGATCGTAGATCGACGCAATCTTCGGCTCGAGCCGCTTGAAGGCAAGGCTCGCGCGCTCAAGCAGGACGTACATCGCAATCGAGGCGCCCATCATTGCCACGGTCGCGGTGAACAGCGCGAGCACGCCGAAGCGGTCGTAGTAAGCGAGCGCAGCCATCCACAGCGCAAGCGCGGCGAAGAAGGACATCCAGCGGCCCGCCAGGAAGATCATCGCGGTCACGAAGTTGTAGCGGTTCTTCTGGCGCAGACGGGCGCGGCGCGTCTCCTCGTCGAACGAGGCGTTCATGTCGCGGTCGCGATCGACCATGCGCGGGATTTCGAACGCAGGCGAGCCGAGCAGGCCTGTGTTCTCGCGCACCTCGCCATCGATCGGGATCATGGTCTTGGTGCCGAGCAGCACGTTCGCGCCGGTCTTGCCATTCGGCGGATAGAAGATGTCGTTGCCAAGGTAGTTGTTCTCGCCGATCTTCGCCTCGACGAGCTGGAACGACGTCGCCGACATGTGCGTGTTGATCATCGACAGGCCGTCCGAGACCATCGTGCCGGAGCCGATGTTGCACAGGAACGGATTGTCGTGGCGCTGGTTGGTGCCCATGTTCGAGCCGGTCTGCTCGACCTTGTTCAGGTTCCAGCCGACATAGCGCATGAACCGCGTGATGAACGTCGAGTCGCCGAACAGCACGCAGAGGAATTCCGAGTTGCTGGTCCGCAGGATGATGCTCTGCATCAGATAGTGAAAGCCGAATGCCGGATAGGTGACGCCGGGCTTGAGGAACAGCATGCAGAGGCGCGGGATCGCGTAGACCGACACGAGACCCGCAACGATCGACCCGAAGAACAGCGCAGCGGAGGTGCCGAGCAGCGAGAGCGCCGAGACGCCGAGGCCAATGCCGGCGGCAGTCGCGTACTGATCCCAGTAGTGATAGGCGACGATCGGCAGCGGCACCGCGATGACGAACAGGGCAGCGAGCTCAAGCGCGGTGAACAAGGCGCTGCGCAACTCACTCACCTTGCGGCTCTCGATCGGGCAATAGTCGGACGTGGTCTCGACCGCGGGCGAGCCGTGGTAGTGCTTGCCGTCAGGCACATGCTGGCCGCTCTGCAGCGACGAGGCGTGGCCGAGCTGCGTGTCGTCGCCCATCGTGGTGTTGATGTCGATGACACTCGCCTCACCGACGAAGGCGTTCGCGCCGATCTCGACCGGGCCGATGTGGATGAAATTCGACTGCGCGCGATAGCCGAGGACGATCGTGTCCTTGCGCAGGATGGTGTTGTCGCCGATCGACAGCAGGTCGGCGCAGACCGGCCCGTAGCGGCAGCTGAGCACTGTGCCCTTGCCGATCTTCGCGCCCATCAGGCGCAGGTAGGCGTTGTAGACCGGCGTGCCGGTGAAGGCCATCACCGGCGAGGTCCGCATCATCGTCTTCACAACCCAGAAGCGGAAATAGGCAAAGCTCCAGATCGGGATCGCGCCTTCCTCGAACTGGCCGATCAGCAGCCACTTGGCGACGATCGAGATGCCGGTCAGGGCGACGAACGAAACCGCCGCGAAGATCACGGCGCGGACGTAAAGCTCGACCGCACCCGGCGCCGCGACGGTCCACTCGTAGCCGGTGTCGAGCACCCACAGCCCGAACAGAGCATAGGCGGCGTAGAACAGCGCCTGCATGGCGCCGCAGGTGTAGTAGGCGAGATTCGATGGAACATGGAACGGCTCGGGCTTGGTCGCAACAAAGCCGTCGATGACTTTATCGAGGTGATCGGCAAGTCGTGCGATCGTCGGATTGGTGTAGATGTCGCGCATCGACACGTTCGCCATGCGCGCATTCTTGCGGATGGTCGCGCAGACCCGCGCCATCAGTAGTGAGTTCGCGCCGAGCTCATCGAAGAAATGATGCTCGGTCGAAACGCGATCGACGCGCAGCACCCCGCACAGCGCTGCGTGCAGAATACGTTCGTTCTCCGTCTTCGGCGCCACATAACCGGTCGTCGCCGATGAGAAGCGCGCAAGCTGCGGCTTCGGCAAGCGCTTGTGGTCCGCCTTGTTCGACAGCGTCATCGGGATCGACGGCAGCTCTTCGAGGAAGGCTGGAACCATGTACGGCGGCAGCTTGGAGCGCAGCGCCTGCGAAATCTCGTCGCGGGGCAGCTCGACGCCCTGCTTGAGGGCATAGTAGGCGACCAGCTCGACCACGTCCGGCTCGGGCTCGAAGGTTGTCACCGCAGCCTGCGCGATCTGCGGCAGGTCGAGCAACACCGCCTCGATCTCGTTCAGCTCGATGCGGTAGCCGCGGATCTTCACCTGCGTGTCGATGCGGCCGCGGTATTCGATCTCGCCGTTCTCGTCGATGCGGCCGAGGTCGCCGGTGCGATAGATACGGCCGGACGGATTGTTCTGGATGTTGAGGAAATCGCGGATGAACTTCTTCATCGTCAGTTCTTCGCGATTCATGTAGCCGAGTGCGAGGCCGACGCCGGCGATGCCGATCTCGCCGAGTTCGCCGTTCTCCACCGTCTTGTCCTCGTTCGGGTCGAGGATGACGATGGTGTAGGTCGAGAGCGGCACGCCGATGGTGACCGGCTTGTCGGGCCGCAGTTCGGTGAGTGTCGCCGTGACTGTCGCCTCGGTCGGGCCGTATGAATTGAGGATGCGGCGGTTCGGCCGATACCAGCGTGCGACGAGATTCTGCGGGCAGGCTTCACCGCCGACCAGCAACAGGCGCAGCTTCGGCAGATCCTGCTCGATGGTCGCGAGCAAGGTGGGGCAGCAGGCCATCACCGTGACATCGCGCTCGCGCAGGAAGTCGGCGAGCTCATCGCCCATCAGGGGCAGTCCTGGACGCGCCGGCACCAGCGTCGCGCCCGCGACCAGCGGCACCCAGATCTCCTCGATGGAGAAATCGAAGGCTATGGTCATGCCCTGGTAGATGCGGTCGCCCGACTGATAGCCATAAAGCTCGGCTGCGACACGCACGAAGTTGCAGATGCTGGGGTGCGCGATGGCGACGCCCTTCGGGTTTCCGGTCGTGCCCGAGGTGTAGATGATGTAGCAGATCGGATCGTGGCTGCGCGGCACGCCAGTGAGGCGGCTCGCATCCTTCTTGTCGATCACGCGCCTGGCGCTGTCGAGAAAGACTTTCTTCACCTCGAGCGGGGCGAGGCGCTCCGCGAAGGACGACATTGAGACGATCGCGGTAATCTCGGCATCGGCGAGGATAAAGCGCATGCGCTCGAGCGGGAACGCGGCGTCGAGCGGAACGTAGGCGGCATTGACCTTCATCACCGCGAGCATCGCGATGTAGGTCTCGGCACACTTCTCGAACAGGAGGGCAACGCGGTCGCCAGGCTGCACGCCTTGTTCGATCAGGTAGCGCGCGACTTGGTTGGCGCGGCAGTCGAGTTCGCGATAGCTAAGCGTCCCTGCCTCGGTGACGACGGCATCGTTCTCCGAGAAGCGGATGCAGGCCTCTTCGAGGACGTGATTGAGGCGCTCGCCCGGCTTCCAGCGCACCGCGTTGTTGGTGTGCTCGCGAATGACTTGCTGTGGGCGGCCGAAGCGGCGGCGAACGGGTTCGATGGCGTGACGCAGGTCGGGCCGCAATTGCGCGGGCGATCGCAGCTCCACGACAGGCGCACTCGCCGGACGGTGGGCACTCAGGTTACGAATGTCGGAAGGCTGGTCCATCGGCGCGCTTGCTTTTCTCTGTTCGGCCAAGGGGAGCTTGAGCAGCACGAATCTCGGCTGCGCTCCGCCCCTTTTTTCAGGATAGACAAGTAGGGCTTCGGCGATGAACCTGTGATGAACCTGTCCAAAATATAATAGAAAAATCCGTTACTTAACGACTGTTCAGGTTTTCATGAATGCACATTCAGGCGGCGCGATCCGGCGTGCGTAATTTGCCGGATGCGCGAGCCGGAATGTCGCGCCCGAGGCATGCCCAAAGAGCAGACGCTAACCGCGAATCCTCCCTTCGCGCATCACCGTTTGACCCCCATGGTGACGCGGGCTACCACGACGCCGCACGGGCGAAAGGCAATGTCCCACAACACCTTCGGCCATCTGTTTCGCGTCACCACGTTCGGCGAGAGCCATGGTGTGGCGCTCGGCTGCGTGGTGGATGGCTGCCCGCCGCACATTCCGCTGACCGCCGCCGACATACAGCCGTACCTGGATAAGCGCCGGCCCGGCCAGTCGCGCTTCACCACGCAGCGGCGAGAGCCGGACACCGTCAAGATTCTCTCCGGCACCTTCCCGGACGAATCGGCGCGCGAGGTCACGACCGGCACGCCGATCGCGCTGCTGATCGAGAACGTCGACCAGCGCTCGAAGGATTATTCAGAGATCAAGGACACTTACCGGCCCGGCCACGCCGATTACACGTATGACGCAAAATACGGCTTACGCGATTACCGCGGCGGCGGCCGGCAATCGGCGCGCGAGACGGCGGCGCGGGTCGCGGCCGGCG
>JBAVXH010000064.1:0-21668 GCA_049698215.1 Xanthobacteraceae bacterium | reverse complement strand
AGGTGAAGGCGCTCGCCGAGGCGCTTGCGGGCGATGCCGAGGAGCTCGACGCCGAGGTGCGCCGCTTCCTCAGCGAAGTCAGGGCGGCGTGACCATCGGCCTCTTGCCAAGGCCGTTCCTTTCCGCGAAGTGAATCCGGTCTTGCGCCGGAGAACTGCGGCTCGTGCAGTACTTGCGACATTGGCTGCGCATCGCGATCGATGCCGCGTACGCGTTCGGCGAGGATGACGGCTGGGCGCTGGCGAGCCACATCGCGCTCTCGACCCTGCTCGCGTTGTTTCCCTTCCTGATCGTGGTGACGGCGCTGGCCGGCTATGTCGGCTCCAAGGAGATCGCCGACAACCTCGCGAATATCCTGTTGGAGACCTGGCCGTCCCAGGCTGCCGAGCCGCTGGCGCGCGAAATCCACACGGTCCTGACCACGACGCGCGGCGGTGTGCTGACCATCGGCGTGGTGCTGTCGGTTTATTTCGCGTCAAGCGGCGTCGACAGTCTGCGCATCGCGCTCAACCGCTCCTATAACGTGACCGAGACGCGCTCGATCTGGCTCCTGAAGCTCGAATCGATTGCCTATGTGCTGGTTGCCGCCCTGGCGCTGCTCGGGCTCGGGTTCCTGATCGTGCTGGCTCCGCTGGTGTTCGCCACCTGGGTGAAGTACGCGCCGTGGCTTGCGGCGCTGGAGAACCAGTTCACCTACTGGCGCTACGGCATCGCGATCACGTTGATCGTGATTGCGCTGGTCGTCGCGCACAAATGGCTGCCGGCCGGCAAGCGCAGCTTCAAAGACATTGCGCCGGGCTTTATCGTCACGCTCGTCCTCTGGCTCGCGACCGGCGTCCTGTTCGGCCGCTACCTCGCCGAGTTCGCGAGCAACTACGTGACGATGTATGCGGGGCTGGCGTCGGCGATGATTGCGCTGGTGTTTCTCTATTGGAGCGCCACCATTTTCGTCTACGGCGGCGAGCTCAACGCCGCGATTCTGCACCAACGCGCGCGCAAGCGCGCCGAGGAAGAGGCGCGCCGCGCCGCCGAAGCGGCGCAACGCGCGTTGCGCGAGCGCGGTGTTTTCGAGCGCACGATGAGCCGGCTCGGCTACGAGAAGCGAAGGCGGTAGCTCCGGACCGCGAATCGTAGGGCGGGCAAAGGAGCGCAGCGACGTGCCCGCCGCAACGCGGAATGGCGGGCACGCTTCGCTTTGCCGGCCCTGCGCCAGAGGCCTGAGTTACCCCTGCACCGAAAACCCGCCATCCACGGGAATCGCGGTGCCGGTGACAAAGTCTGAGGCGGCGCTGGCGAGAAACACCGCAATGCCGGAAAAGTCCTTGGGATCGCCCCAGCGGGCGGCGGGCGTGCGGCCGAGCACGCGCTCGTGCAGGCCGGAGACCTCGCGCCGTGCGTTCTTGGTGAGGTCGGTGTCGATCCAGCCGGGCAGCACCGCGTTCACCTGGATGTTGTCCTTCGCCCACGCGGTCGCGCAGGCGCGGCCGAACTGCACGATGCCGCCCTTGCTCGCCGCATAGGCCGGCGCAAAGCCTGCCGCGAAGATCGACATCATCGAGCCGATATTGATGATCTTGCCGCCGCCCGCCTTCTTCATGTGCGGATGCGCAGCGTGCGAGCACATGAAGGCGCTGGTGAGATTCGTGTCGATCACGCTGCGCCATTCGGCGACGTTGAGTTGGTCCGGGGCTTTCCGGATGTTGATGCCGGCGTTGTTCACGAGAATGTTGAGCTTGCCGTGCTTTTTCGCCACGCCATCGATCAGCGCGCGACAGGATTTCTCGTCGGTCACATCGACGTTCTCGAACTCGGCCTTGCCGCCCGCGTCCTTGATCTGCTTTACAGCCGACGCGCCCTTGGTGGCGTTGCGCCCGGCGAGCACGACGATTGCACCCGCTGCCGCGAGGCCCTCAGCCATGCCGAGCCCGATGCCGCCGTTGCCGCCCGTGACGATCGCAACGCGGCCGGACAGATCGAACAAGCTCATCGTTTCCCCCATGCTTCGAACAAGCAGAAAACACAAATCCTCATCCTGAGGAGCCGCCAAAGGTGGCGTCTCGAAGGATGGCCCAAGGCGACGATAGAGCACGTGGCCATCCTTCGAGAAGCGGTGCTGCGCACCGCTCCTCAGGATGAGGTCTGGAGTCTAGAGCATCGCTCGACGGGCTGCTATTGCTCGGCCATGAATTTCGACGACGCCTTGAAGCACTACGCGCCGCGCGCGTGGTTTCGCTTCAAGTTCCTCAAGTACAAATACTTCAAGCGCGGCGAGCCGGAAATCCACGTGATCCTCCACCTGGTGGAGCCGGGCACGACCGCGATCGATATCGGCTGCTCGATTGGCATCTATGCGGCGGAGATGGCCCGCTATGCCGGCAAGGTGATCGCCTTCGAGGCGAACCCTGCGGTCGCGCAATTCGCCCGCGCGGTCGCGCCGCGCAATGTCGAGATCGTCAACCTCGCGCTGTCGTCCGCGCCGGGCCGCGCAGCGCTGAAAATTCCGCGCAGCCCGAAAGGCGAGACCATCGACGAACTGGCGACGATTGAGCCGGGCAATCCGCTGCACGCCAGCGACAGCGACACCATTCAGGTCGAGATGAAGCGGCTCGACGATATGGGCATCGCGAACTGCTCGTTCATCAAGGTCGACGTGGAAGGGCACGAAGAAGGGGTGCTCGACGGGGCTTCCGCTCTCATCGCATCACAGCGTCCCGTGCTGATGATCGAACTCGACGAGAGCCTGAACAAGGGCGCGCTGGCGCGGCTTACGGCTCGCTTCGCGGCGCTGGATTACCGCGCCTTCTTCCTGTCACAAGGCAACCTGCGCCCGGTCGGCGAGTTCGACCCGGCGCATCATCAAGATCCAAAGAACCTCATGCCGCGCCACAAGCTCGCCCGCGGCGTCGAGTACATCAACAATTTCCTGTTCGTGCCGGAGAAGAAATGCTGGCGAACGCTGGCCCGCATTGGCTGAGATCGCTTTTGTCGAGTTCATGCCCGATGTGCTAGAATGATCCTATGACAGGTAAAAGCGCCACGGGCGACAAACGGCGACGTACCACGATGGTGCCGATCACCACGATGGAAGAGGTGCCCGTGCTGTCGGAGAAGGAAAGGGCACGGCTCCGCGCCTCCTTGGAAGAGGCCGAAGGACGCATGAAGGCCGGCCAGGGCATCGACTATGACCCGAAGGCCTTCAAGAAGCGTCTCACGGACATCTATCGCGGCTTGAAACGCTGAACACTTCCGATGGCATACCGCGTCCGTTTCGATCCGGTCGCGCTTCGGAATATTGAGGACTTCGCCGCGTATCTGCGGGACTACAGCGAAGATTTTGCGGCGGACCAGATCGAGCGTCTCGATCGCATCATCGCGCGCAATCTCGGCGAATCGCCGCTCACATGGGGCTATTTTGCGTTCACGGGAGCGCCTTACCGCGCCTACCTGTTCCGGTTGGGCGCCGCACCCAGTACTGGATCATCTACACGGTGGATGACGAGACTCGCATCGTCGACGTCCTGCATTTCTGGAACGCGATGCGCGATCCGGAAAGCTTGGAGATTTGACCCGCTACTCCTCCCCCGGCTCCAGCACGTCATCGAGCGTGCGGCAGCCCGGACGCGGCGCACTGACCAGCACCGCCATGTTGCCGGGCGGGTGCTGGTTCTTCCACATCATCATGTGCGCATCGGGGATCTTCGCCCAGGGGAAGACCTTGCTCATGCAGGGGTCGATGCGGCGGTCGAGCACAAATTGATTGGCGGCGCTCGCCTGCTTCAGGTGCGCGAAGTGCGAGCCCTGAATGCGCTTCTGGCGCATCCACACGTAGCGTGCGTCGAAGGTGAGATTGTAGCCGGTGGTGCCGGCACAGAACACCACCATGCCGCCGCGCTTCACCACGAGACATGATACCGGGAAGGTCTGCTCGCCCGGATGCTCGAACACGATATCGACGTCGCGCTTGCCGGTGATCGCCCAAATCGCCTTGCCGAACTGGCGCGCTTCCTTCACCCATGTGTTGTACTCGGGCGTGTTCACCGTGGGCATCTGGCCCCAGCACTTGAAGTCCTTGCGGTAGATCACGCCCTTGGCGCCGAGGTTGAACACGTACTCGGCCTTGCTCTCGTCCGAGACGATCGCGATCGCATTCGCGCCCGAGGCTGCGACAAGCTGCACGCCGAACACGCCGAGCCCGCCCGAGCCACCCCAGATCAGCACGTTGTCGCCGGGCTTGAGCGTATGCGGCGCATGCCCAAACAGCATGCGATAGGCGGTGGCCAGTGTCAGCGTGTAGCAGGCCGACTCTTCCCAGGTGAGATGCTTCGGCTTTTCCATCAGCTGACGCGACTGCACGCGGCAGAATTGCGCGAACGAGCCGTCCGGCGTCTCGTAGCCCCAGATGCGCTGCGAGGGCGAGAGCAGCGGATCGCCGCCGTTGCAGTCCTCGTCGTCGCCGTCGTCCTGATTGCAATGGACGATGACCTCGTCGCCGACCTTCCAGCGCTTCACCTTGCTCCCGACCGCCCAGACGAGGCCGGACGCGTCGGAGCCCGCGATGTGATAGGGATTCTTGTGGCCGTCGATCGGCGAGATCGGCTGGCCGAGCCCGGCCCACACGCCATTATAGTTCACGCCCGCCGCCATCACGAGGACCAGCACCTCGTCGTCGGCGATCGGCCAGGTCGGCAGCACCTCGACCTGGAACGAGGTCTCCGGCGGCCCATGGCGCTCCTTGCGGATCGCCCACGCGTACATCTTCTCAGGAACGTGGCCCATCGGCGGGATTTCGCCGATTTCGTACAGGGCTTTGGGCGCGGCCGTGCGCGGAGAGAGTTGCACCACAGTCGACATGCCGGCCTCCCGGGCTAGTGCCCCGCGTCGTCGGCGGAAAGTGTGCCGGAACTCATTTTGCAATGCAACCGGAATACGCTGCACCGCACAGACAAGCCGCTAGTCACAAGAATTGTTCCGCCGACACCCCCACCGGCTGGCAAGCTGCTGCGTGTACGCGTATTTTCCTTTCGCGCGGACACCTTGAGTCGTCCGCTAGCGGGGAGACGCATCATGGTCGAAAGTCTGATTGCTTGGCTGATCGTCGGCGCGATTGCAGGCTGGCTTGCCGGCCTGATTGTTAAGGGCTTTGGCTTCGGCCTGATCGGCAATATCGTTGTCGGCATCATCGGCGCGGTGATCGCCGGGTGGCTGCTGCCGCAGCTCGGCGTCGGGCTGGGCACCGGCATGGTCGCCGCCATCATCAATGCGGTCATTGGCGCGGTCGTCCTGCTGGTGATCATTGGCTTGGTGCGCAAGGCGACCTGACGCCCGCCGGGACCATTTGCGTCCCGGCATTTTGCAGTGCACAATGGCGCCAGCCGCGTTAGATACGCGGACTTGGCGCCATGATCGACCGACCGCAACGCGACAAGCCCTGGATTTTCCGCACCTATTCGGGGCATTCGAACGCGCGCGAGTCGAACGCGCTCTACCGCAAGAACCTCGCCAAGGGGCAGACCGGCCTCTCGGTGGCCTTCGATCTGCCGACCCAGACCGGCTACGACTCCGACCACGTCCTTGCGCGGGGCGAGGTCGGCAAAGTCGGCGTGCCGATCTGTCATCTCGGCGACATGCGCGCGCTGTTCGAGCAGATCCCGCTCGGCGAGATGAACACCTCGATGACCATCAACGCGACGGCCGCCTGGCTGCTCGCGCTCTACATCGCGGTGGCCGACGAGCAGGGCGTGCCGCGCGCCAAGCTGCAGGGCACGACGCAGAACGACATCGTGAAGGAGTATCTTTCGCGCGGCACCTACGTGTTTCCGCCCGCGCCCTCGATGCGGCTCATCAAGGACACGATTTTGTTCACGACGGCCGAGCTGCCGAAGTGGAATCCGATGAACGTGTGCTCGTACCACCTGCAGGAAGCAGGCGCGACGCCGGTGCAGGAACTGGCTTACGCACTCGCGACCGCAATCGCGGTGCTCGATACCGTGCAGGCCTCCGGCGAGGTGGAGCAGGAGAATTTCGGCGAGGTGGTCGGGCGCATCTCGTTCTTCGTCAACGCGGGCCTGCGCTTCGTCACCGAGATGTGCAAGATGCGCGCGTTCTGCGAACTGTGGGACGAGATCACGCGCGAGCGCTACGGCGTCACCGATCCGAAGCAGCGGCTATTCCGCTATGGCGTGCAGGTGAACTCGCTCGGGCTCACCGAGCAGCAGGCGGAGAACAACGTCTATCGCATCCTGATCGAGATGCTGGCGGTCACGCTCTCGAAGAACGCGCGCGCCCGCGCCGTGCAACTGCCGGCCTGGAACGAGGCGCTCGGCCTGCCGCGTCCGTTCGACCAGCAGTGGTCGCTGCGCATGCAGCAGATCCTCGCCTACGAGACCGACCTGCTCGAATACGGCGACATCTTCGACGGCTCGAAGGAGATCGCCGCCAAAGTGGAGGAGCTCAAGCGCGAGGCGCGCGACGTGCTCTCCGACATCGACAAGCTCGGCGGCGCGATTCCCGCGGTCGAGATGGGCTACATGAAGGCGCATCTCGTCGACAGCAACTCGCAGCGTGTCGAGGCGATCGAGCGTGGCGAGCAGATCGTGATCGGCGTCAACAAGTACATCGAAACCGAGGAGTCGCCGCTCTCGACCGGCGAGGGCTCGATCCTGACCGTGCCGCCGGAGGTCGAGGCCGAGCAGATCGAGCGGCTCAATGCCTGGCGCGCAGCGCGCGACGCCAAGGCCGTGAAGGCGGCGCTGCAGGAGCTGCGCGATGCCGCGACCTCGGGCCGCAACATCATGCCGGCGTCGATCGCGGCGGCGAAAGCCGGCGTCACCACCGGCGAATGGGCGCTCGTTTTGCGCGGTGCCTACGGTGAGTACCGTGCGCCCACCGGCGTCGGCCGCGCCGCGCGCAACGAGAGTCCCGCGCCGGACGACGTGCGCGCCGACATCGATCGCGTCTCGAAGAAGCTCGGCAAGCGGCTGAAGTTTCTGGTCGGCAAGCCCGGCCTCGACGGTCATTCGAATGGCGCCGAGCAGATCGCGGTGCGTGCTCGCGATGCCGGCATGGACGTGGTCTATCAGGGCATCCGCCTCACCCCCGCCGAGATCGTCAAGACCGCGCGCGAGGAAGGCGTGCACGTGGTCGGGCTCTCGATCCTCTCCGGCTCGCACGTGCCGCTGGTCAAGGATGTGGTCGCGCGCATGAAGGAGGCGGGCGTCGATGTGCCGGTGATCGTCGGCGGCATCATCCCGCCGGACGACGCTGCCACGCTGAAGGCTGCCGGCGTCGCGGCCGTCTACACGCCGAAGGATTTTGAGCTGAACCGCATCATGGCCGACATCGTGCGCATCGTGGATACGAGCGCGAGCGAAGAAGCGGCTTAGTCACTTCGCGAACTTGCCGATCACCTGCGCCAGCGCGGCCGGACTCACCGGCTTGCCCAGAAACGCACTCATGCCCGCCGCGAGCGCGGCTTCCTCGTCGCGCGCGTCGGTTCGCCCCGAAATGCCGATGATCGGAACGCGCCCGGCCTGACCGTCGAGTGCGCGGATCGCGCGTGTCGCCGCAAGGCCATCCATTCCGGGAAGCGTCACGTCCATCAGAACAAGGTTGGTGCCGCCGCGGTTCACGGCTGCGACGGCAGCCTCACCCGTCCCGGCAAAATCGACTCGATGACCGAGTTCGGTGAGGATCGTGTTGAGCACGACGCGCGCGTAAGGATTGTCCTCCGCACAAAGAACGTGAAGGCTTTGCCCCTCCGCCGCGCCTCTGCCCTTCGCGCTCGCACCAAGGGCGGGCGCAGTGGTCGACGCCTCGGCGAGCATGACGCGGAACGTGAACGCGCTGCCCTTTCCGGCGCGGCTCGTCACCGTCAGATCGCCGCCCATCGCCTTGGCGAGCCGCCGCGCGAAAGCGAGCCCGAGCCCCGATCCGCCGAACCGGCGTGCAATGTCCGCGTTCGCCTGCTTGAAGGGCCGGAACAGCCGCGCAATCTCCGCCTTCGAAAGCCCGATACCGCTGTCCGTCACCGTGAAGGTCAGCCGATGCCGCCTCCGCGGCCCGGGCGCCGCGTTCACCGACAATCCAACATGCCCGTGCTCCGTGAACTTCACGGCGTTGTCGATCAAGTTCTCAAGCGCCGCGCGCAGCCGCACGCGATCGCCCGCCACAAGCTCGGGCACGTCATCCGCGATCGACACATCGGCGGCGAGGCCCTTGGCTTCCGCGCGCGCGCTAAGTGCGGCGCCGAGTTCCTGCGCCAGCGCACGCAGGCCGAACACCTCCTCGCGCAGCACGAGCCCGCGCTTTTCGGCACGCACCCCATCGACCACCAGTGTTGCGAGCGCGGCCAGGTGCTCGGCGGCGCCCTTCACGTGGGCGGCCCATTGGCGTTCGCGCTCGGGAAGATCGGCGGTGGCGATCAGCTCGCTCATTGCCAGAATGCCGTTCAGCGGCGTGCGGATCTCGTGCGCCAGCATGGCGAGCGCAGTTTCGGTCGCGCCGGAATGCGCGGAGGGCGCGCGCTTCTTGCGCCGCACTCTGGCGGATTTCGCACTCTTGGCCTTACGCATGACCCGTCCCAGCCCGCCCACAGGATGCCACGCGCGGGCCGACAAGGCCAATCAGCGCAAGCGCGGATGTCCAATTGTGGGCCAGTGCCCTGAACCTGAAGTTCGCACTCACCAAGCCGCAAACACTGTTGCGAACTTCAGGTTCAAAAGGGCACTAGATTCATAACGTTGCTAGTGTCCTTTCGATTCCGAAGTTCGCAGCAGAGGGTGCTGCAAGGTAGGGCGAACTTCGGAATCGGGACACTAGACCGTGTCCGCGTGACGGCGGCTATTCGAGGCCCACGATGCGCCGAATATCGGCCGGCGCTTTGCCCTGCTCACGCAATTCGCGTAGCGCGATAGCGCGCGTCGACTTGGACAGCTTCTTGCCTTCTGCGTCGAGGATCAGCCGGTGGTGATGATAGAGCGGTGGCGGGAGCCGGAGCAGCGCCTGCAGCACCCGATGCACGCTGGTCGCCTGATAGAGGTCTTGCCCGCGCACCACGTGCGTGACGCCCTGCAGGGCATCGTCCACCACGACCGAGAGATGATAGCTCGTCGGCGTATCCTTGCGGGCGAGCACCACGTCGCCCCATTTTTCGGGCTCCGCCATCCGCGTCTCGTGATCCTGTTTCGGATCGGCGCCGGTATCGACCCAGGTGAGCGCACCGGTGCGGGAGAGCGCGGCGTTCATATCGAGGCGCAGCGCGTAAGGCTCGCTCGCCATCCGGCGTGTTCGCTCCTCGGGGCTGAGCGTCTTGGAAAGACCGGGATAGAGTGGCGCGCCGTCCGGATCGTGCGGCCAAGGCGTGTGGGAGTGCTGCGCGACGTACTGCGCGATCTCGCCGCGGCTCTCGAAGCTCGGATAGATCAGCCCCTCGCCTTCGAGCTTCGCAAGCGCTCGAGCATAGGCATCGAGGTTCTCCGACTGGCGCCGCACCGGCTCTTCCCACGCAATGCCGAGCCAGGCGAGGTCTTCGTAGATCGCAGCCTCGAATTCCGGCCTGCAGCGCGTTGAATCGATATCCTCGACGCGCAGCAGGAATCGCCCGCCCGTGTCGCGCGCCATTTCGAAATCAATCAGCGCCGAAAGCGCGTGACCGAGATGCAGGTGGCCGTTCGGGCTCGGCGCGAAGCGGAAGACGGGCTGCTTCATGGACAATTTCGGTGTCATCATCATCCGCGAAGGCGGATGATCCAGTATTCTCTTTCGGTGAGAGTAAGCTATCAGCTTCAGAGTTTACTGGATGCCCCGCCTTCGCGGGGCATGACGAAGAAAGCATGACCACCCACATCCACACCGAGGCGGATCTTAAACGCGCCATCGCGGCGCTGATCGCGCTCGATCCGCGCTGGGCACCGGTTCTCCAGCGCACCGGACTACCCCCGTTGCGCCGCCGCGAGGGCGGCTTCGCCGGGCTTGCGCAGATCATCATGGGTCAGCAGCTATCGACAGCGAGCGCCGCCGCGATCTACGGCCGCCTCGTCGCGATCGCCGATCCGTTCGATCACTTGAGCGTCCTGCGCGCGCGAAAGGACCGGCTGCTACGCATCGGCCTTTCGAAAGCCAAGGTGAAGGCGCTGAAGGAAATTGCGAAGTCGATCGAGGCAAGACATATCGACCTCGCCGCACTTGCCGACATGCCGGCCGACGCGGCACACAATGCACTCACCGCTTTGCACGGCATCGGCCCCTGGACCGCCGACCTTTATCTGCTCGCCTGCATCGGCCACGCCGACGCCTGGCCGGCCGGCGATCTTGCGCTGCAAGAGGCAGCACGGCTCGCGTTCGGCCTGCGCAAGCGTCCGACCACCAAGGAGATGGGCCCGCTCGCAGGGAGATGGCGGCCTTACCGCGCCGTCGCCGCGCGGCTGTTGTGGAGCTACTATCGCGTCATGAAAAAGCGCGAAGGCGTGCTCACTGAGCCTGCGGCAAAGTCCGCAACGCCAAAGCCTCCAAAGAAGCGAGCGACCCATGGCCGATGACATCGACGGTCCCCGCCTTGCGCCGAAGAGCGGCCCGGCGCGCCAGCTAGTCGTGTTCGTGCACGGCTATGGCGCGGACGGAAACGACCTGATCGAGATTGGGCGTGCGTGGCAGGCATTCCTGCCGAACGCCGCATTCGTGTCGCCGCATGCGCCGCATCCCTGCGGACAGGCGCCGATGGGCCGCGAGTGGTTTCCCCTGACGTTCCGCAACCCGACCGAACGCTGGGACGGGGTGCACATGGCGGCGCCTGGCCTCGAGGCATTCCTCGACACCGAACTTGCGCGTCACAAGTTGCCGCCCTCCGCGCTCGCACTGGTGGGCTTCAGTCAGGGCACGATGATGTCGCTGCATGTCGGCCTGCGCCGCGCCATCCCGCCTGCTGCGATCGTCGGCTATTCGGGGATGCTGATTCTCGAAGGCGACACCGACGTCGAGGCCTACAAGCCGCAGATCCGCGCCCGTCCCCCGATCCTGCTGGTGCATGGCGATTCGGACGATCTCATCCCGATGCAGGCGATGATGCATTCGGCACAGGCCCTCGCCGCGATGGAAGTGCCTGCCGAATGGCACATTTCCGCCGGTATCGGTCACGGGATCGACGACGAGGGCCTGCGGCAGGGAGGTGACTTCCTCGCCCGCCGGTTCCGCGCCGCGCGCCACATGACGGCCTAAGGTGCTCGCCCTGCTTCACAATCCCGTCACCGTCCCTGTAGACTATGGGTGTCGCCGCACCGCGGCATCACGGAGGATGGGACAGCCTTGAACGCCCACGTGCCGAACAGCGGGTGGCCCGCGCTGGTGCTCAACGCGGACTTCCGGCCGCTCAGCTATTACCCCTTGTCGCTGTGGTCGTGGCAGGACGCCATCAAGGCCGTGTTCCTCGAGCGGGTGAACATCGTCGCCCAGTACGACAAGGCGGTGCACTCGCCGAGCCTGGAGATGAAGCTGCCCAGCGTGGTCTCGCTCAAGACCTACGTGAAGCCTTCGACCCATCCGGCATTCACGCGCTTCAATGTGTTCCTGCGCGACAAGTTCTCCTGCCAGTTCTGCGGCACGCGCGACGAGCTCACCTTCGATCACCTGCTGCCCCGCTCCCGCGGCGGGCACACGGTGTGGGACAACGTGGTCGCGGCCTGCTCGCCCTGCAATCTGCGCAAGGGCTCGATGACGCCGGCCGAAGCCGGCATGTATCCCTCGCAGATGCCGTTCCAGCCGAGCGTGCAGCACCTGCACCGCAACGGCCGGCTCTTCCCGCCGAACTATCTGCACGATAGCTGGCTCGACTATCTCTATTGGGACACCGAGCTGGAGCCGTAAGCCGCTTTTGCGCCGAACAGCGCGACCACGGCGAGCGCCATGGAAATCACCGCGTTGTAGCCGGCGAGCGAAATGCCGAGGAAGCGCCACGCGGCCTCGTCGCAGCGCACGACGACGATATTCTGCAGACGGTTCAACAGGCCGCCCGCCGGCCCGAGCGTCGCTGCACCCGAGCACTCCGCGGGGCCGGGCCACAGCTTCCACTCGATGCCGGCGTGGAAAACGCCGAGATAGGCGCCCCAGAGCATCAGCCCTGCGAGCGCGACAAGCCCGCCGACGATGAGCGCGCGCGGCGCGCCGCGCCAGACAGCGAACGCAACGACCAGTGCAAGCGGAATCCCGATGTAATACGGCACGCGCTGCTCGAGGCAGAGCGGGCATGGGCGGAGCTTCAGCACCAGCTCGAAGAACCATGCACCCGCAATCGTCGCCGCGCCCACAACCGCGATGACGAACGCGGCCGCTATCGCGGAATTGGTGCGCCAGAACGGCGCAGCCACATCGTCGTCGCGCGATGGAGCCAGCATGGCGGTTGAATAGCGCCGGGCGCTTCCCGTGTCGATGCTTCGCCCGTCCAGCGCGGCTTCAACAGTCGTTGACCCGCGGCCTTGCGCCGCTATAGTCCGCACGCCTTGCCCCTGTGGCGGAATTGGTAGACGCGCCTGACTCAAAATCAGGTGGCCGCGAGGTCGTGCTGGTTCGAGTCCGGCCAGGGGCACCAGAAATTTCAGTCTGGGGACACGTGAGCGCCCCGCGCCCCACATCCCGCAAACGATCGGCCAAGTCGGCGCTCCGTCCGCGGAGGCGCGGCCCGGTTCTGCGCAGTTTCGCATTCGAGACGGTCGCGCTCGACGGCAAAGGGCGCCTGATCGAGCGCCGCCGCGCCAGCGCGCGCGAGCTTGTCCAGCGCTTCGGCAAGGGCGTGGCGTTACACATGGTGCAGATCCCCGGCGGCACATTCATGATGGGCGCACCGGACGGCGAGCCGGGCAGCCTCCCCGCGGAGCGGCCGCAGCATCAGGTCACCGTCGCGCCGTTCTATCTCGGCAGGAGCCCTGTGACGCTCGATCAATGGCGCTCCGTGATGGGCACGCGGCCCGAGGCCATGAAGCTCGCCGAGAGCTCATTCAAGAAAAGCGGACGGCAGCCGGTGGTGCGCGTCTCGTTCGACGAAGTGGAGGATTTTTGTGCGCGGCTATCGCGCAAAACCCGCCGCGCCTATCGCCTGCCGAGCGAAGCCGAGTGGGAGTATGCCTGTCGCGCCGGCACGAGCACGGCCTTTGCGTTCGGCCCGACGATCACGCGCGACATCGTATTCCACGACGGCGAGACCATCCGGCGCGCCGACCCGGACGGCACGCACGCGACGACGCGCCCGGTCGGGAGCCTGCGTGTCGCAAACGCATTCGGCCTCACCGACATGCATGGGCACGTCTGGGAATGGTGCGAGGACTGGTGGCACAAGGAGTATCAGGGCGCGCCAGCGGACGGCAGCGCCTGGACGAGCGGCGGCGAGGCGCGGAACCGCGTGCTGCGCGGCGGCTCGTGGTACGCAGCGGCCGAGTTGTGCCGCTCGGCGTCGCGCAATGTTGGCGGCGAAGCCGGCATCCGCAGCCGGCAGATCGGTTTTCGCGTGGCGCTGACGCTTTAGGCGGAAGCGCCTTGTAATTCTGTGGCGGAAGACTCGCTCATGGTTACGGCGTCACTGTTTCCAACGACATATGACCCCTTCGTTACCCGATCCCGTCGCTGGGAGATTGCACGCCCAGAAGTTAGGTTTTGGATGGGCAACGGCGAATGCCGCCCCGTCTTTATTGACCGAAATGTCACACGGCTTTGTGCCGCTGCCTGGTCCCCCATATTGCTCACCATAGCCATAGATTTGAGGGAGAGCGCTGCAAACCGGGATCGGACCGGCGGGAGTGACAGGAACGGGTGTGCCTCCAGGTGAAAAGATGACGCGGTAGAGCGGCGCATCACCGCCGTAGACCTGAGGATCGTTTGGCCACGTATACGCTTTCGGCATCACCTCATGCAGCGTGTCGTCGCCGATGCAAGCATTCGGGTCAGACGTGACATCCGTGCAATGGCCGAAGGGAGGTTGCGTCGACAGGTACTTTGTCCCCGTTTTCGGATCGACATAGCCGGATGGGTAGGTGCAGACGTCCGCTGGACAGGTTTCCTTCTTGATGAAAGCACGGCCCTGGCACGTGTGGTCGACCTTGGAGCCCGGGTTGACCCAACATCCGGTCCCGTAAGGACAGTCTGAATTCGTGCTGCACTTCTTCGTGTATGTGCTTGCCGGCGCGTTCAGGCAGAATGCTTTCCAGCGATAGCAGGTGGGGTCGCTGTCCGGGCAACCGGCGGCCGGCGCCAGCGGAAATGCATAGTTCGCGCAATTCGAGAAACAGGCGATCGTGCTGTCTCCTCCGAGCGGTTGGCGATCGTCGCCCATGATGACGAAGCCGTAGATTCCTTTGGCCCTGGCCGTCGCGGTGTCCATGAGGTCGGAGCGCTTCAGCGCGAAACTGGGCAAGCATCGATTTCGCAAATCCTCGCCATGTTTCGTCAGCGGATATTGCTCGGCCAGCCATTGGATGTCGTGCCCTCCCAATTTGTCCCACGGATCGTGAGGCGAGCCACCCACCGGCTGGATATCCATGTTCAAATTCGCGCCATCGACCACGCTGATGTCCGGCGAGTCCTTGAAATAGGTGATGCTCTGATTGGTCACGTGCTCATAGAAGGTCCATTCCGAAACGGTCGTCCCCACCGAGGCCCCGAGTTTCGCGGCGCTGCAATCGTATTTGCCGCCGCAGCCGCCCGTCTCGCATTGAGCCCTGTCGCTCGCGATGTCATATCGGCAACCTGTTCGCGCCCAGAGCCGCGGCCCGGTCGCTCCTGCGCCGATCGTGGCCTCCCATTCGGGCGGGATGTCGATGGTGAGAACGTTCTTGCCGCTGCCCACCGGCTCCATCACCCAGGTCTTCTCGCGCGGCAGAACACTTGTCAGCGGCTGGTTTGGCGTGCCGGCCGCGTTCGCGGCGCCCAGCAGCGTCGCCTGGCTACAGTTGACCAACTGCACCACGCGGTTGGACGGCGGGTTTGGCGCTGGAGCGGGAAGGTTGCCCAGGCAGGCATCCGACTGTGCGTGACCCGTGCCACTCCAAACCGCGCCGAGGCCGAGCGCCAACAGCGCAGCAACACGCATCGCGCCGCTCAGGCCGGTTTGCCGGCGCAGCCAAATTCGGCGTCGCTGAGTGACCGCTGTCATCTGTCCATCCATGCGCTCGGGTGCCCGTTCGAGACGTGAAGTAGAGGACCGTTATAGTTGTAGGGCAAGCCACATCTTCCCTGGCGCAACGGAATGCGGCGGTCAACGCGGGCTGGTATCCTTGTTACCGGCCGATGCTGTCATCAACAGCCCGCTCACTCAAAATCAGGTGGCTGCGAGGTCGTGCTGGTTCGAGTCCGGCAGGGGCACCAAATGCTTGTTAGCATTCGCAAGTTGGTAAGTCTGCTCAAGCCGTTCGGAAAGAGCCCTCACTGATCGCCGGGAGATTCGTCCGTCTCGCAATATCACTCGCTCTTGTCCGGCTGAATAAAAGTTGTTTGAGTCGCACTATTCGCGAATCAGATGGTGGGAGTCCGGGCCAGACCCGAGCACAGGTGCACTTTGGCGATGGAGCCGCAATCCGAGCAGAATAAGCAAAGCTACCCTCTCTGCTTTGTGGCAAGTCCGTCCCAACCCGCAGACCTATTGATCGGCCTCTCAGAAGCAATCAGCAGCGCCAATAAGCAAAGCGAATTTCAGTATCAACTTTGGACGAAAAACGACATCGCGGGTAGGGATCTTGTCCAACCCATTCACGAGAACATTCAAAATTCCGCGTTGTTTGTCGCGGACGTAACGTATCTCAACCAGAATGTGACTTACGAAGTTGGTTACGCAATCGGGCAGGGGAAGCGCGTTCTGCTCACGCGATATCGCGGATTTAAAGGCGACATCGATCTAGCGAACGATATCGGCATCTTCGATACTTTGGGGCGCATGGAATACGACACGTTTGGTCAACTTGGAGCATTTCTTGCTCTGAAGCATGATCTAAAGCCAGTTTCAACGGACTACCCGATCGATACGGTGAAGCGGCTATACTTTCTGGACATTCCGGGGTCTGGTGACGTTATTCGCCAAGTTGTCTCTGCTATCAAACGAGAATTCAGGCTCTATCGGAGCTTCTCCGACGAAGAGACGGTCCGTCTCGCGGCATCTGTAGCCATCGAGGGGGTGTCGGCATCCAGCGGTGTGGTCATTCCATATTTGGCGGATCACGTCGCCGGCGCAATGCTCCACAATTATCGAGCAATGTTCGTTGCCGGCCTTGCGCACGGCCTTGAACGCCCGGTCCTAATTCTGAAGTCATCTCGCGTTGTCGCGCCTATCGACATTAGAGACTCCATGTCGGACTACGACACACCGGCCGATATTGACCGCCTGATTGCAAAGTTTCGAAATGAAGTTGAAGCAGGTTTTGAGCAGCTGAATTCGCGAACCCCAGGTCGCTTTGGCATATTACAACAGTTATCGGTAGGCGACGCGGCCGCGGAGAACGAATTCACGACGCTGAAGTCGTATTACATCCAGACGGATGCATTCGGCCGAACTCTACAAGGTCAGGTGGATTTGGTGACGGGCCGAAAAGGTTCAGGTAAAACCGCTCTATTTTTTCAAGTACGCGATCGCCTGCGTAGCAATAAGGATAATATCGTTGTTGACCTCAAGCCGGAGGGGTACCAGCTCACACAGCTAAAGGAGAAGGTCCTTAAGTATCTACAGACTGGCTCACAAACCTATTTGATAACGACCTTTTGGCATTATCTCATTTTGATGGAGATAGTCCATCGCATCATTGAGACCGATGCACAACGTCAGAAGTTCGATCATCGACTCACCCAGCCGTATCAAGAGCTTCTGGCAATTTATCGCAAAGGAGACGTGGAATTTGAGGGCGATTTCTCGCAACGTCTACTCATTCTTACTCGTACGATTGCCGACCGCTACCAATCTCTCAAAGTCGACGTAGATTCTCTTTCTAGCGCGGAGATCACTCAGGTTATCTACCTCCACGACATTCGCGCATTGGAGCAAGCGTTGTCCAAATACCTCCGTTTCAAGGACGAAGTCTGGATTCTTTTCGACAATTTAGACAAAGGATGGTCAGCTGGCGGTGTCTCTAAGGAAGACATCGTGATTCTCCGCTGCCTTATTGATGCGGCCAAAAAGATACGCAACGATCTAGTTCAGAAGAAAGTCAATTTCCACGCGGTTGTTTTCATTCGCAATGACGTCTTCGAACTCTTGATCGAAGGAACGGCGGACTACGGCAAAGACCGGCGCGCGAGCTTGGACTGGACTGATCGTCGCCAGCTTGTGGAACTACTTATGCGCCGTCTCGAATACGGGCACAAAGACTTCCGTACTATGCCTAACAAGGAGATCTGGGCGACAATATTTGCGGACGGCCGAGAACCAGATAGCGGTATGAACCTATTTCTCGACCACTCACTTCTCCGGCCGCGCAACCTCATTCAGCTTTTTCAGCACTGCAAGGGCTTCGCGGTAAACGTAGCTCATGACCGCATAACCGGAGAGGACCTTGAGAATGCTCTAGAGGCGTACTCACGAGACCTCGTAACTGAAATCAATCGAGAGATAGGTGACGTATTCCCCCAAGCGCCTCGTGTGCTGTATGACCTCGCGCATGAGCACTCGGAAATGACGCATGATGACCTTATGGTCTTCGGTGAGCTGAAGCAGCTGGATCGCAATGATTCGGAGCGTTTGATCGATTTGTTGTTCTATTATGCCGTAATTGGCCTACCTGAAGAACAGGGGAAATGCACATTCATCTACGACACGCAATACGACATGGATATTCTTAAAGCTCTCGCACGCAAACGGGGCGGCGTGCCTACCTATAGAATCCACCAGGCGTTCTGGCCTGCACTTCGCATCAAACCACCGATCCACTCAAAACCCGATGAGCCCAGCTTATTTTGAACTGCTGCCTAAAGCGATGACGCGGCAGGCCAGATGACACTCGAGGGCGCGCTTTTGAGGCGCTTGATTTGGCGTGCCGTGGCTTAATGCGCCGGGACTGCCAAAGCATTGCCCTACACCCCCCTCGACAACACCGTCCACAGCAATATCCGCAGGTCGAGCCACAGCGACCAGTTGTCGATGTAATAGAGGTCGTGGTCGACGCGCGCGCGCATCTTGTCGTCGGTGTCGGTCTCACCGCGCAAGCCGTTCACCTGCGCCCAGCCGGTGATGCCCGGCAGCACATTGTGGCGCCGCGCATAGCGCGCGATCTTCTGCTCGTACTCGCGGTTGTGCGAGAGCGCGTGCGGGCGCGGGCCGACCAGCGACATGTCGCCCTTGAGCACATTGATGAGCTGCGGCAGTTCGTCGATGTTCCACTTGCGCAGGAACGCGCCGAGCCGCGTGATGCGCGGGTCGTTGCGCCGCGCCTGGCGCACCACCGCGCCGTCGTCAAGCGTGGTCATGGTGCGGAACTTGATGATGCGGAATTCCTGCTGGTTGAAGCCGTAGCGCCGCTGGCGGAAGAACAGCGGGCGCCCGCTCTCGACCAGGATGGCGACCGCGGTGAGCAAAAGCAGCGGCGAGAGCGCGATCAGCACGCCCGCCGCCGCCGTCACGTCGAAGATACGCTTGAGCGTGCGCTCGCCCCAGTTCAGCGGTGCGCGCGTGAGCTGCAGGCTCGCCATGCGCCCGTGCTTGACGATGCGCACATTGTCGAAGCGGTCGAGGATGCGCTCCGGTCCAAGATGAATCTCGACCGGCATCTTGAGAAATTCCTCGACGCAGGAGTCGATCGTGCCGGTCTCCGACCAGGGCGTGACGACGTAGACGGCTTCGGGGCTGAGCGTGCGGGCGCTCTCGAGCGCCTGGCGCAGATCGGTTTCCAGCGCAGTGCGGCGTTCCTCGCGTGTGGAAAAGGAATCGAGCCGCGTCAGCGGCGCAGCGCCCACCATATGCAGCCCGAAATTCCACGGCTGATAGCGCCGCACGAAGCCGGAGATGTCCTCGCCACTGCCGATCAGGAACACCCGCTGCGCGGTGACCAGCCCGACCCGGCTGCCCAGGATCACCGAATGCACGACCGCATAGCGCATCACGAGCACCGCCGGCAGGCCTGCCACGTAGAACAGCACCATCGAGGCGCGCGAATAGTCGTCCATCAACCGCGTCAGGAAGGCGAGCGCGAGCAGCGCCACGAACGTGATGTTCCAGACATTGAACACGCGCCGCAGGTGCGGGCGGAAGGAGAGGTAATGCGCGAGGTCGTATTCGCCGCGGAAAATGCCCGGCAGCACGAACAGGCCGGCGGCGGTCGCACCCACGCCGAGGAAGCTCCCGATCGGCCCCAGGTCCTCGTAGACGACGACGTGATAGAGCGCGCCCATCAGGATGGAGATGAAGATGATCGCGGTTGCGTCGGCGAGTACGCTCAGCACGCTCACCGTGTGACGGGCAAACGTCACCCAGCGGCGCGATGGATGCGCGCCCGCGAGCAACGAATGGGGCATGAACGTCATGGTACGCCTGTGCCGCTGCGGCACAGCCTGTGGTGAACTCGAGGCTGTTGCCGCGAAATGCGTGCCAGCGCGGGCTGAGGAATTTCATGCTGCGCGTAGGGTTAATGCCGGTAGGTCATTGACCGTTTCGGACTGCGCGGCGAAGAGCCTTGCAGGAAGGGATCGATTCGTTAACGCGCCCGTCCCTGTGCGCGGATTGCATGACCGTTTTTGAGACACGCGAAAGGACTACGACTGGATGACATCGCAGCGTCTGTTTCGCCTCATCGGTTGGGCCTGCGTTGCCGCTATCGTCGTGCTCTCGCTGGTCAGCCCGTCGCTGCGGCCCGTGACCAGGCTTCCGCACAATCTCGAGCATCTGGCGATCTTCGCCATCACCGGGCTTGCGCTCGGGCTCGGCTACCCTGGCCGCCTGCTGCACCACGTCGCGCTCCTGGTGGTTTTTGCCGGCGCGATCGAGCTCGCGCAGTTCGTCACGCCCGGACGCCATCCGCGGCTCATCGATTTCGTGGTGGATGCGGCAAGCGCCTGCGCGGGTGCTGCGCTCGCGGCGCTCGTGATCCGGTGGAAGCCGGACCTGCGGTAGGGCGCAATAAGCGACGCGAAGCGGAGCACATTGCGCCGGGAAAGCGGCGCAGTGCGCTTCGCTTACTGCCGCCCTACAACAGAGTCACGTCGATCAGCCAGCCGAGCCAGATGCTGGGGGCGAGGAACAGCCCGAACGGAAACTTCAGCGCGGCGTCGAGCGGCCGGCCCGCCACGTAGTGGCGAACCGCGACCGCCGCGATGGCGACAAGGGCTGCGATCTCGATCGCGATCGGCATGGCAAGCCAGGAGAGCCAGGCACCGGCGCAGCCGGCCAGCTTCACGTCGCCGAGCCCGATGCCGTCGCGCCCGCGCAGCCGGCGATAGCCTTCGCGCACGCCGAGGAAGAGCAGCGCGAGCACGGCGCCGCGCAGCACGGCATCAAACATCGCCCACAGCGGTTGAGGTTCTGTCGCAGCCGCATAGGCGAGCGCCAGCGTGAAGCAGGCGGCAGACAGCTCGTTCGGGATGATGAAGTAACGCGCATCGATCACCGCGATCGCGATCGCGACCAGCGCGAGCGCGGCGCCGAACCAGCCCGGCACTCCGGGCGCGGCGATCAGGCTGACGAGACAAGCCGCAACCGCCGTAGCCCCGATCCCGCATGCCGCAAGTGGCCGCTCCCGCCACCCCGCGAGACGGTCGGCCAGCGAGACCGGAGACATCAGCCTATCTCTGCATGAAGCGCGGATCTGAGGTGCCGATCCGCCCTTGCAGCTTGGTGCGCATCTCCTCGGCGATGCGCATCGAATCGACGCCGTCGCGAATGATCTGCGGCCGGATGAAGATGATCAACTCGGTGCGCGTCTTGGCCCTGGTCGTGTTGCCCAGGAGATCGCCGATCGGAAGCTGGTCGATGAGCGGAAGGCCGGTGCGCGCCTTGTCGTTGCGTTCGCTGATCAGGCCGGCGAGCAGCACGGTTTGGCCGCTGGCGACCGCGATCGAGCTCTTCACGCGCCGCTGCGAGACCGTGGGCGTCAGGCTGCCGGCGCTGCCTGCCGCGACGTTGGAGATTTCCTGCTCGACATCCAGCAGCACATTCCCGTTGGCGTTGATGCGCGGCACCACGCGCAGGATCACGCCGGTGTTGCGATAATCGATCGTGTTCACGACCGGCGCGCCGGTGCCGGTCAGCACGGTCGCGCTTGCGGTCGCGACCGGCACCTGATCGCCGACCTGAAGCGTCGCGACCTGATTGTCGAGCACGACGACCGAGGGCGTCGAAAGCACCTTGACGTCGGAGACGGCGCGCAGCGCGTTGATGATGATGTTCGGCTGCAGCTCCGGCCCAAGCAGGAAATTGAATCCGGGCAGTGTGCGAGCCAGCACAGCCGTGCCGGCCGAGATCAGGGCGGAGCCCTTGTCCTGGCCTGCGCCGATGTTGGCGCTCGAAAGGTAGGCCTGCACGCCATAGTTCAGGTTCTCATTGAGCGTGATCTCCGCGATGGTCGCGTCGATCCCCACCTGGAGCTGCGGGCGGTCGACTTGCCGCAGCGTCTGCTCGATGAGCCGGTAGTTTTCCTGATTGGCGTAGATCAGCAGCGTGTTGTTGACCGCGTCGGCGGTGATGCGCACGCCGGGCAGGATCGCACCGCCCTGGTCGCCTC
>JBAVXH010000063.1:0-37391 GCA_049698215.1 Xanthobacteraceae bacterium | reverse complement strand
GCACCAACGGCACGGATCACGGCACCGGCACGGTCGCGCTGCTCGCCGGCGGCGCGCTCAAGGGCGGTCGCGTGATCGCCGACTGGCCGGGGGTCAAGCCCGCGAACCTCTACGAAGGCCGCGACCTTGCCGCGACCACGGACCTGCGCGCCGTGCTCAAGGGCCTGCTCAAGGATCACCTGCGCGTCACCGATCAGGCGCTCGCCGCGAACGTGTTCCCCGGCAGCGCGGACGCAAAGGCGATGGTGGGGTTGGTCTAACCCGACGCGCAGGCGGCGCCTACTCCGCCGCCTGCTGTTCCTCGACATCGATGAAGCCGCCGGACTGGCGCTGCCACAGTGCGGCGTAGTGCCCGTTGGCGCGCAAGAGCTCCGCGTGCGTGCCCTGCTCGACGATGCGGCCGTGGTCGAGCACGATCAGCCGGTCCATGCGCGCGATGGTCGAGAGCCGGTGCGCGATCGCGATCACGGTCTTGCCCGCGATCAGCGTCGTGAGGCTCTCCTGGATCGCGGCTTCCACTTCGCTGTCGAGCGCGGACGTTGCCTCGTCGAGCACCAGGATTGGCGCATCCTTGAGGATCACGCGCGCGATCGCGATGCGCTGGCGCTGTCCGCCCGAGAGCTTCACGCCACGCTCGCCCACCTGCGCGTCATATCCGCGCCGGCCCTTCCAGTCCTCGAGATCGAGGACGAATTCCTGCGCATGCGCGAGCTGTGCCGCGCGCTCGATCTCCACGTCGCTCGCATTCGGCCGCCCGTAGCGGATATTGTCGCGGATCGAGCGATGCAGCAGCGAGGTGTCCTGCGTCACCACCGAGATCTGGGCGCGCAGGCTCTCCTGCGTGACATGCGCGATATTCTGCCCGTCGATCAGGATGCGCCCGCCTTCGAGATCGAAGAAACGCAGCAGCAGGTTGACGAGCGTGGACTTGCCGGCGCCCGAGCGGCCGACCAGCCCGACCTTCTCGCCCGGCGCGACGGTCAGCGTGAGCCCGTCCATCACCGGGAAATGATGCACTTGGCCCTCGCCATCGACGCGCGGCGCGCGCCCGTAGCCGAAGCGCACGCCTTCGAACGCGACCTCGCCGCGTGTGACCGCCAGCGGCGGCGCATCCGGCTTGTCGGTGAGCGCGATCGGCCGTGCGATCGTCGTCATGCCTTCCTGCACGACGCCGATGTTCTCGAAGATATTGGTGACCTGCCACGCCACCCAGCCCGAGGTCTGGATGATCTGCCAGGCGAACGGCAGCGCCATCGCAACCGTGCCGACCGGCACCTGTCCGCGCGTCCAGAGAAAAATCGCAAGCCCGCCGGTCGAAACGACCAGCAGCGCGTTGAGCGATGACAGCACCAGTCCGAACAGCGTGTTGAGCCGCAGTGAGGCGTGGAACGCGCCGGTGTGCGCATCGACCGCGTCGCGCACGTAGGCGTCCTCCTCGCGCGCGCGAGCGAACAGCTTCACCGTCAAGATGTTCGTGTAGCTGTCGACGATGCGCCCGGTGAGCATCGAGCGCGCTTCCGACACGTCGTGCGAGCGGTCGCGCATGTTCGGCACGAACAGGCGCAGGAACACAAGGTATGCGGCGAACCAACAGACGACCGGCAGCGCGAGCCACGGATCGGCCTGCGCCAGCAGGATGATCGCGCTCGTCCCGTAGACCAGGATGTACCAGACCGCCGTGAGCAGCGCGACGAGGCTCTCGCGCATCGCCGGTCCGGTCTGCATCACCTTGTTGGCGATGCGGCCCGCGAAGTCGTTCTGGAAGAACGCCCACGACTGGCGCACCACGTGCCAGTGGTTCTGCCAGCGGATCAGGTTCGATACGTTCGCGGCGATCGCCTGGTTGGCGATCACGTTCTGCGTGGTCAGCGCAAGCGGGCGCAGCACCAGCAGCACCACCGCCATCGCGAGCAGCAGCGGCCAGAAGTTTTCGAACAGATGGCCCGGATCGGTGGCGGTGATCAGCGTGATGATGCGTCCGATGAACACCGGCACCAGCGAGTCGAGCAGCGCCACCACGAACCCGGCGGCGAACAGCGCGATGAGCAGCCCCTTGGCCTGCTGCGCGAAGTGCCAATAGAACGCGATCAGGCTCGCCGGCGGCTCGGGGCTCTCCGGCGGCTCGGTTGGTGGCAGCATCCGTTCAAACAGCGCGAACATGGTGAAACCCGCGAAGGGCCGCGTACGCGCCTGCACGCCTCTCGGGCGCAGACTCGCGGCACGACTCTCCTTGTCTGGACGGGCGCCCTTCTAGGGGGTCACGACGCGTTTGTCACATGACTTCTACTGATCAATTCAATCACTTAGCAGGTGTCACCCGCAGCACACGCCCGTTGCCGGCGTCGGTGAGTAGCCAGATTGCGCCCTCGGGCCCCTGCCGCACGTCGCGGATGCGCTCCCCGAGATTGGCGAGCAGCCGCTCCTCCTTGGTGACCGTCTCGCCGTCGAGCTCCAGCCGCACCAGTATCCGGCCCATGAGCGCGCCGATGAACAGGCTGCCTTTCCACGCCGGGAAGAGGTCGGCGGTGTAGAACGCCATGCCGGAGGGCGCGATCGAGGGCACCCAGTACTTGATCGGCTGCTCCATGCCCGGCTTCGCGGTCGACTCATGGGCTTTCGTGCCGTCGTAGTTGATGCCGTAGCCGATCACCGGCCAGCCGTAGTTCTTGCCCGCGAGCGGGATGTTGACCTCGTCGCCGCCCTTGGGGCCATGCTCGTGCATCCAGAGCGTTCCGGTGATCGGATGCAGCGCGGCGCCCTGCGAGTTGCGGTGGCCGTAACTCCAGATCTCGGGCTTCGCGTTTGCCTTTCCGACGAACGGATTGTCAGGCGGCGCCGCGCCCTCCGGCGTGACACGCACGATCTTGCCGATGTGGTTGGCGAGATTCTGCGCTTCGTTGCGATAGGCCCAGTGGTCGCCCATCGTGAGCCACAGATTGCCGTCACGTCCCTGCACGATGCGGCACCCATAGTGGTTGCCGCCTGAGAGCGGCCCCTCCTGGCGGAAGATCACCTTCACATCGTCGAGCTGGGGCGCTTCACCGTCGTTGAGGCGCGCACGTGCCATCGACGTGCGGCCGCCGCCGGGGGCGGGTTCGGCGAAACAGAAATAGAGGGCCCTGTTAGAGGCGAAATCGCGGTCGAGCACCACATCGTGCAGCCCGCCCTGACTCGCGGCGTGTACCGGCGGGACATTCGCGACCGGCGCCGAGAGCTTGCCGTCACGGGTGACGATACGCATGCGGCCGGGGCGCTCAGTGACGAGCATCCTGCCGTCCGGCAGGAATGCGAGTGCCCACGGATTGGCGAGCCCGCGCGCGACTGTTTCGACGGACAGATTGCCGGCGCTCGAGGAAAATGTTTGCGCCGAGGCGGAGGTGACACAACACGCGGCGAGAACAACAAGAAACAATCGCCGCATGGCGAACTCCTTTCGCGCCAACCCCGGGTCGGAATACGCGAAAGTATCAGAAAAGTTGCGCGGCGCGGGCGGCGCTCAGTGTGACGGCGGTGAGAACCACGGCGATAGAGACGCCGAGCGAAAGCGTTGCGATCAGTGCGGGCAGGGTATCCTGCGTGGCGTCGGCGCGAAGCGCCGGCAGCGCGAAGCCGAATTTGGTGGGTCGTCTGTCCATCGTCCGTCTCGAAGCATGCAGCCTTCCACCGTGCAGTTCCCAGCGAACGATATCGCTGGGAACTGCGGCGAACCTGTTGGGAAATCAGGGCGAATCCGTGAAATATGGTTAACGAGTGGTTAACGGTGGCGGCTGGCGCGCCGTTGCGCCAGACTTGAGGCCAAGAACCGGCAGGTTCGGGGGAGGGGAGATGAGAAGAGCCATTCTGGCGGCCGCGGCGATCCTTGCGCTCGGCTTCGGCACCGCACACGCGCAGTCTTATCCATCGCGGCCGATCACCATCGTCGTGCCGTTCGCGGCAGGCGGGCCGACCGACGTGATCGGACGTGCACTTGCCGAGCGAATGCGCGCTTCGCTCGGGCAGCCGGTCCTGATCGAGAACGTCACCGGCGCAGGCGGCTCCATCGGTGTTGCACGCGCCGTGCAGGCGGCGCCTGACGGCTACACTATCAGCATGGGCAACACCGGCACGCACGTCGCGGCGGGTGCGATCTATCCGCTCAAGTTCGATCTGCTCACCGATCTCGAACCGCTGGCGCTCATCGCGACCAACCCGATGGTGGTCGTGACCAAGAATGCGCTGCCGGCGAAGAATCTCGGCGAATTGATTGCGCTGCTCAAGGCGAATGCCGGTCAGGTGCCGACAGGGACGGCCGGCGTCGGCTCCGCCTCGCACCTTGCGGGTGTGTACTTCCAGGTCGTCTCCGGAACGAAGCTCAACTTCGTGCCGTATCGCGGCACCGGACCTGCGTTGCAGGATCTGGTCGCTGGGCAAATCGACGTGATCGTCGATCAGGCGTCGAACTCCATGAATCAGATCAAGGCCGGCAGCATCAAGGCTCTTGCGGTCTCGGGCGACAAGCGCCTGGCGGGCGCGCCGGACGTGCCGACCGCCGACGAGGCCGGGCTGCCTGCATTCCAAGTCTCGGTCTGGAATGCATTCTGGATGCCGAAAGGCACGCCCAAGGACGTGACCGCCAAGCTCAGCGCTGCTGTGATGAATGCTTTGGCCGATCCAACGGTGCGCCAGCGGCTTGTCGACCTGGGTCTTGAGATCCCGGCCCCCGCGCAGCAGACGCCCGAAGCGCTCGGCAAATATCATAAGGCCGAGATCGAGAAGTGGTGGCCGATCATCAAGGCAGCAAACATCAAGCCGGAGTGAAGGCAATGCGCGCGATCATCGGGTTGGCGTTTTCTCTCCTTCTGTTGGCTTCGGATGCGTTGGCGCAGACGAGCTATCCCGAACAGAACGTCCGCGTGCTCGTAGGCTTCCCGGCCGGCACGGCGCCGGACGTGGCGGCGCGTATCGTCGTCGACAAGCTCGCGACCCTGTGGGGCAAGGGGGTCATCGTCGAGAACATCACCGGCGCAAGCGGCAACATCGCGGCCGAGCGCGCCGCCAAAGCGCAGCCGGACGGCTATACGCTGTTCATGGGCGGCAACTCGTCGCTGATCATGAGCGTCAGCCTCTACGACAAGCTCGCGTTCGACCCGGTGAAGGACTTCATCCCGATCACGCAGATCTTCATCGCCTCGAACCTCCTCGTGGTGCATCCCGATGTGCCGGTGAAGAGCATCGACGAGCTGGTCGCGCTCGCGAAGCAGAAGCCCGGGCAGCTGACCTACGGCCATACCGGCACCGGCTCGTCGCAGCATCTGGCGAACGAACTGTTCAAATACATGACCAAGACCAACATCCAGCCGGTCGCCTATCGCGGCTCGACCGCGATCCTGCCCGACCTACTCGCCGGCCGCATCAACATGGCGTTCCTGAATGTGGTGAACGCTGCGCCGCTCGTGAAAGATGGGAAGCTGCGCGCATTCGCCGTGTCATCGCGCAAGCGTTCGGTCGCGGCGCCCGACCTGCCGACCATGATTGAAAAGGGTTACGCGGACTTCGAGGCGGTGCCTTGGTTCGGTTTCCTGGCGCCCACGGGCACGCCGAAGGCGATCCTCGACAAGGTGCAGCGCGACACTGTGGCGGTGCTGGCCATGCCGGATGTGCGCAAGCGGTTCGAGGACAACGGGCTCGATGTGATCGGGAGCACCGGTGCGGAATTCGCTGAGGTGATCCGCAAGGAAATTCCCTACTGGGCGAAGGTCATCAAGGAAGCCGGGATCAAGGCATCGGAATAGCGCGGACTCTGATGGTGAGGAGCGCACTCAGTGCGCGTCTCGAACCGTGGCCGCGGGTGCCATCCTTCGAGACGGCGCTGCGCGCCCCCTCCTCATCAGGATGAGGGCAGAGCAGGGAGGCGACAATGCAGGCACTCTTTCGCACACTCCTGATCGCACTGTCGTTGTTCGCTGCGGGTCGCGCCAGCGCGCAGACCTATCCGGATCGCGCGATCCGCATGATCGTCGGCTTCACGCCGGGCAGCGCGACCGACATCAGCGCGCGCATGTTTGCGCAGAAGCTGACCGAGGCCTGGAATGTGCCCGTGACGGTCGAGAACATTCCCGGCGCCGGCGGCAGCGTCGGGGCCGAGCGCGTGGCGCGATCCACACCCGACGGCTACACGCTCTACTGGGGCGCGAACGGCGCGATGACGATCAATCCCTCGCTCCAGCCCAATCCGGCCTTCGACCCGGCGCGTGACCTCGCACCGATCGCGCGTCTCCTCGTGTCGCCGAGCATCCTGGCAGTCAACAACGACGTGCCGGCGAAAAGCGTCGCTGAGCTGATCGCGCTCGCCAAGGCGCAGCCCGGCAAGCTCTCGTTTGCAAGTCCGGGCGCGGGCACGCCGCAGCACATCGCGGGCGAGGTGTTCAAGAGCCAGCTCGGCCTCGACATCGTGCATGTGCCGTACCGGGGCGCAAACTTCATCGACGTGATCGGCGGGCGCATCACCATGACGCTGCAAAACGCCGGCGCGATTCTGCCGAGCGTGCGCGAGGGCAAGCTGCGCGGACTGGCGATCACGGCGCTGCAGCGCTCGCCCAACATTCCGGAACTTCCGACCATGAACGAAGCCGGCGTGCCCGGGTTCGAGGCCACGTCATGGTTCGGGCTGCTCGCGCCCGCCGGAACGCCTGCGCCAATCATCGCCAAGCTGCATCAGGAAGCGGTGAAGATCGTGCAGCATCCGCACATGGTGGAAAGCTTCGGAAAGATCGGCCTCGACGTGGTCGCCGATCCTCCGGACGCGTTCGCCAATATCATTCGCAACGACACCGCCAAATGGGCGAAGGTGATCAAGGATGCCGGGATCAAGGCGGGGGAATGATGCGGACCTCATCCCGAGGAGCCTGCCGGAGGCAGGCGTCTCGAAGGATGGCACGCGCCGCCATGCTTCGAGACGCGCGCTCCTCAGCATGAGGATTGCGGTTGCGGCTGCGCTGCTGACGGTCGCGTCGCCAGTCCTCGCGCAAACCTACCCCGACAAGCCGATCCGCATTCTGGTCGGCTTCGCGCCGGGCGGGCCGGCCGACATCACGGCGCGGCTGATCGGCGATCGTTTCAGCGAGGCCTGGGGAAAGCCCGTGATCGTCGAGAACGTCACGGGCGCGGCCGGCAATCTTGCGACCGACCGCGTCGCGAAATCCGCGCCCGACGGTTACACGCTGCTCGCCGCGGCTTCGGCCACGATCGTGACCAACCCGAGTCTTTACCAGAAGCTTCCGTTCGATCCGGTGAAGGACTTGGCGCCGATCACACAGGCAGTCTACACGCCGAACATCCTCGCCGTGCATCCCGACATGCCGGCACGCAGCGTGCAGGAGCTCGTCGCCTACGCGCGGGCCAATCCCGGCAAGCTCACCTTCGGGTCCGCCGGTCCCGGCACCTCGCAGCATCTCGCCGGCGAGCTGTTCAAGACGATGGCGGGCATCGACATCCAGCACGTGCCGTACCGTGGCATTGCGGCCGTGATGCCCGACCTGGTCGCTGGGCGATTGACGATGGCGTTCGGCAACATCTCGGCGATCCTGCCGCTGGTACGTGATGGCAGGCTGCGCCCGCTCGCCGTCACCTCGGCCCGACGTTACGGCTCGGTGCCGGAGCTGCCGACCATGATCGAGGCGGGTTTTCCCGGGTTCGATTCGTCCGCCTGGTTCGGCCTGATGGCGCCTGCCGGCACGCCGGCGGACATTATCGACAAGCTGCATCGCGAGAGCGTGCGCATCCTCGCGCTCCCCGACGTGCGCAAGCGCTTCGACGAGCTTGGCATCGAGGTGATCGGCAACACGCCGGCCGAGTTTGCGGCCGTGATCGCGGCCGAGACGCCGCAATGGGCCAAGGTGATCCGCGACGCCGGCATCAAGGCGGCGGAATGACCACAATCCCGTCACGTTCCTGAACGCGCGCTAACAGGACGTTTCAGATTGTAGACACGCCGCGTGAGCGATCCTCTCCGCATGGGGCCAATGAGGAGAGTGATATGAGCATTCGTGCAATCGCTTCCGCTATCGTCGTGGCCGGAACACTTGGCCTTGGCAGCGCCTCGGCCATGCCGCTCGACGCACTGAAGTCCGCGACTGAAGCCGTGCAGCAAACCGAAAATGTGCGCTGGGTTTGCGGTCCGTATCGCTGCTGGTGGCGTCTCAATTACTATGGGTACTACGCCCGTCCTTATTGGGGACCCCGCCGGCACTACGGCTTCTACGGCCGGCCGTACCGCTATGGCTTCTACGGCCACCGCCGCTTCTGGTGACCGCCAAGGGTGCCCCGCCCTCGCGGCGGGGCGCCGCCACCTCAGTGCTTGTGACCGTGCTGGTGATGCCCGGTGCGCGCCGGAGGCACGACTTCGACAAGCTTCGCAGTCTCGTCCTGCAGGTAGCCGATGAGATCCTCGGCATCCTGCTCGGACAGCGCCATGTTGGGCATCGGCACCACCGGGTATTTCTCGGCGAGCGCGCGGGCGAGCGGATCGCGCTTCGTCATGCCGCGCGGATCGCGCAGGTAACGCATGAGCCAGGCGCGCTCCCGCCGCTCGGTGACGCCGCGCAAGTCCGGCCCGACTTTGTCGCCGACGCCAATGGTGTGGCAGCCGGTGCACAGCTTCTTGAACATCGACTGCCCGGGCTGCGCGCCCATCGGAAGACCCGTGTTCATCCCCGGATTGGCGCGCACCTGGCGAACCTGATCGCGGTATTTCGGATCCATCTCGCGGATCGACGTCGTCACGCGCGCGAGGTCGCCCATCACGTTGTCGCGTTGCCATTCGCCGGTCATATCGTTGCCGAGGACGATCTCGTTGCGGTGCTCGCTCAGCACCTTGCTGCGTTCGCCGAGCCGGTAGTTGATCGCGCGGATGTCCTCTGGCTTTCCGGTCACGAAGGTCCAGTCGGGACCGGTGCTGAAGGCCTTCGAATAGGCCTTCAGCCTCTCCGGCGTGTCGTTCACCGGATCGACCGTGATCGAGATGATGAAGATGTCGCGGCCCCGCACATCACGAAGCTTGTCTTCACGAAGCTTGTCTTCGATCTGGGTCATGCGCGCAGTCGTGATCGGGCAGATGTCGGTGCAGTTCGTGTAGATGAACATGATGACGACGATCTTGTCCTTGATCAGATCGTCGTAGAATCGGAGTTGCCGGCCGTCCTGGTCCACCACCGGAAGGTTCGGCAGGAAGTCCGGCCCGCGCCGCGTCTGCGCTTCGCCGGAAAGCGGCGCAAGCATCATCGCCGCCGCGAGTGCGGCCAGCAGCCATCGCATGGAAGCCTCCCGAATGCCGGCGGCGCGCGTTCGTACGCGCCGCCGGGAGCCCTATTGCTTGCTGGCGTCGAAGCGTTTCACCGCCGCGTTATAGGTGAACGGCTCCTCGCTGCCCCACTGCTGCGGCTTTCCAGTCGCCGCTTCCTTGGCGGCGCGCGCCTCCGAGCGCTGGATCGCTTCGTTGATCATGTCCGGCGTCGCCGAGGACGGCTTCTTCTTGACGCCCGTCGATGTCGTGGTCGTCGAGGATGTGGAAAGGACGCCCGCCGACGATGACGTGCTGGTCGAGGTCTGCGCCCACGCTGTGACGCTCGCAAACGTGGCCGCCGCAAAGGTGAGCGAAAGCTGAAGGATGCGTTTCATTGTTTGCTCCATCCGTTGTCAACGCGCGATCAGGTTCGCGGGTCCCCTTCGGGGAGGATTTCGGGATTGGTGAAGGTCACCCCGTCGGGCGAGGGATTGGGCGTCGGCGTTACCGCGGTTTGCGGTGAGCCCGTCACTCCAGTGAGGAGTTGGATGCGCATCAGCATCGCGAAGTCTTCGTGCACCGTGTTGTGGCAGTGGTTCACGTAGGAGCCGCCGTATTCACCGAACTGTATCTGGAACGTGACGCTGCCCGAGGCGCGCAGCCGCCAGACGTCCTTGCGGACCAGCAGTTCGGTGTTGGGGATCGGCTGGCCGCCGCGGTTCATCGTCACCCCCTCCTCGAAGTGGAGGTGGATTGGGTGATCCCAGCCGCCGCCGCCGTTGACGTAGGTCCAATGCTCGATCTCGCCCGGTTTCGGGACCAAGAGCGAGATGCGGTTCGCATTCATCGAATGCGCCTCCTGGCCGTTGACCTTGATGGTCCACGGGAACGGCATGTTCTCCGGGCAGTCCGGGATGCACTGGCCGTTCGGCTGGCGCGAGTCGCCGTTGCCCGAGCGGCCGAACTCGACGAGGCGCGTGCGCACCGGCGCCACGATCGGAATCTGCTCGGTGAGCGGATCCGGCACCACGCTGATGTCGGGCGTGGTCGCAAAATTGGTGGCGCCGGGCTGATCGACGCTCGGCACCGACGAGGCGACGCGGAACTCCAGCACCGGCCCGATCATCGGATCGTTGTCGTCGCCCTGCAGCGCCTCGCCGAGCGAGAGCGTGTCTGTCGGGCCGCGCCCGTCGTCGCGCATCTCAAGCAGGTTGACGAGCTTGAGCCGCGAGCCGACCGGGAAGGTGGAGAAATCGACGACGATGTCGTAGCGCTCCGCGATGCCCTGGTGGTCCAGCGTGTTCAGCGTGATCGGGTGGACGACGAAGTTACCGTCGTTCGCGATGAACTGGAAGTTTATCTTCTGGTTGCTCGGGCTCGAGATGCAGAACTGGAAGAACCGCGACATGCACGCGTTGAGGATGCGGAAGCGATACTTGCGCGGCAGCACGTTCATGTACGGCGCGTAGGCAAAGTTGACGAGCGGAACGTCGCCGAGGAAGCCGTCGGTCGTGAACGTGTCGAAGAACAATTGCCCGTTCTGGCGGAACGCTGCATCCGACATGATCAGGTTCACGTCGAAGTCGACATTGCCGTAGTCGAGCCGACTGCCGCTCGGCAGGCGCTTATTGACGCCGTCGGCCAGCGCCTCGTTGCCGCGGTCCGGCCCCGAGTAATAGTTCACCATGCCGAGATTGCCTTTGTAGACATTTTCGGCGGTGAAGAAGAAGCGGTGGTCGTGTGCCCACAGCGTGCCTTGGAGCTCGCGGAAGTCGCCTTTCACGTTGATGCGGCCGCCGTTGCCGTCCGGGCCCGAGGCGCGGTTATCGGTCGCGTAGATATTGATCTTGTCGCGGCGGGCGAGCGTCGTGCTCCAGCGGTAATCGTAGAACGTGCCGGGGAAGTGGTGCACGTTGGCGGCCCCGTCCGACTCCGCGCCGTTGTGGGCGTTGTGGTGATGCAGCTGGCTCTCGTTGCGGCCGAAGCCTTCGTTCTGGGTGCGGTCGAGCGGCAGGCCGTTATAGATGCGGGTCAGGATCGGCTGGCCGTAGCGGCCCTTGATCAGGAATGGTGGCAGGGTGCCGTTCACGAAGCGCCCACGGCCGTAGGTCCACACGCTGTTCGGATTCTGGAACGCCGGGAAATTCGGATGGAATTTCGTTCCCGCCGCGATCTGGCCGAGTGTCATGATGTAGCCGACCTGCGGGAAGAACTCGTCCCAGCGCTGATGCGCGAACACCTCACCGGGCGGCCGTCCCTCGAGCGGACCGCGGCCCGAAACCGTATTGCGAAACGGATTGTTGTTGTTGGGATAGGGGGGATTTTGGTTTTGGGCGTTAAAGTCGGTGAATTCCGTGTGCCAGGACAATCGTTTGGAGTCGCGCTCGCCAAGCGCAGCCGGCCACACCGCGTTGCCGGTCGCCTGATTCTTCGTCAGCGTGTAGGGGATCTGCAGTGCGAGCCGCGGCATCTCCACGCTGAACTTGGTCGCGGTGCCGAGCGGGCTGCGCGGAACTCCGGTCGGAACATCCGCAAACGCGCTGCGCGCGAACGGGCTTAGCCCATTCTTCAGCGCCAGCGCACCCGTCGTCGTGTAGATGCCCCACTTGAACAGATCACGCTTGGTGATCTGCCCATGCGAGAGCGCCTTGACGATCTCGGCGCGATTCTCGCGTGCCCTCTCCGCTTCGCGCTGACGTACAGGCGATGCCTTTTTGGAAATGTACATGGTGCTCCCCGATGCTTGTTCGTCGTGATTGGGAGAAGCAGCTCCCGCGGTTGGATCGCAAAGGCAGGACGACGGCGATCACGGCACGTGGAGATGTGTGGGCGCCGTCTTTTTTGCAGGACGATTACGCTCGAACAGCCAAAAGTAGAACACGGAAAATTCGAGAATGCAACGTAAGGTGCGGTCGACTTTCGTAGTGAAAAAGCGCGGCGGCCATGCGTGAATCGCAATCACCCGCGATGATTGTAAGCTACCTCAGGGTGCACGCGTCGATACGAGTGACGCTACGACATCGGACTCGTGCAAACAGGATTTGATGCAAACGATTCTCAATTCGGCGAAGCACTACTGCGCTGCGGCGGCCTCACCCGGATGCCAGTCCATTGGCACGTGGCCGCGCTGATCGACGACGCGGTTGAGCCAGGCGCGAATCGCGGGGAATTGGTCGAGCTCGAAGTCGCACTCGTGCGCGACATGGGTGTAGCCGTAGAGCGCGATGTCCGCGATGGTGTAATGGCCGGCCGCGAAGAAGTCGTTGATCGCGAGGTGCTTCTCCATCACGCCGAAGGCCTGGTAGCCCTTTTCCATCCAGTCCTCGAGCGCATGCACTTGCAGCTCGCGCCCGCCCTTGACCAGCGTGAGCCAGAAGAACGCCGCGCCGAGATACGGCTCGAGGCTGTTCTGCTCAAAGAACATCCACTGCAACGCCGTCGTGCGGTCGATGCGATCCTCGGGCGCAAGCGGCGAGCCGCCCGCGATGTACCACAGGATGGCGTTGGATTCGGAGATGTGACGTCCCGGCGCGACCTCGAGCACCGGCACGCGGCCGCTCGGATTCATCGCGAGGAAATCCGGCGTGCGTGCGTCGCCTTTAAGAATGTCGATGTCGACGATGTCGTAGGGAATGTTCAGCTGCGCGAGTGCGAGCCGCGCCTTGTAGCAGTTCCCCGACCGCTGCATCGAATAAAGCGTGTACATCGCTTTCGCCGCTGTTCGCGCCGGCGCGCTTGCCGAGCATAAAGTCTTCAAGCGCCACCATTGCAAGCTCGGTCTGCAACGCGCGATCAGAATAGCACAAGTTGCCCGTAAAAAGACGACGCCGGAGCGGTTTCCGGCTCCGGCGCAGCCGTGGAAGCGAAAGCTATTCCGCCGCGATGCGGTGCGCGCGGGCGTACTCGATCAGGGCATTGTCGTTCACCGGCACGATCGGCGCGAAGTCGCGATGCGCGATGAATTCCGGCCGGTTTAACTTGGTGATGTGGTTCGAGACCGCGCACAGCGTCAGATAGATGATCTTGCGCGGGTAGGGGGTGATGTTCGGCGCCGAGGCGTGCACCAGATTGCCGTGAAACATCAGCACCGAGCCCGGCTTGCCGGTCGGCGCCACGATGCCGGGCTCGCCCGGCCGCTCAGCCTCGTGGCAGAGCCGGGTCACGACATCCTGGTCGAGCGTCCAGAGCGGGTATGAGGTGGTTTCGAGATCATGGCCGGCCGCGAGCGTGCCCTGCTTGTGGCTGCGCGGGACCAGCATCAGCGCGCCGTTGAAGGGATAGACCTCGTCCAGGAACACCGCGATGTTCATGGCGCGCGGCTCGGGCATGCCGTCATCGCGTGCCCAGGTGCCGTAGTCCTGATGCCATTGCCACACATCGCCCTCGAACGCTGCCTTGGCGTTGAGCTTGAACTGGTGGACGTAGACGCTCTCGCCGAACACCTGCTGCAGCGGTTCGACCAGGCGCGGATGGTACGCCAGCAGGCGGAACACCTCATTGTATTTGTGCGCCGCAAAGGCGGTGCGCGGCGCGCCTGATTTCTCGCGCCAGACCTCCGGACGCTGCTGGTTAAGGATCTCGTCCGCGCCGGAGCGCATCAGCGCGATCTCTTCCTCGCCGAAACAGTTAGGGAAGAAACAGTAGCCTTCCTCGTCGAATTGGCGGAGCTGTTCGGAAGTCAGGTTCATCGTTTTCTCCTGGTTCTCTCTGGGCGCCGCGTTCTGCTGTTGTCGCCCCGTTGATCACGAAGTCTGTTTGTCGGCCGCCAGCCGGCGCACCGCTTCCTCGGTGGCGAGCTCAATGTGACGGCGCGCCGCGTCCGCGGCAGCGTTCGCGTCGCCATTGAAAACTCCGGAGAGGATGTCGCGATGCTCGGCCCAGATGCGGTCGGCGATGCGCGTCGAATAGACGGCGCCCATCGATCGGCGGAAGTGGGGCCATTGCTCTGAAACCGTTTCGACGATTGCGCTGTTTCCTGACAGGCGGTGCACGTAGGAATGAAACGCGACGTCGGCGTCGATCAGGTCGCGAACCGCTCCGTTCTCGGCGAGCCTCGTGCCGCGCGCGAGGATGGCGTTTCCTTCGTCGATCTCGCGTTGGGAGATCGCGCCCGTCTGCACGCGCGTTGCGGCGAGAGAGGCTGCAAGCGCCTCGAGCGCGGCACGCACCTGATAGAGGCCGCGCATCCATTGCGCATCGAGCGGAGCGACCATGAGCCCGCGCTTGCCGCTCTCCTCCACGAGCCCGCGGCGACGCAAAACTTGCAGCGCGTGGCTGACCGGTTGGCGCGAGACGCCGAGGCGCAGCGCGATTTCTTCCTGGGTGAGCCGTTGACCGGGCGGCAGCGTTCCGTCCGCGATCGCATTGACCAGGCGATCGTGGACCTGATCGATGAGGGCGCTCGGCGCGGAGACTGGTTCGAAGGACATTGCAGAATTCTGAATTCAGAATTCCGAGCTGTCAATGGCAGGGCAAAGGCTGGACGGTGCCCAACAGCTATCGGATTGATTTCTAATCGTTTCTGAAGAGCCAAAGCTGGCTGAGGCTAGCAAAAGTTCGTACGTCCGTCCCTCGCTAGGGGTTTCCTAACTCTGAATCGCGTTCCATGCCGTCCGTTAGACGCTTGCTACCCAAGGCCTTGCTAGGCGAGCGACATGACCGCGAGTGCCACGTTCGACCGAAGCCGGATCACCACGATTGCCCAAATCTGGGCGGTCGCGGCCGTCGCTTTCTATTGCTACGACATCCTGCGCGATACCGGCGCCAGCCTGACCGCGAACGGCCGCCCGATCGGCGACGACTTCGTCAATTATTGGTCGGGTCCATTTCTGGCGTGGCACGGTCGCATTGCCGACCTCTACAACTGGCCGATCTATCATGCGTTTCAGCAGGGGGTCGTCGGCAACGATCTCGGTACCTACCTTTATGCCTATCCGCCCGTCCTTCTGATCCTCACCGCGCCGCTTGCCGTACTGCCGTATGTTCCAGGACTCGCGGTCTGGGTCATCGCCGGATGGGTCTGCTTCTGGCGCGCTTTGCGGTTGGCATTGCCGGGGCGTGATGCGCTGTTGCTGGCGGCCGCGACACCGGCCGTGTTCGTCAACGCCCACAGCGGACAAAACGGGACATGGACTGCCGCATTCTTCGGCGGCGGACTTTGCCTGCTCGAACGCCGGCCTTTCGTTGCCGGGATGCTGTTCGGGCTGATGGTCTACAAACCGCAGCTGGGGCTCTTGATCCCGCTCGCGTTGATCGCCGCGCGCCAATGGCGGGCGATTGCCGGTGCAACGTTCAGCGCCTCCATCCTTCTGCTCGCGAGCGTTGTCTTGTTCGGCGCGGATCTGTGGCGCGAATATCTGAGCCTCGGCGCCTTTATGCGCCAGATGGTTCTCGAGCAGGGCGCGGCCGGCTGGAACCGCCTGGTGTCAGTGTTCGTGTTCGCGCGGCTTCTCGGCGCCGATGTGCAGATCGCCTATGCGGTGCAGGCGGTCGTGGGATTGATCGCGGCATGCGTGGTGGTCTTCGCCTGGCTGCGCGATATTCCGGCGCCGCTCAAGTACGCCTCCCTGGTGCTCGGCACGTTCCTGGCGACCCCGTACTTGCAGGACTACGACCTGGTTGTCGGCGCCTTTGTTGTGGTCTGGCTGACGCGGCCGGAATGCCTCGCGTACTACTCCGAGCGCGCCGCCATGGTCGCGTCGGGGTTAGTCTTGATCGTGCCACTGTTCGCCTCGGTATTGACGAATCTGACGGGCGTTGCGGCCGGGCCCTTGTTCTTCGTACCCGCAATCTTGCTGGTCGCGCGCGCGGTGTTCGCCGAGCGTGAAGCAACCCACCCAGCGATCCGCTAGCTCGCGTGCGCCGGCTTGCCGATTGCCGTTGACGGCCAATACGCCCTGCGTAGCACCAGCACCAATACGCACAGCATCGCGATGACGCCGAGCGGGATCAATGTCGCTTGCGCGATGCTGCGCGCGATCAGCGGCGCGATCCAGAGAAACGCGAGCCCAGTCTTCTCATAAGGCGCGAAGCCGCGTTCGAAGGCATCCGTCGCCAGGAACGCCATCGCGGGCGCCAGCACCATCAGGTCGTAGTCGAGGCTGTAGGGCGTCGCGATGATCGCGGCGAGGCAGAGCGCCGCCGCCTTGAGCGCGAAGCTTTCACGCGACCGCCACAGCCAGATCAGCGCGACCGTGACGGCGAGCGCCACCGCCGCTTGTATCGCGTAGGCAAGCGAGACAGGCGCCCCCCACATCCGCGCCCACGAAAATACGCTCTGAATCTTGTGCCAGCCGGTTTCGCCGGTTTCGAGCACGATGGCGCGCGTATACTCGGCGAAAATGAAGAAAGCGCGCCACGCCTCCATTCCGAATGCGAGCGTTGCCGCGATGACCAATGCGACGACGGTTGCGCCCGCGGCGAACAGCGTGCGCCAGCGGCCGGTCGCGAGCAGCACCAGCGGGATCATCAGTCCGAACTGCGGCTTGTAGGCAAGCAGCCCGAACAGGATACCGGCGAGGATCGGCCGCGTGTCGAGGATGACGAGCGCAAAGCCTATCAGCGCGGCGGTGAGGAAGCCGTTGTGACCGTGGCCAAGGTTCACGAACACGGCGGGGTAGGCGAGAGCGAGGAGGAGCCAAATTCCGTCATGCCCGGCCTTGTGCCGGGCATCCACGTCTTGCGGTGTTTCGGTGAACGAAGACCTGGATGGCCGGGCATCAGGGCGTTTACGCCCGTCTTCGCGGGCTAAGCCCGGCCATGACGCACCATTGATAATAGCGTGAATGGCCCAAAGGTAGAGAAGCAGCGTCACGCCCTGCCACACGATCAGCGCGAGCTGATACGGCATCAGCGCGAGCGCAGCCGCGACGGCGAGGAAGAGCGGCGGATAGTGCCAGCCGTAGAACGGCGTCTTTTCCCCGAAGATGATCTGCTCGCGTGCATGCTGCAGCCGCGGATCGAACGGCGCGGCGGGGCGGCCTTCGAGCACATAGGTGCCGGCCGCGTAGATGTTGGAGAAATCGGTGCCGAGGGGGCGGCCCTGGTAGTCGATCAGGCCGTCCGAGGTCGCCACCAGATAGACAAGCCCGCCCGCGGAGGCGATCAGCACGGCGAGCGCCCAGAGCCGCGCGCGCGAAAGGGTCAGCCAGTCGCCGCTGCGCAAGGTGTTGAGAAATCCTCCCATCGATTGAGCATTAGGCGCGAAACGCCTAACGGACCCTTATTGGTGATGCCTGCCATCATCAGTTTTCATTGAAAATGCAGGCTTTTCGGCTTGCCGGGAGGGGCCCCGCCCGGTACCAACGGGCCGCCCGAAATCGGAGATTCCAATGGCCTTTCTGTCCGACACGATGAGCCGCATCAAGCCGTCGCCCACCATCGCGGTGACCGACAAGGCGCGTGCGCTCAAACAGGCGGGTCGCGACGTGATCGGGCTTGGCGCGGGCGAGCCGGACTTCGACACGCCGGCGAACATCAAGGCCGCCGCCATCAAAGCGATCGAGAGCGGCCGCGCCTCGAAGTACACCGCCGTCGACGGCATTCCGGAACTCAAGGCCGCCGTCTCGCGCAAGTTCAAGCGCGAGAACGGCCTCGACTACAAGCCGAGCCAGATCATCATCGGCACCGGCGGCAAGCAGGTGCTCTACAACGCCCTGATGGCGACGCTGAACCCGGGCGACGAGGTGATCATCCCGGCGCCGTATTGGGTCAGCTATCCCGACATGGTGCTGCTCGCCGGCGGCACCCCGGTCGAAGTGATGACCACGATGGCGAACGGCTACAAAATGCAGCCGGCCGATCTCGAGAAGGCGATCACACCGCGCACGAAGTGGATCATCTTCAACTCGCCGTCCAACCCGACCGGCGCGGCCTACACGAAAGCCGAACTGAAGGCCGTCACCGACGTGCTCAAGCGCCACCCGCAAGTGCACGTCATGACCGACGACATGTACGAGCACCTCGTCTATGACGACTTCGAGTTCTTCTCGCCCGCGCAGGTCGAGCCCGAGCTCTATCCGCGCACGCTGACGATCAACGGCACCTCGAAAGCCTACTGCATGACCGGCTGGCGCATCGGCTACGCGGGCGGCGACGAGAAGCTGATCAAGGCGATGGCGATGCTGCAGTCGCAGTCGACCTCGAACCCGACGGCGGTGTCGCAATGGGCCGCCGTCGAGGCGCTCGACGGGCCGCAGGATTTCATCCCGAAGCACAATGCGATCTTCAAGGAGCGCCGCGACCTCTGCGTCTCGATGCTCAACCAGGCGAAGGGACTTCAGTGCCCGCGTCCCGAGGGCGCGTTCTATGTCTATCCGTCGTGCGACGGCGCGATCGGCCGCACCGCGCCGACGGGCAAGAAGCTCGCGACCGACGAGGACTTCGTCACTGAGTTGCTCGAGGCGGAGGGTGTTGCGGTGGTGCAGGGCTCGGCCTTCGGCATCGGGCCGGCGTTCCGCATCTCGTATGCGACGAAGACTGAGGACCTCGAAGAGGCCTGCCGGCGCATCCAGCGCTTCTGCGGGAATTTGACGTAACCCGGCTCGGATCTCGCAATTTCAGGACAACGGCGCCGCCAGCGCTATTACGGCGGTTCAGCGGACCCGATCGTGCTTGGCGTGCCACTGCGGTCCGGGACCACGCATGTAATACTTCTCGGGGCGGTAGACGCCCGTGCCGAGGGTCGGCCTAAAAAGCATCGAAGCGAGCTTCGCGACAATGTGAGCGAACTGGGAAAGCATGACCGAATCCTCCTCGCTCGAAAGATAGAGGAGGCTGGCATAGAAATTCGATTGGGGCTTCCACTTAGTGTCATAAGCGCTGCATAAATGCGCCGACTGTGGCTGGCCGGCATCAGCGCCGCCGTCACGAATTCCGCCTTTGGTTTGCGCCAGACGGATGGTAATACCGCGCATTCAATTGAGGAGAACGGGGATGGGACGGTTCGGGCTCGCGGGCGCGGCGCTGCTGGGACTTGCCATCTGCCTGCCGGCGCAGGCGCAACGGCCCACCTGGGAGGCGGCTGGCACGCTCAATTGCGACGTGTCGGGCGGGATTGGCTTCGTCGTCGGGTCGCAGCGGCAGGTCAATTGCCTGTTCACGCCGAGCTATCCGGCTCCGCCTGAGCAGTACATCGGCACCATTACCAAGGTCGGTCTCGATGTCGGTTTCACCGGGGCCGGACAGCTCGTCTGGGGCGTGCAAATGTCGACCTCGCGCCGGCGCGGTGCGCTCGCCGGCAACTACGCCGGTGCGAGTGCTGAGGCGACCGTTGTGGCCGGTCTCGGCGCCAACGTGCTGGTCGGCGGCAGCGATCGTACGATCGCACTGCAGCCTCTGTCGATCCAGGGTCAGGTCGGGCTGAACGTCGCGGCCGGCATCGCGGAGATCGCGCTGCAATTCGTGCGCTGAGCCCACGCGGTCATTCCGGGACGGCGCGTGAGCGCCGGGCCCGGAATCCATAACCGACGATGCTATCGAATCTTGTAGCGACCGGAGCGTAGTCGCTCAGGCTGTGCTTATGGATTCCGGGCTCCCTCGCTGTGCTCGGCCCCCGGATGACAATCCAGTTCCACTTGCCAGCCGCGCGCTCTCCTGAAACGATATTGTCACGAAACCAACACACGGCCGACCGCGGCAGTTCGGCCGAAGGGAGGCGGACATGGCAGGAAACGGCGGCACCAGTCCAAAGGGTCCCCGGTGCATTGCATTGGTGGGCCCCTTCCAGAGCGGCAAGACCACGCTGCTTGAGGCGATCCTGGCGCGGACCGGTGCGGTCGCGCGGCAGGGAACGATAGAGGCCGGCTCGACCGTCGGCGATGCGTCGGCGGAAGCCCGTCACCACAAGATGAGCGTCGAGCTCTCGGTCGCGACCACGAATTTCCTCGGCGACAACTACACCTTCGTCGACTGCCCAGGCTCGGTCGAATTCATCCACGACATGCGCGCGGCGCTGCCCGCGGTCGACGCTGCGGTCGTAGTGTGCGAGGCGGACGAGAAGAAAGTTCCGCAGCTGCAGCTGATCCTGCGCGAGCTCGAAGACTTGAAAATCCCGCGCTTCCTGTTTCTCAACAAGATCGACAAGGCCGACAAGCGCGTCCGCGAGACGCTGAAACTCTTGCAGCCCGCCTCGCGCGTGCCGCTGGTGCTGCGTCAGATCCCGATCTGGACCAACGATATTGTTGTCGGCTTCGTCGATCTCGCGCTCGAACGAGCTCATATCTACAAGGAGCATGCGCCGTCCGAGGTCGTCGCGCTCGAGGGCGAGAACGCCGACCGAAACAAGGAAGCGCGCTTCACCATGCTCGAGTCGCTCGCCGATCACGACGACGAGCTGATGGAGCAATTGCTCGAAGACATTCCGCCGCCGCGCGACAAGGTGTTCGACGATCTCGCCAAGGAATTGCGTGACGGTCTGATCTGCCCGGTGCTGATCGGCTCCGCGACGCGCACCAACGGCGTGCTGCGGCTGATGAAGGCGCTGCGCCACGAGGCGCCCGGTGTCGCCGACACGGTGAAGCGGCTCGGCGTTGCGCCGACCGGCGATGCGGTCGCCTGCGTGCTCAAGACGCTGCACACCGCGCATGGCGGCAAGATGTCGATCGCGCGCGTGCTGACCGGTCAGGCCGGCGACAACACCACGTTCGTCACGCCGGATGAGGAGGCCGGACGAGTCTCCGGCACTTTCAAGCTGGTCGGCTCCAACTCGGAAAAGCGTGGGACCGCCGCTGCCGGCGAGACTGTCGCCTTCGGCAAGCTTGATCACGCCAAGACCGGCGACACGCTGACGGCCGGCAAGCAGGCGCACAAGTTGATCGCTCAGGTCACGCCGTATCCGCCGGTGTTGGCGATCGCGATCGCCGCCAAAGAACGCAAGGACGACGTGAAGCTAGGTCAGGCGCTCAACAAGCTGATCGACGAGGATCCGTCATTGTCGGTGCACCATAACCCCGAAACCCACGAGATCGTCGTCTGGGGTCAGGGCGAGATGCACCTGCGCGTCGCGACCGAACGGCTGGCGGCGAGATTCACGGTGCCGATCGAACGGAACAAGCCGCAGGTCGGTTATCGCGAGACGATCAAGAAGCCGGTGCTCAATGTGCGCGGCCGCCACAAGAAGCAGTCGGGCGGCCACGGCCAGTTCGGCGACATCGTGATCGACGTGAAGCCGCTGCCGCGGGGCAGCGGCTTCCAGTTCAAAGAGGTGATCACCGGCGGCGCAGTGCCGCGCAATTACATTCCCTCCGTCGAGGAGGGCGTGATCGACGCGATCAAGCACGGGCCCCTCGGGTTTCCGGTGGTCGACCTGTCGGTGACGCTGACCGACGGCTCGTATCACGCAGTCGATAGCTCCGACATGGCATTCCGCCTGGCCGGGCGCATCGGCATCCACGATGCGCTGCCGCAGGCGCAGCCCGTGCTGCTCGAGCCGATCCATCTGGTCGAGATCGTGTGTCCGAACGAAGCGACCGCCAAGATCAATGCCATCATGTCGGGGCGGCGCGGGCAGATCCTCGGCTTCGATACGCGCGAGGGCTGGTCCGGCTGGGACTCGGTGAAAGCGATGATTCCGGAGACCGAGATCGGCGACCTCATCATCGAGATACGCTCGGCGACTGCCGGCGTCGGTACGTTTACGGCCAAGTTCGACCACATGGCGGAACTCACCGGCCGCACCGCCGACCAGATCATCGCGGCGAAGAAGGCCTCGCAGGCGGCCGCCTGACCGCCGGGCGGGACACGCGGGCGTCGCATAGCCGTGACTTGCCGGTGATCGGCGGCGCGCGTACCTCTGTGGCCTAAGAACCACCAGAGGATATGCCTCAATGCATGTGATCCATCGCCGGGGATGGGAAATCCCCGAGCATCAGGCGACGCCGGAGGGCGTGTTCCTGAACCGCCGCGCGCTGCTGGGAGCTGGCGCGGGCCTTGCGGCGGCGACGCTCGTTCCCGCTCTCGCATCGGCGCAGCGCGTCACCGACATTCCCGATCCGACCAAGGACCTCTATCCGTTCAAGCGCAGCGAGAAGTACGGGCTCGGCGATCGCCCGATCACGCCGGAAGAGATCAACGGCAGCTATAACAACTTCTACGAATTCGGCACCAGCAAGAACGTGACCAAGGCCGCGCAGCAGCTCAAGATCCGCCCGTGGACGATGAAGATCGACGGCATGGTGGAGAAGCCATTTGAGATCGCCATCGACGATCTGATCCGCAAGATGCCGTTGGAGGAACGGCTCTATCGCCATCGCTGTGTCGAGGCGTGGTCGATGACGATCCCGTGGAGCGGCTTCCCGATGAGCGAGCTTGTAAAGCTCGCGCAGCCGACCTCGTCGGCGAAGTACGTCGTGATGCAGACCTTCCAGGACAACTCCGCGCCCGGCTTCAAACAGAGCTGGTATCCGTGGCCCTACACCGAGGGGCTCACGATCGAGGAAGCCAACAACGAGCTGACGTTCCTCGTCACCGGCATGTACGGCAAGCCCGCGCTGAAGCAGATGGGCGCGCCGCTGCGTCTGGCGGTGCCGTGGAAGTATGGATTCAAGTCGGTGAAGTCGATCGTGCGTTTCGAGTTCACCGACAAGCGGCCGAAGACGTTTTGGGAAGGCCTGCAGGCGGCCGAGTACGGCTTCTGGGCGAACGTGAATCCGGAAGTCCCGCATCCGCGCTGGAGCCAGGCGACCGAAGAAGACATCGGCACCAAGACACGGCGCCCGACCGTGATCTTCAACGGCTACGGCGAGTATGTCGCGCACCTCTACAAGGGCCTTGAGAAGGAACGCCTCTGGGCGTGATGTGATCTGCTACGTGGACAGATCGCGAGCGTTATTTCTCGGAGATGCCTCGAAGAAAAAACCGGGCCCTTGCGGGCCCGGTTCTAGTCTTGCCGACAGAGTCGGCAATCACCTTCCAGAGGGGAACAGCCGGCTGCATCGCGATCGTCACCTGGGAGGAACAACGACCGTGTGCCTACAGCGCGCAGGAAGTATGTGCCTCATCGCGCATGCGAACAACGAGGGATGCCGCATGTCAGCCATGCAGCGACGCGCAGTTCAATTTTCAGAAATTCCACTGCTGTGCTTTCGCGACCAGAAAGTCGCGGAAGACCTGGATGCGCGCGACTGATTTGAGCTCTTCCGGATAGACGAAAAACGCGTCGAACGTGAAGTCTTCGATATCTCCGAAAAGCTGCACCAGTCCGCCGTTTTCCTCGACGAGATAGTCCGGCAGCATCGCGACGCCGAGTCCGCGCTGACAGGCGCGCAACAGGCCGAGAATGTTGTTGATGGTGAGCCATGGCTTGCGCGGCCCCTTGCCGTCGCGGCCCGCGTCGATCAGCCAGCCAGAGCTGCGCAGGTAAGTCGGCACCGATCCGCCGAGCACCAGCAGGCGATGGTTGTCGAGCTCCTCGTGACTGCGCGGGGTGCCGAAGCGCTTGAGATATTCCGGCGACGCGCAGGCGTGGAAGTGCATCGTGAACAGCTTGCGTTGGATCAGGTCGGGCTGCGTCGGCAGCCGCAGCCTTATCGCTACGTCAGCCTCGCGCATCGCCAGGTCGAGCTCCTGCTCGGTCGTGATCAGCGTGATGCGGATATCGGGATAGAGCTCGAGGAATTCGCCAAGCCGCGGGGTGAGCCAGTGCACGCCGAGACCGACGGTCGTCTGCACCTTCAGTTCGCCATGCGGCTTCTCGCGGCTGTCGGTCAGCTTGGTGCGCGCCGCTTCCAGCTTCATGAATACGTCGTGAGCGGTGCGATAGAGCAATTCGCCCTGCTCGGTAAGGATCAGCCCGCGCGCATGACGATGAAACAGCGGTGCCGAAAGCTCCTGCTCCAGCGCGCTCACCTGACGCGAAACCGCCGACTGCGAGAGCCCGAGCTTCTCACCCGCATGGGTGAAGCTGCCGGCCTCGGCGGCGGCGTGAAACACTTTGAGCTTGTCCCAGTCCATATCCTAGCTGCCCCTCGGCCCCGCTTGATTTGCGGGGTTCTTCATTCCGCTGCGTCGCGGCGTTCTTCGTGCGCGGCGAGGAAGCGCTCCGCCTCCAGCGCCGCCATGCATCCCAGGCCGGCGGCGGTTACCGCCTGCCGATAGATGTCGTCGGTGACGTCGCCGGCCGCGAAGACACCCGGCACGGAGGTCGCGGTGGAGAACGGCGCGACCTTCACGTAGCCCGACGGCTTCATCTCAAGCTGGCCCTTCACAAGCTCGGTCGCCGGCGAATGGCCGATCGCGATGAACACGCCGTCTGCGGTCTTCTCGGTGATGGCGCCGGTCTTCACGTTTTTCAGCGCTACGCCCTTGACCTTCAGCGGATTGTCCTCGCCGAGCACGTCGTGCAGCACGCTGTCCCAGATCACCGAGATCTTCGGATTCTTGAACAGCCGGTCCTGCAGGATTTTCTCGGCGCGGAAATGATTGCGCCTGTGCACCACGGTGACCTTCGCGGCGAAATTAGTCAGGAACAGCGCTTCCTCGACAGCGGTGTTGCCGCCGCCGATCACCATCACTTCCTTGCCGCGATAGAAGAAGCCATCGCAGGTGGCGCAAGCCGAGACGCCGTAGCCCTTGAATTTCTGTTCCGAGGGGAGGTCGAGCCAGCGCGCCTGGGCGCCCGTTGCCAGCACGATCGCGTCGGCAAGATAGACGTCGCCGGAGTCGCATGCGAGGCGGAACGGCCGCTGTGAGAGGTCGAGCTTCGTGACGTGGTCAGCGACAAGCCGCGTGCCGACATGCTCGGCCTGCTTTTCCATCTGCTCCATGAGCCATGGGCCCTGGATTACCTCGGCGAAACCCGGGTAGTTCTCGACGTCGGTCGTGATGGTGAGCTGCCCGCCGGCCTGCACGCCGCGGATCATGATCGGCTCCAGCATCGCGCGCGCCGCATAGATGGCGGCGGTGCAGCCTGCGGGGCCCGAGCCGATGATGATCAGCTTGGCGTGGGTGACTTTGGACATTCGGGGCTCCTGGCCGAACTTTAGGACCTTTGGACCGCACCGCGCGGGCGGCCAAGGCCGGCCGAGTCGTGATTTTCCTGCGGAAATGTAAGGGTTCGGCCGAGCTATGCAAGCGACGCAACCCGCCATGCCACAACTTCAGGCCGGGCGGCATTCGGTCGCTACTGTCCCTAGTGGCGTCGCGCAATTTTCTTTCGCGGGGTTGCCGGTCGGGTTAAGAAGGCTGCGAATTTCTCCCGGGAGTCGCCCTTTGTCCGCCCGCCTTGACGCCATTGACTGGAAAATCCTGAAGGAACTTCAGGATGATGGGCGCATGACCAATGTCGAGCTGGCGCGCCGGGTTGGAATCTCGGCGCCGCCCTGCCTGCGCCGGGTGCGGGCGCTGGAAGAGGCCGGCTTCATCAAGGGGTATCGGGGTCTGCTCGACGAGAAGCTGCTCGGCTTCGAGGTGACGGTCTTCGCGATGGTGCACCTGTCGAGCCAGGCGGAAGCGGACCTTGTTGCCTTCGAGAACTTCGTGCGCAGCCAGCCGATCGTGCGCGAGTGCTGGATGCTTTCCGGCGAGATCGACTTTATCCTCAAATGCGCGGCGCCAAACCTCGCAGCGTTCCAGGCCTTCGTCGCCGAACTCACCGCGGCGCCTGCGGTGCGCAACGTCAAGACCTCGCTCACGTTGCGCAATTCGAAGGACGCGCCGATGGTGCCGCTCGAGTTGCGGAAGGACTAGCGCATCATCGCCGTGCTTCGCTCGTAACTGGCTTCGCTCCTGTTGCGCTCGGCCGTGGCAGCGCGACGCGCGCGGGGCGCGCCGCGGCAACATGGTGGGTCATGATCGTCGCGGCGTGTTTGGCGCCGTAGACGAAACGCATCACCGGTCCGAAGGACTGCGCGCTCGCAAGCCCGACGAAATGCAGGCCCGGGATCGTCGATTCGAACGCTGGGCTCAGCCGCGGCGAGCCGTCGAACGTCGCAATGCGGGCGCGGGTCTGCGCGTCGAGGAAGGGCAGCCGCGCGAGATCGACCTTGTAACCGGTCGCCGCGATGACGTGGTCGGTCTGGATTGTTTCCGAGCCGGCGTTGAGGATCAGTTCGACCTTGCCCTTCTTTTCCGTCGCATGCGCGACGGTGCGCGACGTGATCAGCGGGATCTGACCGAGCACACGCTCCTTCAGCCACCAGGCACCCGACGGGCCCCAGCCGGTTCGGAAGATGCGGTCGCGCGTTTGCAGCGGTAGGCGGAAGAAGGCCTTCGGCAATTCCGAAATCGCGAGGCTGTACCAACCCGGGCCGAGCCCGGCTTCCGGGTTGCGCAGCCGGGAGAGGAACGAGTGCGGTGCGTTGGGATCGGAGTTCCAGGCGACCGTCGGCGCGCGCGCGAGCACGCGCACATTGGCGCCAAGTTCGTGCAGCAGCGCGGCGGTCTCCAGCGCGGACTGGCCGCGGCCGATGATCGTGACGTCGAGATGGGCGAGATGCGTCAGGTCACTGTGGTCCCGGGTATGCGAGACCAGCGCGGACGGCAGGTGCGTGAGCGTCTCGGGCGTGTAGGCGAAGTTCACATGGCCGGTGGCCAGGATGACGCGCTTCGCCGAGAACAGCCTGCCGCCTCTCATTTCGAGTTCGAAGCCGTTCTCCGCCGGACGCAACGCGATAAGCTCGGCGTCGAGCACATCGGGAGCACACTGGCGGCGGAACCAGTCCGCGTAATCGATGAAGTCCGACATGGCGAAGGGGTTGCCAGCCGGGCGGTAGGCCTTGCCGCGCGAGCGGAAGTAAGCCTCGACCGTATTTGCGCGCTCGGGATCGGACAGGCACGAGGCGAACGCTTCCGACTTGAGGACCATCCCCGCGGGCATATGCGAGCGCCAGCTCGACATCGGCTTGCCGATGATCAGCGCTTCGATGCCTTTTGCGCGCAAGTGCGCCGCGAGCGAGAGACCGTAAGGGCCGGCCCCGACGATGATGTTCTCAACTCTGGTCATGACTGATCCTTCACCCGTGTCATTCCTGGACCTGAGCGTCCCGCATCAGGGCAGAAACCGCCCTTCGGTCACTTGTCCGTCTATGACATTCAAGAGCGATGCCGGGGAAAGGCGCATCAACCTTAAGAGCAATGATTAATGCGCGAACGCTAGGGCCGCGGCGGCACGATCGCGAAATGCACGCGGGCCGGGCGCAGGTTGGCGCCGACGAAGGTCTGGCGTGGCAACGAGAGCGGCTCCTGCACCTTGAGGCCAGGATAGTCACGCCGCAGCTGCGCCATTGCGGCGGCATCGAGCTGTCCGTCCTCCCACACGATCACGGCACCGCGCCGGCGCAGCTCATCGCGGTCGACCCAGGGGCTGAGAGTGGGATCCGCATGCACGATCACGCGCGGCTTGTCGGGCGAATAGACCGCGATGTTATTGGTCGAGAATTCGCCGCCGCCCACGAAGGGCAGGGGGGTGGCAAATTTCGCGCGCCAGGCTCTTGTGACTTCGTCGGCCAGTTGCCGGCCGGGAAACTGCGTCGCCTTGGGCCGGTCGCGCCATGCGGGCTCCAGCGCCTCGACCGCCGCATAGGCGAGCGGTATCGCGAGAAACACGATGAAGAAACCCGCCGCGAAACGCCGTGCTTGTGCGTTGCCGGTCACCGGCCCGAACCAAGCGATCGCTGCGAGCGGCGCAAACGACCAGAGCGGATATCCCCACATCGCGACGGGCAGGCGTCCGGCAATAAGCGCGACGGTCGTCGTCACCAGAAACGGCCCGAGCGCCAGCATCGCCAGATAGCGGCGCGCGAACGCCATGGTCTCGTCCGGGATAGCCGGGTGCGGCCGCGCGCCGATGAGCGCGAGTGCCATCAGTCCGATTGCCGGCGCAATAAAGAAGAGCTGACCCGCGGTCCACTGCAGCGGATAGGTGAACACGTGGTGCCACTGCGTGGCGATCTTCGCGCGCGCATCGACATAGCGCATCGGCATGAAGCCGGTCTCGATCAGCCAGTTCAGGTTGGGCGCAATCACCACGAAGAACGCGAGCGCCATCAGCCATGGGCCAGGCGTGCGCAACGCGGCTCGACCGCGGGCGTCGAACAGCATGAAGAGGCCGATACTGCCGGCGAGCGCGAAAGCCGCATATTTCGACCAGAAGCACAGCGCGAGGGAGGCACCGGCCAGCAGCCAATCCCTTGCGCGGCCCTGCACGATCGCCCGATAGAGAAACAGGCCGGTCATTGCCCAGAACGGCAGCTGCATCTGGTCGTGCGCGAACTTCGGCACCGAGAAATTGAAGAAATGGATGCCCTCGAGCGCCAGCACCGCGATGAGCGCCTGGAAACCGCCGACGATGTCGCGGCCGAGCAGCCACACGACATACATGCAGGCGGCGGCCGAGAGCGGTCCGAGGATATAGACGGCGTGCACATCGCCGGTCAGGCGATAGGCGACGTCGGCCAGCCACCACGGCAGCGGGGGATGCTTCCAGTAGCCGAGCTGCCACTCTCGCCCGAGCGCCAGGTCCTCGACCAGGTCGAGCTGGAGGTTGTGCGAGAGCAGCGCCGGCAGCGCCGTCCAGATGACGACGTGCAGCACCAGCACGACCGCAAGGCATGTTCCCGGCGCACGCCGCGCGTAATCGATGAACGAAGGCCGCATGGGGGCGGCGACGTCGGTCATGCCTGCTCCGTTGGACCCGGCAGTGGGATCGGCCTAGATTGCGTCGCCGAAACAATGAGAAACCGGGCGGGCGGCTGCCGTCAACCGGAGAAAGATTACCGATAGGTCATGAGGGCAGGGGAGCCCGAAGTTTCCATTGTGTTGCCGGCCCACAATGAGGGCGGCAACATCTCAGGCATTGCGGCCGCGATCGCGCAGGCCATGACGCTCGCCGGCTCCTACGAGATCGTGTTCGTCGACGACGGCTCGACCGACGGCACGCTCGCGGCGATCCGCGCGGCGGCGGGCGATTCCGCCATCCGCTACGTCTCGTTCACGCGCAATTTCGGCCATCAGGCGGCGTTGCGCGCGGGCATGCGCCACGCGCGCGGGCGTGCCGTGATCGTGATGGATTGCGACTTCGAGCATCCGCCCGAGCTGATCCCGAAGCTGGTCGCGGCCTGGAAAGCGGGCGCGAAGATCGTCGCCACCCGGCGCGACGACGAGGGCGTGGCGGCGTCCAAGCGGCTTTCCTCGCAGCTCTACTATCGGTTCCTCGATGCGATCGGCGACGTGCGCATCGAGCCGGGCAGTGCCGACTACATGCTGCTCGACCGCGCGGTGGTCGACATCGTCAACGGAATGGAAGATCAGGACATCTTCCTGCGCGGGCTGGTGCGCTGGCTCGGTTTCCCGCTCACGACGATTCCTTACCAGCGCGGCACGCGCCAGAGCGGCGACAGCAAGTTTTCCGCCGCCCGCATGGTGGAGCTCGCGCTCTCCGGCATTGCGGCACACAGCCTGCGCCCGCTTCGTTTCGCGATCTGGCTTGCGCTCGGCTTCGCGCTGTTGAGCCTGCTGTTCATCGTCTATGCGATGGTGAGCTTCCTGTTCGTGCAGCACACGGTGGCGGGTTGGTCCTCGCTCATCGCGGTCATTGCGATCCTCGGCGCCGCGCAGCTGCTTGTGCTCGGCATCGTCGGCGAATACGTCGGACGCATCCTGCGCGAAACGATGCGCCGCCCGAGCTACATCGTGGCGGAGACCGAGGCCGCGCTGCGCAAGCCGGCTGCGCCCGCCGCATAGGCGGGTTCAGTGCCAAGCGGAGCGGCCGAAGCCGCCCCGCAATCGCATGTCCTCCGCCCTCAGCGGAACAGGTTCTGCGGGATGCCCGCGCGCTGGTAGAGGAAGTTGCGCGAGTCCTCGAGCTGGTCGCGCAGGCGGCTGAGGTCGACGTCGAGCATCCGCCCTTTCCACTTGCGCACCTTGCCGGCGACGATCACGGTCTCGACGTTGCTGCGGTCCATCATCTGCACCACCGCTCCCGGCACGTGGTTGACCGGGAAGACGTTCAGGTGAGTGGCGTCGAGAATGATGATATCCGCCTCCTTGCCGGGCTTGAGCGAGCCGGTCTTGGTGTCGAGCCGCAGGTGCTTGGCGCCGTTGATGGTGGCGTAGCGCAGTACGTCGCGGACATTGAGGAGTGGCGGCTTGTCTGGCGTAGGCGTCGGCCACTGGTTCGGAAAAACGAAGTTGCCCTGCTCAAGGATCGCCTGGTTCACGACCACGCGCTGAAGGGTCATGGCGGACCGCATCTGGGTGAAGAAGCACGCCGTCATGTTCGTTTCGACGTCCGAGCTGAGCGATGGCTCCATCCCCAGGCTCTGCATCTTGTGGATCGGCGGTATGCCGTGGCGCATGTTCATTTCGATCGGGAACGCGATCGAGACTTGAACGCCCTTTTCCTTGACCTTCTGCCAGCCGAAATCCGACATGCCGGTCATGTGGATGAACAGGTTGTCGGGTCCGAGCCCGATGTTATTGCCGGTGCCGCCGGTGCCGGCGGCAAGATCGTCGAGGGTCGGCCGAATGCCGAACGGCGACAGGATGTGCGCGGCGACCTGAAGTCCCAACTGGCGCCCGATCGTCCATGCCTGGGTGTAGGTCGGTTCGCCGAGATAGACCTCACCGCCCATGATCATCGAAGTCAGCTGGTCGCTCGAGGAGAACCAGTGCTGCTTGATGCGTTGTGCGTCCGTTGGATACTGGTTGCCGGCAACGTTGCCCGCGCTTTCGAAATAGCCGAGCACGCCGCGGCGGCCGGCATCGATCAGTCCCTTCACGGCGGCATCGGAGTGCTGCGGCGAGTGATGGATCTGTGAAATGTCGTGGACGGTGGTGACGCCATTGTCGAGCTGCGACAGCCCGCCGAACAGCTCGCTGACGTACACGTCCTGCGGCCGGTAGTGGCGGGCGAAGCCCGCTGTCGACGGCGCCGGCTGTCCGGCGCCCAGGACGTTGAGGTAATAGTTCTGTTGCGCGCCCGGCGTGTTTGTGCCGTCGTCAATCAGGATGCTGTCGGGAATGGAACTTCGGATCGCGGTCCAGGCCTGATGGTGGTGAGTGTCGATGAAGCCCGGCATCACGATCTTGCCGCGCGCATCGATCACGTCGGCGCCGCCCGCAGCCAGGCTGGGTCCGATGGCGAGAATCTTCTTGCCTTCGATCAGCACGTCGCCGCGCGGAAGGTCGGGGACCGCCGGGTACTCCATCGACATGACGGAGCCGCCCTTGATCAGATAGCGACGGCCCGGCCTGCCCGTGCCGTCCGGTGGACCGTCGTCGTCATTCGCGCGCGCCGGACGCGGCGCGAACAGGCTCATCGCGGATACGGCCGCTCCGCTCGCAGCCGCGCCTTTCAGGAAATTGCGTCGAGAGAAGTAAGGGTGCTGTGGCCTTCCTTGATTGCACAGAATGCACATGTGCGTCTCCCCGCTTGAGCCATTCGGATGATGGCCCTGCGCACATTCTGCGACCGAAGCGGGAGGCAGTATAGCTGGAGTTGAGACTTGTTTGAATAAATCGTCGTGGGAGAGTGCCCGCCGCCGCGACCAGTGCACCCGCACCATGTGCGGCGTGGGCCGTCTCATCGGGCAACCGCCCAACGCCGTGTCAGTCAGAATTTGCGGCTGAATCGGACCTTCTTGAATTCGACGAACGTTTCAACTGTGGAATTCGGATCCAGCGGCGACTGTGCGAAGACGATCGAAAAGCCGGTCCAAGGATTGAACACAACCTCGCGGAACAGGTTCGTGTCCACGGGGCCGGTGTGCGCAAAGTGGACAGAGAGTTTCGGGGATGGCCCACCGGTGAACGTGGCCCCTGTGCTCTCGGGCGCGGGTTCGTTCATTCCCTTCAGGCTCAAGACCGCCTCGCCGGGAATGCGTTTCGTGCCGTCGATCAAAAAATCTCCGCTCAGATGGACTCCACGGAACACAGGCGCGAGCCAATCCACTTCCAGAGTTTTCGCGATGAACTCGTGCTCTGCCATGTCGCCCTCCCGACGGTCGTGCGCCTGCACAATTCGTGGGCGCACCCGAACGATTTGGACAGTATCAGTGGGCCGGAGCGGAAGCTATGCGGATCGACCGCGGAGCGACGAGCGGCTCAGATGGTCCTGTACCCTCCGTCGGCCATCACGATGGTACCCGTCACGTAGGACGAGAGGTCGGACGCGAGGAAGATCGCCGGGCCCACGATGTCCTCCGGCTTGCCGGTGCGGCCGAGCGGCGTGTGGTCCATGAAGATCTTGATGAGCTCCGGACTGTTGGCGCGCACCGCGGCATTGAGCGGCGTCTCGATCAGGCCGGGGCCGATCGCGTTGACCCGCACGCCGTCCTTGCCGAGCTCGGCGGCGAGCGCCTTGGTGAAGCCCAGCACGCCATGCTTGGACGTGGTGTAGGCCGCCGAGTTCGGCGTGCGCACGTGCACGAAGGACTGGATCGAGCCGATGTTGACGATGCGGCCCTTGGTGGCGCGCAGCTGCTCGACGAACGCGTGCGTCACGTTGAACACGCCGAGGAGATTGATGCCGATGATGTCCTGCCAGTCCTTCACGACGGCATCGTGGTCACCCGTAAACGCGGTACGGCGGTTGATGCCGGCGTTGTTCACCAGGATCGAGATGTTGCCGGCCTTGGCGGCGACCTCGGCGGCGATCTTGCGGCAGGCTTCGCGATCGGTCACGTCGAGCGTGAAGCTGTCTGCCTTGCCGCCCGCGTTGAGGATCTGCTGCGTCGTCTCCCCCGCGGCGTCGGCGTTCACATCGAGCACGACCACGCGCGCGCCCTCGCGTGCGTAGCCCATGGCGATCGCGCGGCCGATGCCGGAACCTGCGCCGGTGACAGCCGCGATGTGGTCTTCCAACAGCCCGGACATGTGTTCCGCCCTCTTTGATGAGCTCGCAGGATAGCAACTGCGCCGCGTGCCTTGCTAGACTTCGACGAAAGGAACCGAGGTCATGTGCCGCAACATCAAGACGCTGTTCAATTTCGACCCGCCGGCAACAGAAGACGAAATCCGTGCGTCCGCGCTGCAGTTCGTGCGCAAGCTGTCCGGCTTCAATCGACCCTCGCAGGCGAACGCTGCCGCCTTCGAGCGCGCCGTCGACGAAGTCTCCGCGGCCGCGCGCAAACTGCTGTTTTCGCTGCAGACCCACGCACCCGCACGCGACCGGGAGGTCGAGGCCGAGAAGGCGCGGGTGCGCGCCCGCGAGCGGTTTGCCTGAAAATCCCCGGATTGCGCTCGGCTCCAGCCGGGTTACCATTCGGCGGGCAACGAGGCAGGTGCCATGACAAATCCTGGGAGGATGGCAAATGGCGAAATCGGGGGAGTGTGTGCGCGCGCTTAAATTCATTTCACTGAGCTTCGTTCTGGCGCTCGGCTTCGCGAGCGTGAATGCCAAAGCCGACGAGACCTATCCGAACCGGCCGGTGCGCATCATCGTGCCGTTCTCGGCAGGAGGGCCGACCGACATCGTCGGGCGCGTCTTCGCGCAAAAACTGTCCGAGCTGCTCGGCCAGCAATTCTACGTCGAGAACAAGGTCGGCGCCGGCGGCAATATCGGCGCCGACCAGGTCGCGAAGGCGCCGCCGGACGGCTACACGCTGCTGGTCGCGACGGTGTCGACCCACGCGATCAATCCCGGCCTCTATTCCAAGATGCCGTACGATCCGATCAAGGATTTCGCACCGATCTCGCATGTCGGCATCACGCCGACCACGCTCAACGTGCATCCCTCGATTCCTGCGAAGGACGTGAAAGAGCTGATTGTGCTGGTGAGGGAGAATCCGGGCAAATACACCTACGGCTCGTCCGGGCTGGGCTCGATCCTTCATCTGTGCGGCGAACAGTTCAAGGCGCTTGCCGGTGGCCTCCAGATCCAGCACGTCCCGTACCGCGGCTCGGCGCCGATGATGGGCGATCTGGTCGGCGGACAGATCTCGATGGCGTTCGACGGCACGCCGACGGCGCTGCCGCAAATCCAGTCGGGCGGGATCCGCGCAGTGGGCGCCGGCATGGCGACGCGTATGCGCGCGATGCCGGAGCTGCCAACGTTGCAGGAGCAGGGGCTCAAGGGCTTCGAGTGCTACACCTGGAACCTGATCCTGGCGCCGGCCGGTACGCCGCCGACAGTCGTCGACAAGCTCGCTGGCGCCGTCAAGACAGCACTCGACGATCCCAACGTGGTCAAGCGGCTGCAGGACGCCGGTGTCGATCCCATGTTCGGCCGCGGCCCGAACGAAACGGCGGAGTTCATGAAGGCCGAACTCGCCAAATGGGCGCCGATCATCAAGATGTCCGGCGCGGTGGTGAATTGACGGCGGCGCATCATGTGCCGTTCTGCTCCCTCCGAAACGTCGGCAGCCCGATGCCGATCGCGTCGAAGCCGCCGTCGACCGCAAGCACCTGGCCGGTGATGTAGCTCGCGCGTTCCGAGGCGAGGAAGAACACGGCCTCGGCGATCTCCTCCTCGAGCCCGTAGCGGCCGAGCGGGATCGCATCGTGATAGTCGGCGCGGATCGCAGGTGAGTGCACCGCCTTGGCCATCGCGGTATCGACCGGGCCGGGCGCGACCGCATTGACGCGGATGCCACGTACCGAAAGCTCGAGCGCGAGCTGCTTGGTGAGATGCTCGAGCGCCGCCTTGCTGGTGCCGTAGGCGATGCGCAGCGCGGAGGCGCGCAGCCCGGAGATCGACGTGATGTTCACGATCGCCGCGCCCTTGCCCATCAGCGGCGCGGCCGCCTTCACCATCAGGAACGGGCCGGTGAGGTTCACGTCCATGGTGCGCTGGAATTCGGCCAACGTCGTGTCGAGCGCCGGCTTGAACACCGCGGTGCCGGCATTGTTGATGAGCGCATCGAGCGCGCCGAACTCACGCTTCACCTGCGCGAGCGCGGCTTCGACCTGATTCGCCATCGCAACATCGCAGATCAGCGCAAGCGTACGCCCGCTCAGGGGTGCCACGGCACGCCCGAGCGTCTCGCCGTCGATGTCGAGCAGTGCCACCGCGTAACCCTCCGCGAGGAAGCGCTTCGCGGTGGCAAGCCCGATGCCGCGTGCAGCGCCGGTGATGAGAGCAACCTTGGTCATGGCGAACAGTCCGCGGCACCTCAGCCCGGCGTCATCCCCTTCGCCTTGATGATCGCGATCGCGTCCGCCGACTTGAGGAATGCGATCAGCGCCTTCGCAGCCTCGGCTTCCTTCGTATCGAGCGCGGGCGCTGCCGTGTACACGATCTCCTGCTGCAGCTCGGCCGGGAACGGCCCGACGACATCGAGGCCCGGTGCGGTCAGCACGTTGATGAGGAAGAGACCGAGCTCGGCCTCGCCCTTCGCGACCGCCTGAATGATCTCGCCGGGCGCGCCTTTCGCCTGCAGCTTGCCCTTGATCGCATCGCTGACGCCGAGGCGCTCGAACGCCTTCATCACCTGCGCGCCGGCGGCGCTCGCCGGCACCGTGGCGATCGACTGCGCATTCATGAGGGCCGCCTTGAACGCGTCCGCCGTGCCAATGTCCGGCTTCGCAGCGCCGGCACGCACCGCGACGCCAAGGCCCACGCGCGCGATGTCGATTGTCGGACCTGCGGTGAACTTGGCCCGCGCGCCCGCATCACGCATCACTTCGAGCGGAACCACGGCGAGATCGAACGGCTTTCCGGATGTCGCTTCCTTGATCAGATTCGGCGTGGTGCCGAAAAAGATCTCCAGCCTGTGCCCTGAAGCCTGCTCGAATCTCGGCTTCAGCAGCGCCCACTCACCAGCCATCCCGCCGCCCGCCAGAACGCGCAGCTCTGCCGCACGCGCCGGCGCGAGCGCCATGGCAAGTCCGATCATCGCGGCAATCGACACGGTATTCATCGCCCCCTCTTCGGTTGGAACCTAGCGAAGCGCATCGATGCACGTGTCGCAAGGGCACGCCTGCGCAAGTTCCCGGCGTTGCTTTCGCGCAACGCGTCTCGCGCATCATGAAGCTGACGCGGCCGTGCCACCGTGCGGCCTTCATTGGCCGTCAATCCCCCGCGCTTCACCGAACAAAAGGGACGGCAATGAGACTGACAGTATTCGCGGGCGTACTTCTCGCAGGCATCGCGGCGCCGCTGGCCGCGCAGGCGCAGGGCGTTCCGGGCGGGGCCGCACACGGTTTTCATGAAGGCAACCGCATCGCGGGTCCGGTCGGCGCGGTGGTCGGCACCGCGGTCGGCGGCGTGATCGGCGGCGTCGAAGGCGTGTTCGGCATCAACCATGCGCATCGCACCGCCTATTCGTCGTATGGCGAGGACGCGCCGCCGCCGGCGGCGCGCAAGGTGCGCCGGCACAAGACCTACTCGCACCGCACGCGGCAACATCGCAAGCCCGCGCCCGGCTATGTGAACGGCTAACGCGGCCGCAACGCTGGATAACGGAAACGGCGGACCTCGGTCCGCCGTTTTTGTTTGCGAGCACGGCGCGCGGCTCACTTTCGTTTCTTCCTGGCTTTTGTTTTTCTGGCGACTGTCTTCCTTGCGGCCTTCTTGTTCACGGACTTCTTCTTCACGGCCTTCTTTTTCGCCACTCTCTTCTTCGCCACCTTCTTCTTCGCCACGGGCTTCGCCTTGGGTGCGGCCGGCTGCGCCGCCGCCGCGCGCTTCGCCAGGATCGCGTCACGCTCACCGATCAGCCGGTCGAGGTCGGCCTGCTGGGCGGCGATGCGGTCCGCGGCGCGCGCCTCGTCGGCCGCGCCGGACAAGGCCGCGGCCTGCTCGGTGAGCTGGCGAATATTGGCGCGCAGGATCGCGATGCGATCTTCGATCTCGGGAAGCGACAGCGTGCTGCCGTTGGTCATGATGTGTTGCTCCTCGTCTCCCTCAGATGCCGATCATTGTATGTCGCGACGGTCCGGTCGTGAAATCTCTCTCTGCGTCGTTCTCGCGGAGCGCTTTCGCAGCTGCGGCTTTCGTCGCGTGCGCCGCGGACGTGAGCCGACCTCCGGGGCGGCGAGCGCCGCGCGTTCGAGCTCCGGCCAGACGCCCTTGTTGTCGATCTTGGTGATGCAGACCTTGATGTGGTGCGGCGGCGGTCCGTGGCGGCATGAATGCCCCACCACGCCGGCGATCATCGCATCGCACCAGACGTAGCCGTGCAGATAGGGGCGATTGACGCGCCGTCTCTTGCCGCCGCTGTAGCTCGACCAGTGCAGGCGTGTCACGTCGGCCATGCGG
>JBAVXH010000062.1:0-1588 GCA_049698215.1 Xanthobacteraceae bacterium | reverse complement strand
GGCTTGCGCCGCGCTCTCCTCCTGCGGCAGCGCCTGCACCGGCACCCCGGCGGTGCCGTCGCGCAGCACCACGATCACGCCGCGGCCGACCTGCTTGAAGCGAGCGAGCGCTGCGTTCACACTTTTCCCGCCGCCGAACACGTCGGCGATGATGTTGGCGCGATGCAGCCGTGTCGGAATGTCGGCGCCGTCGCCGATGCGCCCGTGCACCAGCGCCATATGGTGCACCTTGTCGAACGGCGTCACGTAGGCATAGCCCTTCAGCGTGCCGATCGAGGTCTCGACCGAAAATTCGCCGACCCGCTCGACCAGCTTCTCGCGCGCCTGCCGGTAGGCGATCAGTTCGTCGACCGAGATTTGCTTGAGCTTGTATTTCTCGGCGAAGGCCCCGATCTGCGGCCCGCGCATCACCGTGCCGTCATCGTTGACGAGCTCGCAGATCACCCCGACTGGCTCGAGATGGGCGAGGCGGCAGAGGTCGATCGCGGCTTCCGTGTGCCCCGAGCGCATCAGCACGCCGCCGTCCTTGGCGATCAGCGGAAACACATGGCCGGGGCGCACGAAGTCGGCGGCGCCCGCATTGTTGTTGGCGAGATTGCGCACGGTCGCGACGCGATCGTCGGCCGAGATGCCGGTGGTAGTGCCGTGCTTGTAGTCGACGGACACCGTGAAGGCGGTGCCGTGCGGCGCGTCGTTTTCCGCCACCATCGGCGAGAGCCGCAGCCGGTGCGCGAGCTCGCTCGTCACCGGCGCGCAGACGATGCCCGCCGTGTTGCGGATGATGAACGCCATCTTCTCCGGCGTGGCATGCACCGCGGCCATCACCAGATCGCCCTCGTTCTCGCGATCGTCGTCGTCGGTGACGACGACGATCTCGCCGCGCGCAAAGGCTTCGACGGCTGCGGTGACGCGGGACTGGGTGTCGGTCATGGCTTCTCGAACGGCCAGGCCGGCCCATCGCCCACCTGGCCCCTGTGACGCAGATAGTGGTCGGCGATGACGCACGCCATCATGGCTTCGCCGATCGGCACCGCGCGGATACCGACGCACGGATCGTGGCGCCCTTTGGTGACGATCTCGGTCTCGTTGCCGTAGCGGTCGACGGTCTTGCGGGGGGTAAGGATCGACGAGGTCGGCTTGACCGCGAAACGCGCCACGACCGACTGGCCGGTCGAGATGCCGCCGAGAATGCCGCCGGCATGGTTGGAGAGAAAACGCGGGCGGCCGTCGTTGCCCATGCGCATCTCGTCGCCATTCTCCTCGCCGGACATCGCGGCCGTCGCAAAGCCGTCGCCGATCTCGACGGCCTTCACCGCATTGATGCTCATCAGCGCGGAGGCGAGGTCGGCATCGAGCTTGCCGTAGACCGGGGCGCCGAGCCCAGCGGGGATATTCTCGGCCACCACCTCGATCACAGCGCCGACCGACGAGCCTTGCTTGCGTACGCCGTCGAGGAATTGCTCGAACAGCGGTTCGATGCTCGCGTCGGGGCAGAAGAACGGGCTTTTTTCGATGTGCTCCCAGTCCCAGCGCGCACGGTCGACTTTGTGCGGCCCGATCTGGATCAGCGCGCCGCGCACCACCATGC
>JBAVXH010000061.1:0-2011 GCA_049698215.1 Xanthobacteraceae bacterium | reverse complement strand
CATCATGAACGGCGACGGCGCCCGGGCGGGTTTCCAGCAGGTGGTGAGCGAGCGCAAGCAGGCCGATCTCGGCGCCAACGGACTTGGCCGCCTAGAGTCCTTGATCGAACGCTTTCTGATGGAGGTGAGTCAAGTTTTCATGCCGCGAGTTTTTGATTGTCGTACCACGAGTTGACGGCACATTCCGCGGCACGAATGGATTTGGCGATGGGTAATTCTGGATTGATCGCCGCCGGCGAGACGATGGCCAAGCCAGTCCGAAGCGACCGATTATAAAGTCGTGTGTAGAAGATCGCCGTGCGCAATCCCTTGTCGGTTATTCGATAGCGATGGGTTTTTGGGATACGCTCGATCAGCCCGTGCAGGCGCAGGCGTCGCAGGTCATAGGTAATCCTTCCCGCCGTGAGTTGGCTCGGCTTTAGCCCGAGCAGTGGAGCAAGATGCTCGCGCAGATGGCGGTGAGCGAAAGTGCCCTGGATGAGAACAAACAGCAGCAGGATATGCAACAGCCCCTGCACCCGTGGGTCAGCGAAGCGCAACGCTGCCGCGCGTTGAGCATCGACCATGACAGGCCTTTGCAGATCTTGGAACGAGGTCTCGCCGATGAAGCAGTCGTGGCCGATGCGCTGGACGTCAAGCAGACGCCGGTTGGCCGCAAAGCCGATCTTGCGCAGTTCCGGGAGATTTTTGATGCGCCGGCCGATGTCGAAGTCGCGGGTATCGTTGATGGTCGTTTCGGTTCGAAGCGCTTGTCCCTCCTTGTGGTATTGCTTGATGCGGGCCTTCTTGTAATCGACGTGCAGAGAAGGCACCACGCCATCGGTGATCACACGGGTACGGAACCGGCCCGGAGTGCGCCGGGTGACCCTTCGGTCGAATACCAGAGCCACCTGACTGGGCCGGCCGAGGTCGAGGTTCTCCCGGATCACCTCCTCGAAGAAAACTCGCCCGGTCACCGGTGCATCGAGCACTTGGGTCAGCGAGAACTCGGCCTGCAAGATCGATAACTGATACCGATATCCCGCGGCACGATCGCGGGGCGGAAACGGATGCGGCAATCGCTTGAGCCACTTGCGCAGCAAGCGATCGATCCGATCCGCGGAAAGTCCTTCACTGAGCCGCTGCATCAGCTTGGGATCGGCGCAGGATTTGATGCCGTTGTCGAGCGCCTCGAACTTCACCTTGCGCTTGGCAAGCTGGCGCTTGAGGTACTCGTGGCCATTGATGCAGAGCTTCGCGTTGTACGGGAAATAGGAGCAGAACTTCAGGAAGAACGGTCCGAAGTCCTCGTCGACGCAATAGAAATAGTAGTGGTTGACCATCGCGGTCGATTCCACGATCCACGGATAGCTGCCGCCGGTGCTGCGGCTGCGACGGCGCTCCGTGCGCATGACCCGCGCCTTCTCCTGCGCCTTGCCGACGTAGAGCACGCCCTCGCTCCGGCGGAAGCGCCCCAGGTACTTCTGTGTGACATCGTCCTTGCGCTCGCCCTTGGCAAAGGAAACAAGGTCAATCCGTTCATCCGCGACGAACTGCTCGATGTTGCGGACGAACGCCTTGCTCATCGGCACGACCGCGGTCGTGGAGGCAAAGCGCTGGCCGCGATGGACGTGAAGATATCCGACCACGGCCCGCGCCGTTTGCAGGTGGGGCACGTAGACATTCAGGTACATTCGATCGATGGCTTCGAGCTCCAGCACGACGTGGTCACGCAATACATCCGCCACCGATCGTGCTACGCTCATTACGGGACTCCGGTCGTCCACGGGTCTCGCGACCCACCGAGCTTCGAGCTCTCATGACCAGGGCATCGTCCCTGCCGGCTCGACTGGAGTCCACTCTCTATCCGATTGCGGTCACCTCGCCCGGCCATACACCTCGGCGGTCTGAGGCGAAGCCTCGTTAGTAGTAGATGACGACGGGCGGCAGGATGAGCTGCTGCCCCTCGACCCAGCATGCCGTTCAGCTTTTCCAACCACACCGGCGCGCGAGGGGCCGAACTGGGCCCCGC
>JBAVXH010000060.1:0-28676 GCA_049698215.1 Xanthobacteraceae bacterium | reverse complement strand
GCGCGGCGCTCTCCGCCGGCCAGCGGCAGCGCATCGCGCTCGCCCGCGCGCTCTACGGCGAACCTTTCATTGTGGTGCTCGACGAGCCGAACTCCAATCTCGATGCCGAGGGCGAGCAGGCGCTCGGGTGCGCCATTCTCGGCGTGCGGGCGCGCGGCGGGATCGTGGTCATTATCGCGCATCGTCCGAGCGCGCTCGCGGCCGTCGATCATGTGCTGCTGATGAACCACGGCAGGCAGCAGACCTTCGGGCCGAAGGATGAGGTTCTCGCGCGCGCAGCGCCTCGCGTGGCGGTCAATTCAACGCCGCTCAAGCTCGCATCCCAGCCCAACGGGTGATCCGATGACCAAGCAGACGATCAACGAGCGCCGCTCGATCCGCCGTCATCTCCTCGGCGGGACCGTCATCGCCATCATGCTGGTCGGCGGTGTCGGCGGCTGGGCCGCGACCACCGAGCTGTCGGGCGCCGTCATCGCGCCGGCATCGGTGGTGGTCGATACCAACGTGAAGAAGATCCAGCATCCGACCGGCGGCGTGGTCGGCGAACTGTTCGTGCGCGACGGTCAGCGCGTGAGCGCGGGCAACATCGTGCTGCGCCTCGACGACACGGTCACGCGCGCCAACCTCGCGATCGTGCTCAAGGGCCTCGACGAGATGACCGCGCGGCGCGCCCGCCTCCTCGCGGAGCGCGACCGGGCCGAGGAGATCGGCTTTCCGGCTGAGTTTTTCGCCCGTGCCAAGGATCCGGATGTCGCCGCCATCATGGACGGCGAACGCAAGCTGTTCGAGTCGCGGCGCGGTGTGCGTCTCGGACAGAAATCGCAGCTCAAGGAGCGCGTCGCCCAGCTTGGCGAGGAAATCCAGGGCCACCTCGCGCTGCAAAAGGCCAAGGCCGAGGAGATCGACCTGATCCGGCGCGAGCTCGAGGGCGTGCGCGAGCTCTGGAGCAAGAACCTGGTGCAGATCAACCGGCTGATCGCACTCGAGCGCGAGGCTGCACGGCTGACCGGCGAGCGGGCGCAGTCGATCTTCGCGATGGCGCAGTCGCGCGGCAAGATCAGCGAGATCGAGCTGCAGATCCTGCAGATCGATCAGGATCTCGGGAGCGAGGTGGCGAAGGAGCTGCGTGAGCTCGACGGCCGGTTCGGCGAATTCATCGAGCGCAAGGTGGCCGCCGAGGACCAGCTCAAGCGGGTCGACATTCGCGCCCCGCAGGACGGCGTGGTGCATCAGCTCGCCGTGCACACGTTCGGCGAAGTGGTGACCTCGGGAAATCCCGTGATGCTGATCGTGCCCGACGCCGACGCCTTGTCGGTCGAGGCGCGCGTCTCGCCGCAGGATATCGACCAGCTTCACCTCGGCCAGCCGGCTGGATTGCGCTTCTCGGGCCTGAACCAGCGCACCACGCCGGAGATCAACGGCGTGGTCGGCCGCATCTCGGCCGACGTCTCGCAGGATCAGCGCTCCGGGCAAAGCTATTACACGGTGCGCATCAACATCGAGGCGCAAGAGGCCGCGCGGCTGGGGAGCGTGAAGCTGATCCCGGGCATGCCGGTGGAAAGCTTCATGAAGACGCACGACCGCACGGTGCTGTCGTACTTCGTGAAGCCGCTGAACGATCAGGTGTCACGTGCGTTTCGGGCGAGGTGAGTCACCAGCCCTCATGGTGAGGAGCCGCGCCATAGCGCGTCAAAGACGCGCGTAAACGCGCTTTCGGCGCGGCGTCTCGAACCATGGCAAGAGTGTCGGGCCATCCTTCGAGACGCGCCGGTTCGCGGCGCTCCTCAGGATGAGGACTGAGAACTGCGCGGCAGCAAGACGATGAAAAGCAAGGTCAGAGTTACGAAAAGCAGCGGCAATGTCTTCGCGGACATCGGCGTGCCGAGCGCGGACGAGCATTTCGTCAAGGCCGAGATCGTTCTCGATATTACCGCGTGTATCAAGGCAAAGGGCCTCACCCAGGCTGGAGCGGCCAAGCTTATGGGGCTGTCCCAGCCCGACGTATCGAAGCTGCTGCGCGGCAATTTCGCCGGCTACACGCTCGACCGGTTATTTTCGTTTCTCCGGGCGCTCGGAAATGACATGCGAATCCAGATTGTGCCGACGCGAAGAAAAACGAAAGGGCAGGTCGACCTGGTCAGCAATTGTTCCACCCGGCGTTCAAAATAGTCCTTGACTAGGATCAGTCTATAGTCCTATATTGGCCTTGTCCTGCTCGCTGAAGGGCGCTTTCGCGAGGCATCGCTGAAGCGGGGCAGGATGCGGCACCCGCGGCCGGCAGGCATGCCGGACTCGGGCGGCCCGGGGCTCCACCTGGAGGCTACTTAGGGCCTCCCGCCAGGAGCTGGCTGATCAGGCGGCGCGAATGCCTCCTGGAAAGCGTGGCCCGGGATCCGAAAAAAGCCGCGACGGAGCGCCGGGAGGCGCGCGCTTCTCCGATCGCAAGGAGAGGCGGGTACGCCTCGCAAGCGCACCAGGCGGCCTCGCCAGCCGCAGGGTCCGATCGCAAGGGCCCCGCGTTTCTCGGCGCTCCGCTCCCTTCGTTTCGGGAGCGCGTGGACTGCGCATGCCTCGGATGCGAACGCATCGCGAGAACGATTTCATTGAACTGTAGGGCGGGCAAAGCGAAGCGTGCCCGCCGCTTGATGTGAATGGCGGGCACGTCGCTGCGCTCCTTTGCCCGCCCTACAAAACCGAGTGACTCATCCCTAAATGCCAGCGGCGTTGCTCTTGTCCGCACCTCGTGTAAGGTCCCGCCCCTTCCCCTCCGGATAATTTCGTCAATGGCCCGTGACGTTGTCGACCTGACGCCGATCGAATCGCGCGACGAGCTTGTTGCGTGGTTCGCCGAAGGCGCGAAACCGAAATCGCAATGGCGGGCCGGCACCGAGCACGAGAAATTCGCGTTCACCACCGATACGCGCGAGCCGGTGCCCTATGAGGGCCGCCGCTCGATCCGCTCGCTGCTCGTCGGCATGCAGCATCTGCTCGGCTGGGAACCGATCATGGACGGGCCGAACATCATCGGCCTCGCCGACGTGACCGGCGGCGGCGCGATCTCGCTCGAGCCGGGCGGGCAGTTCGAGCTCTCCGGCGCGCCGCTCCAGACCATTCACCAAACCGCGAACGAATTGACCGCGCACCTCGCGCAACTGCGCGAGATCGCAGCGCCGCTCGGCATCGGGTTCCTCGGCCTCGGCATGAGCCCGAAATGGACGCGCGCCGAAACGCCGCAGATGCCGAAGAGCCGCTACAAGATCATGACCGCCTACATGCCGAAGGTCGGCCGTTACGGCCTCGACATGATGTACCGCACCTGCACGGTGCAGACGAACCTCGACTTCTCCTCCGAAGCCGACATGGTGAAGAAGCTGCGCGTCTCGCTCGCGCTGCAGCCGGTCGCGACCGCGCTGTTTGCGAACTCGCCGTTCACCGAAGGCAAGCCCAACGGGTATCTCTCGTTCCGCTCCGAAGTGTGGCGCGACACCGACAACCAGCGCGCCGGCATGCTGCCCTTTGCGTTCGAGGACGGCATGGGCTTCGAGCGCTATGTCGATTACGCGCTCGATGTGCCGATGTATTTCGTCAAGCGCGAGGACGAGTACATCGACACGTCCGGCCTGTCGTTCCGCGATCTGCTCGCCGGCAAGCTGCCTGGCCACGGCAACCTGCGCGCCACGCAGTCGGACTGGGCGAACCATGTCTCGACGATTTTCCCCGAGGTACGCCTGAAGCGCTATCTGGAGATGCGCGGCGCCGACTCCGGGCCATGGGCGCGGCTCACCGCGCTGCCGGCGTTCTGGGTCGGCCTGCTCTACGACGATGCCTCGCTCGACGCCGCCTGGGACCTGGTGAAGGGCTGGAGCGGCGAGGAGGGGCAGGCGCTGCGCGACGACGTTCCGACGCAAGCCCTCAATGCGCAGATCCGCGGGCGCAAGGTGCTCGAGTTGGCGAAGGAGTGCCTCGCGCTCTCCAACGCCGGCCTGAAGCGGCGCGGGTTCCGCGACAGCGACGGCCGCGACGAAACGCGCTACCTCGAACCGCTGCAGGAGATCGTTGCGCGCGGCGTGACGCCGGCCGAAGAGCTGCTGGCGAAGTATTCCGGCGCGTGGGGGAAATCGGTCGATCCGGTGTTTACGGAGTATGCGTATTGAGGGACCTCATCCTGAGGAGCGAGCGCAGCGAGCGTCTCGAAGGATGGCCACAGACGCGGAGCAAGCGCCCTCGCCCTTCGAGACGCGCCATAAGCGCGTTTACGCGCGTCTTTGACGCGCTATGGCGCTCCTCAGGGTGAGGGCTCGACTCCATGGCCAAGTCCACCCCCGCGACCGTCGCACTCACCAAAGCCGGCATCGCCTTCACGCTGCACGAATACGACTACGACCCGAACGCCGCGCGCATCGGGATGCAGGCGGCGGACGCGCTCGGCGTGTCCCCGGCGCGCTTGCTGAAGACACTGATGGCGAAGGCCGGCGGCGCGATCGTCTGCGTGCTGGTGCCGTCGGACCAGGAGGTCAGCCTGAAGAAGCTTGCCGCCGCGGCCGGCACGAAGGATGCCGCGATGCTGCCCGCGCAGGACGCCGAGCGCATCACCGGCTACCACGTCGGCGGCATCGCGCCGTTCGGTCAGAAGAAGCGGGTGACGGTTTTCATCGCGCAATCCGCGCTCGCGCACGACACGATCATCGTGAACGGCGGCCGCCGCGGATTGCAGATCGAGCTGAAGCCGGCGGATCTGGTGCGGGTGCTGGAGGCGAGGGCGGTGGAGCTTGTGGTGTGATCCATTCTCCGCTCGTCCCCGCGAAAGCGGGGACCCAGTGCTTTGGCCAACAACTGGATGCCCGCTTTCGCGGGCATGAGCGGAAGTACTGGCTGTTACTCCGCCGCGCGCGCCGCCTCCGACAGGTTGTCGAGCGACGAGATCACGTGCTCGGCCAGCGCATCGGCGAGCGGATTGCGCTCGTGCGGATTGCGCACCAGCCCAATGCGGCACGAGGGCAGCTCGGGGAATCCGTCGGCCGCCGAGAGCACGCGCATGCCGGGCCGCAAACCCGATTCCGGAAACACCGAGACCGCAAGACCGGACAGCACCGCGGCACAGATCGCGCTCGCGTTGCCGCTCGAATAGAGCACGCGGTAGGGCCGGCCGATCGCCTCAAGGCAGTCGACCGCTTCGCGGCGCCACATGCAGGTCGGCCGCCCGAGCGCGAGCGGCAGGCGCTCCTCCATGTGGGTCGAATGCCGGTTCGACGTTGCCCACAGCAGTCGCTCCTGGCGGAAATTCTCCGCCGTCATGCTGCCCGAGCAGTTGGTGATGATCGCAAGATCGAGCTCGTTCGCCTTGATGCGCTCGAGCAGACAGACCGTTTCCTCGCACAGCACGGTGAGCTCGATCGCCGGATAGGCGCGCGAAAAGCGCGCCATGATCTCGGGAAGGTAGCGATCGGCGTAGTCGTCCGGCACGCCGAGCCGCACGCGGCCGGTGAGCTCGTCGGAGAAGGCCGCGATGGTCTCGACGTTGAGCTTCACGATGCGGCGCGCGTAATCGAGCAACCTCTCGCCGTCTTCGGTCAGCTTCGAGGCGCGCCCATCGCGCGCGAAGATCGAACGGTCGAGACGCTCCTCGAGCCGTTTCATCTGCATCGAAACAGCGGACTGGGTCTTGTGAACGATGTCGGCGGCTTTGGTGAAGCTGCCGGTCTCGGCAATGGCAATGAAAGTGCGGAGTTGGTCGACGTCGAGAAGGGCGGTCATGACGGCTTTCCTTGAGAGGGGCCGGAGGTCCGGCCGGATAATCATCACCACGGCTGATTGGTTAGATTAAAAACATTCGTTTCACTTATCAATAGACAAGGTGCATATACGCACGGTCAGGACAAGTCAGATGGGTGTTTGGGTGGCTCCGCGAGAGGTCGGGGGCGCACATCGGCCCTGCTTTGCCTGCGAAACCGATGGAGATTGCCATGTCATTCTATTCCGATACCCAGACCCCCTCGCAGGTCGCGTGGCTGGTCAACGCCGTCGCCGGGTCCGTCGGGAATGGTGTGCGCTCGCTCCTCCAGACGATCAAAAATCGCCGTGACGCGACGATTCTCGCCGGGATGGATGAGCACATGCTCGCCGATATCGGGCTCACCCGCGGGGACGTTCGCGATGCCTTTTCCGAGCCGGTCTGGCGTGATCCGACCGCACTTTTGGTGAGCCGCTCGCACGAGCGGCGCATCAACCGCCGCCAGCTCACAAACGGGCTTGTGGAGAAGTCTTTCGAGGCGCCGTCGATCGTCCCGGCTCCGGGCGTGACCCGGGCCGCCGTCAACGCCCGTTACTACTGAAACTGGAAAGGCCGATCCTCCCCCGTCGGCCTCCCGCTCCAGGCCTCCTCGTCCCCTCTGAGGCTTGGACTTGCGCCCGCCGGCCTCTCCGGCGGGCGCTTTTTCATCACTTAGATGTGATGCGCGCGGCCCATTCGGCGAACGCATCCAGCGCTTCGGCAAGCACGTCCGCATCCTTGCGGCCGGTCCGCGCCGGCACATGGAAGGAGTGATCGGCATCGGCGAACAGCTTCAGCGTGGCGCGGCGCCCGAGCGCGGTGCACACCGGCTCAAGCTCGCTCAGATCTGCAAGCGCGTCGCGTGTGCCCTGTAAAAAAAGCATCGGGATCGTCACGTCGGAAAGATGCGCGGCGCGCTCGCGCGACGGACGATTCGCGGGATGCAGCGGAAATCCGAAGAACGCGAGCCCGACGACACCATCGAGCGGCGCTGATGCCTGCGCCTGCGAGGTCATGCGGCCGCCGAATGATTTGCCGCCCGCGATGAGCGCCAGGTTCGGCAAGCGCCGCCGCGCCTCCAAGACGGCGGCGCGCACGGCGGCGTGTGCGACCTTGGGCGGATCGGGGCGCTTGCCGCCCTTTTCCATGTAGGGAAATTGGTAACGCAGCGTCGCGATGCTGCGGTCGGCGAACCCAACCGCGACCGCCGCCATGAACGGATGCGCCATGCCGGCGCCCGCGCCATGCGCGAACACGAAGCAGGCGGAAGCGCGGGGAGGCAACTGCAACAGCGCCGACACGCTGGTTGCACCGACACCGACACTGATCTTCTCTGCTTTCGAGTCAGACATTCCTGGTAGATCCCCGAGATAAGATCGCGAATGGTGCAGAAGGATCCGCTCAACCCGTGTCCCTTGTTTTCACGGAAGTCTATCTGATTGAATGGGCGGGACAGAGGGCGTCATGGATCGCCGCAGCTTCGTCACCTCAAGTCTCGCGCTCGCCGCCAGCATGCGCGCGGCCTGCGCGCAATCAGGCCCGCTCACGAAAATCATCTTTCCGTTTGCGGCCGGCGGTGCGGGCGACACGATCTGCAGGCTGATCGCTGAGCATTTGCGCCAACCCCTCGACCGCACCGTGATCGTGGAGAACCGCACCGGCGCGGATGGCTTGATCGGGATCAAGTCGGTGATGACGGCCGCGCCCGACGGAACGACCATCCTCATCACCACCGGCCCCACCATGTACCTGCTGCCGATGGTCGAGACCAAGCCCAGCTTCGATCAAGCGCGCGACTTCGTTCCGGTTTCGCTGCTCGGGAGATACGAATTCTGCATCGCGACCGGGCCGGGCACGGATGCGAAAGATTTCAGCCAGCTTGTCGCGTGGCTCAAGGCGAACCCTGCGAAATCCTCCTTCGGCGTGCCGAGCAACGGCACCATTCCGCACTTCACGGGATCGCAGCTCGAGCAAATCCTGGGCATCCCGATGACGCGCGTGCCGTATCGCGGTGGCGCGCCGATCGTGAAGGATCTCGTCGGCGGGCATCTCCCGTTCGCCGTGATCACGCTCGCCGACGCTCTGCCGCAACACCAGGCGGATGCCATTCGCGTCGTCGCAGTGAGCAGTGCGCAGCGGTCCCCTTTCCTTCCCGGCGCGCCGACGTTGCGCGAGTGCGGCGTCGATCTCGTGGCAGACGCCTGGTACGGCATGTGGCTCCCGGCCGGAAGTTCGGCCCGCTTTGCGGGGCAGCTGAGCGCGGCTGTCGCCGCGGTGCTGGCGAAGCCCGAGGTGAAGGAGAAGCTGCTCGCGATCGGTCTCATCCCGGTAGGGTCGACATCGGAGGAGCTGACGCAGGAACTCGCTGCCAACACGGCGTTCTGGCGGCCGATCGTGCAGGCAACAGGGTACAGGATCGGGAACTAACGCCGCGGGCGTCATCCCGGCCGAGCGCAGCGAGAGCCGGGACCCAGTAAACGCAGAGGGCGCGTCTATCGCTCCGGCAGCGTTTACTGGGTCCCGGATAGCCGTCTTCGACGGCTTCCGGGATGACGCCTCACCCAATCCCAACCCTCCTTTTGATCGCCGCAAGCTCCGTCTCGTCCCAAATCCCGATCAGGACTCCGGCCTTCACCTGAAGCTGCTTCTCGGCATACGCCGCGATCTTTTCGTTGCTGGTCGTGATGTGGCTCTTCGGATGCAGCGCCCAGTCGAACAACACTCCCTGCAAACGCGCGACGACATCCGCGCAGGAGGGATCGGCGCCACGGTCGTCGAACTCTTGGCGGTCGGTTTCAAGATCGTAGAGCATCGGACGAAAGCCGGACGCGTGGATGTATTTCCAGCGGCCGTCGAACGCCATGAACAGCCGGCAGCGCTCGATCGGCTGGTTCAGCATGAGCCGCACCTCCTGCATCGCATAGTCGTATTCGGAGAATACATACTGACGCCAATCGGCGGGCTTCTCGCCGCGCAGCAGCGGCATGAGCGAGCGGCCTTCGAGGATGTGGTCCGGCACCTTACCGCCGAAGAACGCGATGAAGGTCGGCGCGAGGTCGATCGCCTCGACGAGCGCATCGTCGACCGTGCCGCGCGTTGCATCTGCTTCGGGCGAGGGATCGACCACGATCAGCGGAATTTTCGCGGACTGCTCGTGGAACAGGTCCTTCTCGCCCATCCAGTGATCGCCGAGATAATCGCCGTGATCGGAGGTGAACACGATCATGGTCGTGTCGAGCAATCCGCGCGCTTCGAGAAAGCCCATCAGCACGCCCATCTGGTCGTCGATCTGTTTGATCAGCCCCATGTAGGCGGGGATCACCTTCTCGCGTGCCTCGTCGCGGGCCATGTTGCGCGAGTAGCGCATGTCCATGTAGGCGGCGAAGACCGGGTGCGCTTCCTGGCGTTCCTTCTGCGAGCGCACGGCAGGGAGAATGTCGGCGGCCGTGTACATGCCGGCGTAGGGGTCGGGCGCGATGTAGGGCCAGTGCGGCTTGATGTAGGAGAGGTGCAGGCACCACGGCCTTCCATCGCCCTCGGCCTCGGCGATGAAGTCCATCGCGCGGCGCGTCATGTAGGGCGTCTCGGAGTGCTCCTCCGGCACGCGCGCGGCCTTGTCGGCATGAGCGAGCAGCCAGCCGTTCTGCAATGAGCCGTCCGCCGCCTCGCCTGAATTCGCCCACTGCTCCCAGGGGTTCGGCGCGTCGAAGCCATGCTCGCGCAAATACGAGTCGTAGCGCGGCCGCGGACGGGAGTCCGGATGCAGCCCGTCGTCACGCTCGTAAGGCTCGAAGCCGCATTCGGCGACATGCACGCCGACGATCGAGTCCGGCGGAATGCCGAGCATTTTCAGCCCTTCGAGGTCCGGCGCCATGTGGGTCTTGCCGACCAGCACGTTACGCACGCCGATCTTCTTCAAGTGATCGCCCAGCGTCGGCTCGCCCACGCGCAACGGCCAGCCGTTCCAGTGCGCGCCATGCGAGCGCATGTACCGCCCGGTGTAGAAGCACATGCGCGAGGGGCCGCAGATCGGCGACTGTACATAGGCGTTGGAAAAGCGCACGCCGCGCGCTGCCAGCGCGTCGATGTTCGGCGTCTTCAGCGTCGGATGGCCGGCGCAGCCGAGATAGTCGTACCGCAGCTGATCGCACATGATGAACAGGATGTTCTTGGCGCCGGGCATCTGTCACTCCGCCTCCACTTTTTCATCACTCACTTGCGATCCGCCCAACCCATTCGGCGATCCAGATATCCTTCGATTCACGCTTCCCTCTTGCCGTCATTCCGGGACGGCGCGGTAGCGCCGGGCCCGGAATCCATAACCACGATCCCGTCTTCGTCGCTCGATCCGTATTCCATTCAAGCCGGCTTCGGGTTGTCCCTCGGCCAACTCCGGGATCGGTCGCCTGATCTCCGGCCGCGCATCCCGCTTGCTCCATCAATCCGACGTCCCCGGTTGACGCGCCTCGATGAGCAAGGTGCGATCAGGATAAGGGCGGATTCAACGAGGGGGATAACTTTTTTCGAGGACTTATCCCCGCAATGGGGCACGTCATGGCTGGGCACAGCCCGTCCAAGACGGGCGTAAACGCCCTAGTGCCCGGCCATCCACGTTTGAACCCAGGAGAGTCAACCGAAAGTGCTTTCGGTGCCTCAATGCGCCCAACATTGCTCGGCGCAACGCGGATTTCACGTCATACGGATTTTTTAAGTACGGAAAAGCTCCGTTTAGTTGAATCGGATGGCTCGCACATTCGATTCGGCGCGACACGAGGCCTTGCGGGCTTTCCTGGCGGAGAAGCGCGACAAGAGCGGCCTCCGGCAGGTCGATCTCGCCAAGCGGCTCAAGCGCCGCCAGGATTATGTCAGCTACGTCGAGACCGGCCAGAAGCTGGTCGAGGTGGTCGAATTAATGGAGTGGGCCGACGCGCTCGGATTCGACGCACGCGACGCAATCAAGCATCTTTACAAGATACGGAAATAATCCGTATGGTAGAAGCCGGAGCAACCTTCGGCTGCCATGCCTACGATCGAAGACATGATCGACCAGCGCTGGGACGAGGAGCGCGCCCGCGCGACCGCTTTTTCATTCGCGCCGGTCTACCAATTCCTGTCCGCGGTCGCGCACCTCGCGCGCATGGACGAGCGCCAGGCGATCGCCGACCTCGCGCGCGAGACGCGCCAGCAGGGCAGGGGCAAGAACTGGAACGCGGGCTACGACGCCGCCCTGACGGCAGTCATTCGGGCGGCGATGGAGAGGGCGCAAGGCCAAGGGTGACCGGCGGGCATGCGCGGCGGACTTAGGTCGGCGTTGCAGCATTTGCCGCTTGGTCTAACTCCATACGTGCACGGCGATAAAGAGCGATCAGCCGTGACGAAGCATCAAATGCGGCTCTTACATTCGGTAGGCCGACCATGAAGCCATCAGCAATCAAGAACTTTTCCCTCTGAATCCTTATCGCCGCTGACGCGCTTGTCTGGTGCACGGTCATGTCGGAATCCAGTAGATGCGCGATAGAAGGTTGGAATCGATAAGCGGTCGTGTTGCCGAACGTAAGATCAATATGACCTCGATCGCTCTTAAGAATTACATACACATGCTTTGGCCGCGTGGGGAGGTCGCGCGGACGAAAGGTGATCCATTGCGAGCCTTTCGTCACCTTCAGATGTTTCATCTCCAATTGAGGAAACTCGCGTGTAGCGAGCTCATATGCTGCGTCCCAAAACTCGTTCGTCGCTGGGTCGTCTTCGCGTGCCCATGTATTTATACGCCTGGTGCCTGCACTCTCGAGAAAACTTGCTCGATAATCTGATCTTGGATCATTGGAGGAACGAATGAGTTCGGCAAGTTGCTCGAATGAAAAGAGGTGGTCGAAGCCTCCAAGATCAGACCGATTGCTGATGTAATGATGAGGTGCGCATAGCACCACTTCGTAATCACCGTAAGTTCCGACCGAACGTTCCCGCTCCGCCCGTTGTCGATATCTTTCGGCTTGTTCCGGCTGTAAAGGCGCGTCCACTTTGTCTTCTATGAGCAAGGCAAAGCGCTCTCCATCTTCGGATTGGTACAAAATTATCAAATCGGACTCACCTAAACTGTTGCTCTTTGATACCCAAAAATCCGCAACGCGAGCACGCTTATCTCCGAACTTGGTAAGGGCTTTGAACCGCTCCGCAAATGTGTCGTTTACGGTGAATTCTTCCGCAAGCAGAAGATCAACGTCGCGTTCGTACTTTCTTTCAACTGGCATGAGTAACCCCAGCATACTTGTTGGATGCGCCTTCGCTTTATCGCTGAGTCTCAGCGATCTAAATATCGTTTCTTCTTGAGCGCGCGCCCATGGCGGAGCGCAATCTTGCCATATGCGGCCCGATGCAAAATGCCGCTCTTGTGCATGCCCGCTGCGGTTTCGAGCAATGCTTTGGCCAAACGGCTCGATTTTTTCTTTGCGTTCTTCACCCCTCCGCATCCTCGCGCTCCGGCACGATCAGCTCGCCCGCCTCCTCGTTGAGGGCCTGCGCGCCGTGCTGCGGTTCGCTGAAGGGCGTCATGGTCGGGCGCTGCCGCATCAGGTCGATGCCGGCATAGATGCCCTCGGCCTGCTGGATCGCGACGCGCTCGCGATCGCGGTTGCGGATGAAGTCCTCGACCATCTCCGCGCGGTCCGCATCGATGCCGACGGCTTCCAGCGTCTTGCGGCCGAACTTCATCGCGGACTCGAACGTCTCGCGCAGCTCATAGTCAACGTTCTTGGCGAGCAGCTGCAGGGTATGGCCGCGATCGTAGGAGCGCGCAAAAATCTTCGTGCCGGGAAACTCCGCCTGCACCAGATCGACGATGCGGTTGGTCTGCTCGTCCTTGTCGATGCAGATCGCAATCAGCCGCGCCTTTTCCAGTCCCGCCGCGCGCAAGACGTCGAGCCGCGTGCCGTCCCCGTAGTAGACCTTGAAGCCGAACCGCGCGGCCACCTGGATCATGGTCGGGTCGAGGTCGATGGCGGTCACGTCAACCTCCTCCGCCAGCAGATATTGCGACACGATCTGCCCGAAGCGCCCAAAGCCGATCACCAGCACCGAGCCGTTCGCGTCGCTGAAGTCATCGGCTTCGCGCTTGTCGGCGCGCGCAAGACGGCGCACCGCGAGATCGGTGAGGGTTGCGAAGGGCGGGCCGAGCAGTAGCGTGATCGCGGCGATCGCGGAAAGAAGGCTGCCTTGGCTGGCACTCAGGATTCCCAATACGGTGCCGATCGGGAACAGCACGAAGGCGAATTCGCCGGCACCGGTCAGCACCGAGCCTGCCAGCAAGGCCTCGCCGCGTTTCACACAGGTGGCGCGGAACAGCGCCCATACGATGCCGGCCTTGAGCAGCGTGATCAGGACTGCCGCCGCGGCGATGAGCGCGAGGTTCGCCCATACGATGCGCATGTCGATGGTCATGCCGACGCCCATGAAGAACAGCGCGAGCAACAAGCCGCGGAACGGTTCGATGTCGGCTTCGAGTTCGTGGCGGTAGGTCGATTCCGCAAGCAGCACGCCGGCGAGAAAGGCGCCGAGCGCCATCGACATGCCGACGGTGTGCATCAGCAGCGCCGAACCGAGCACGATCAGCAGCGCCGCCGCGGTCATCACTTCGCGGGCGCCGGTCCACGCGAGCAGCCGGAAGAACGGATTGAGCAGATAGCGGCCGGCGATGACCAGGGCGGCGATCGCGCCGCCGATCAGCGCAACGCTGTTTGCGGCGCTGGCGACGCTCAGTTGCTCCGTCGTATCGCCAGAAGGACCGAGCAGTGGCAGAAGCGCGAGCAACGGCACGATCGCCATGTCCTGAAACAACAGAATCGCAAAGGCGCGCTGGCCGTAGGGGTGCTGCAGGTGTCCACGCTCTTCCAGAATGCGCAGCGCGATCGATGTTGCCGACATCGCGAGCGCGAGGCCGGCGAGCAGCGCCGCGCGCCAGTTGAACAGGCCGGTCGCGATCGCAAGTCCCGCGATGGCGGCGGCCGTGACGACGAGTTGCGCAACGCCCAGTCCGAAAATATCGCGGCGCATCGCGAGGAGCCGTGACAGCTCCAGCTCGAGCCCGATCAGGAACAGCAGCATCACGATGCCGAGCTCGGCGACCGGCAGCACGCTTTCCGGCGTACTGAACAGGCGCAGCCCGTAAGGGCCGATCACCACGCCCGCGACCAGGTAGGCAACGATCGCAGACAGCCGCCCGAAACGCGCGATCGGCACACTGATGACGGCCGCGGCGAGCAGCACGAGGGGGAGGCCGAGAAGGCTGATTTCAGAGCTGTGTGAGTCCATCGTGTCGTTCCGCAGGCAATTCGTTCGGAAAGGATTTCCGCACGCGCCTGTCCGGCATCACTACAGGGTGGAAGCCCGGACGTGGATCGATCAATGGTTGTGAGGTAGGCCAGCGCGCAACCACTTGTTGCTCAACGCGGAGGATGGCAAGATCGCTCCCGGGGGGAGGGGCGGGTCATGGTGCGCAAGTCGGTCACGTTCGCGTTCGTTGTTGTTCTCACCGCTGCTGCTGCTGCTGCTGCTGCGGCTGCGGCTGCTGCTGCTGCTGCTGCCGTTGACAAATTCCAGCACGAGGGCTGGTCGGGACGCGCCGTGTTCGAGAACGGCAAGTTCCGCCAGTGCCACATGTGGATGGCCGCGATCAACAATTGGGACGTGGGGCTCGCGCTGGACCCGTCGGGCGACTTGAGGCTCGCGGTGCGCGCCCGCACCATCGATCAGTTCTGGCAGATGCTTTTCGGCCAAAAGACCGCCCTGCGCATCCAAGTCGACCAAGGCCCCGTGCTGACGAAAGCATTCACAACGGTGACACCTCACCTGCTCTCGACGTCGCTGAAGAACACCGACTGGGAGCAGCGGTTGGCGAACGGACAGGATCTCAAGGTGAACACGGGGAGCCGCGTGCGGCGGTTCCATCTCACCGGGATCAAGGAAGCGATGGGCAAGCTGCGCGCGTGCGTCGCCAAGCATCGCACCGCTTGGATTGTTGGCCCCCTCGCATCCACCGGTGCGGTTGACTAGAGTGACGCCGGGGGAGTGCTTCGATTCCGTCGGCTGGTTCATGCGCATCAAGCTAGAGCGGCTGTGGGCTGTTGTTGTCGCAACCGGTCTGGCTGCGGTGTGTCTCACCCTGTCCGCTCCGGCGCAGGCGCAGAGCGGCTACGACCGGCCGGGCGGCGATTATTCGGCCTTCCCATTGCGCTCGGGCGATCCGGCGGCCTGCGCGGCGCGCTGCGAGCGGGAAGGGCGCTGCCGCGCCTGGAGCTTCTCCTATCCGGGGACCGTGACGTCGAGTGCGATGTGCTGGCTCAAGTCGCAGGTCAAGCCGAGGGTCGAAAATGAGTGCTGCGTCTCCGGCGTGAAGGGCGCGGCGGTAATGGAGAAGAAGAGCGACACTGTCGAGTTCTCGATGGACCGGACCGGTGGAGACTACAAGAGCCTTGAGGTGGGGACCGATCCGAACGGCGGAACCTGCGAAGCCGCATGCAAGGCCGAAGACCGCTGCCGTGCCTGGACCTATGTGCGGCCGGGCTATCTCGGCGCCTCGGCGCGCTGCTTTTTGAAGGAGCGGATCACCCGCCCGCGCCACAAGCCGTGCTGCGTGTCGGGGGTGGTGCGGTAAGGCGTCAGACGCCGGTGAACAGCATGTCGAGGGCGGCCGTGATTTCGTAGCGGATTGCGATTTTCACCGATGTCGAATTTGCCGTGGCAATCAGAACATCCGCATGCCGTCCGAGAAGAGACCGTGTTTTTCGACATATTCATTCGAGGCATCCACGGCTTCTTTGTTCTCTTGATACCACCGCTCAGCCTCGCGTTTTCGCTCCTCCTCGCTGAGGGCGGGCAATTCGCGCCGCAATGCACGCGCGAGCGTCCGGGATAGATCGACACCCGCCTCGCGCGCCCGCTTGAGCGTTTCGGCATCGAGTTCGACGGTCACGCGTTCGTTCATGGCAAATCACCAATGGCTGGCCAACCACAGCACAATCGGCCTCCCGACTGGCACTTACCCCGTCCCGCCGACCGTGATCCGGTCCATGCGCAGCGTCGGCTGACCGACGCCGACTGGCACGCCCTGACCCTGCTTGCCGCAGGTCCCGATGCCGGTGTCGAGCGCCAGATCGTTGCCAACCATGGTGATGCGGTGCAGGTCGCTCGGGCCGTTGCCGATCAGCATCGCTCCCTTGATCGGTGCGCCGACCATGCCGTTCTCCAGCTTGTAGGCTTCGGTGCACTGGAACACGTATTTGCCCGACGTGATGTCCACCTGTCCGCCGCCGAACGACACCGCATAGATGCCCTTCTTCACCGATGCGATGATCTCCTGCGGGTCGTGTCCACCTGCCAGCATGTAGGTGTTGGTCATGCGCGGCATCGGCACGTGCGCGTAGCTCTCGCGCCGTCCGTTGCCGGTCGGCTTCATGTTCATCAGTCGCGCGTTCTGCCGGTCCTGCATGTAGCCGACCAGGATTCCGTCCTCGATCAGCACGGTCCTGCCGGTCGCCGTGCCCTCGTCGTCGATGGTGAGTGACCCGCGCCGCTCGGAGAGCGTGCCGTCGTCCACGACGGTCACGCCCTTGGCGGCGACCTGCTGACCCATCAGGCCGGCGAAGGCGGAGGTCTTCTTGCGATTGAAGTCGCCCTCGAGCCCGTGGCCGACGGCCTCGTGCAGCATCACGCCCGGCCAGCCCGCGCCGAGGACCACGTCGAACTCGCCCGCCGGCGCCGGCACCGCTTCCAGATTCACCAGGGCCTGACGCACGGCGTCTTCGACGGCGCCCTTCCATTGCCCAGCCTCGATGAAGCGCTGGTAGCCCTCACGCCCGCCATAACCATGGCTTCCCGACTCCTGGCGGTCGCCTTCGCCGGCCACCACCGAGACGTTCACCCGCACCAGCGGACGTACATCGCGGTAGGTCTCGCCGTCGGCGCGCAGGATCTCGACCACCTGCCAGCTCGCGCCGAATGACACCGACACCTGACGCACCCGCGGATCCTTCGCGCGCGCGAACGCATCGATCTCTTCGAGAAGCCTGACCTTGGTTTCGAACGAGGGGCTCCCGAGCGGGTTCTCGTCGCCGTAGAGCTTCACGTTGGTGCGCGCCGGCGCTTGCGAGTAACTGCCGGAATAGCCGCCCTGCACGGCACGCACCGCCTCGACGGCGCGCGCGATCGCCTCCTCGGACACATCCGAGGCATGCGCATAGCCGACCGCCTCGCCCTTCACGGCGCGCAGCCCGAAGCCCTGCGCGGTGTCATAGGTCGCCTGCTTCAGGCGGCCATTGTCGAACACCAGCGCTTCGGCCTGGCGGTATTCCAGAAACAGCTCGCCGTCGTCGGCGCCTTCAAGGCCACGTTTGAGCAGCGTCTCTGCCCGGGTCTGGTCGAGGCCGGTGCGGGCGATCAGGCTGAGCGTCGAATCGGGCATGGGCGCCTCATGGGATCGGTGATTTCACCCATATATACTCGTGCAGTGCGAAATGCCGCTGCCGGGGCGAAGAAATTTCGGAGGCCATGATGGACGCGTCTCTGAATGCGGCGGGTCTCGTCGCGCGGTTGCGCGGCACCTTCGATACGGGCCGCACCCGCGACATCGTCTGGCGGCGCGAGCAGCTTGCCGCGCTGCGCCGCCTGCTGCTGGAGGGCGAGGGGCGGCTGATCGCCGCGATCGCGGCGGATTTCTCCAAGCCCGCGTTCGAGACGCAGATCAGCGAAACCCGCAACGTGGTCTGGGAAATCGACCACGCCCTGCCGTGCCTTGCGCGCTGGATGCGCGGGCATCGCGCCAGCATTCCGTGGGCACTCTGGCCGGGGTCCGGCCGCGTCCTGCCCGAGCCGCTGGGTGTCGCGTTGATTATCGCGCCGTGGAACTATCCGGTGCAGCTCCTGCTCTCGCCGCTGGTCGGGGCGCTTGCGGCGGGCAATTGCGCCGTGCTCAAGCCGAGCGAATTGACGCCGCACACCTCTGAGGCGCTGGCCGACTTGGTGCCGCAATACATGGACTGTGATGCGATCGCACTCGTGCCGGGCGGCGCGGATGTCTCGACCGCGCTGCTTGCGGAGCGCTTCGACCACATCTTCTTCACCGGCGGTGCGCGCGTCGGGCGCGTCGTGATGGAGGCCGCCGCGAAGCACCTGACGCCGGTGACGCTCGAGCTCGGCGGCAAGAGCCCCTGCGTGGTCGCGGCCGATGCGAACCTGAAGATCACGGCTGAGCGCATCGTCTGGGGTAAGTTTCTCAACGCAGGCCAGACCTGCGTGGCGCCGGACTACGTGCTGGTCGATCGCACGCGCCACGACGCGCTGATCGACACGATGGCAACGACCATCACGCGTTTCTTCGGCCCCGACCCGAAGCAAAGCCCGGACTTCGCCCGCATCGTCAACGAGCGCCATGCCGAGCGTCTCGCGAGCTATCTCACGGGTGGCAAGGTCGCGGCAGGCGGCGCGGTCGACATCGCGGCGCGCTACATCGCGCCCACGATCCTCACCGACGTAGATGTCAGCGCGCCGGTGATGCGCGAGGAAATCTTCGGGCCGATCCTGCCGGTGCTGAAAGTCGATAGTCCGGCTGAGGCCGTCTTGTTCATCAATGCGCGCGACAAGCCGCTCGCGCTTTATCTGTTCACAAGCGACGCAAGCGTGCGCGACACGATCGTCAGCGGCACAAGCTCGGGCGGCGTCTGTATCAATGACGTGGTGGTGCAATTGGGCGTGCCGGACCTGCCGTTCGGCGGCGTCGGCATGGCGGGTTTCGGCCGCTATCACGGTCGCGCCGGGTTCGAGACCTTCTCGAACATGAAGGGTGTGCTCAGACGACACCTTCTCCCCGAGCCGCCGCTGCGCACGGTGCCGCACAGCGAGGCAAAGCTGCGCTGGATCGACCGGTTGATGTGAAGGCCCTTGGGGCGGCTGTCGTTAGGGGAGCTTGTCGAAGCCCTCGCCGAACCCCTTCAGGCTCATCGGAATGCCGATGCCTTCCTCGGGCGTCTGGAAGATGATGTAGGTCGCCTGCTGGCCGGTACGAAGCTGCTTCAGCAGATTCTCGTCCATCTGCACCTCGGCGACGCAGCCGTTCGGCAGGCAGCGCACGAAGCCGGCGCGTCCGACATCGGTCTTGTCGATCTTGAGGCCGAGGCCGGAGGGCAACAGCACGCCGAGCGGCGCCAGCACCCGCATCAGCCGGCTCTTCTGGTCGGCGGTCTTGAGCACAATGACGGTGAGGCCGACGTTCGGGCGGTCCTCGGCGGTGACGCTCTGGATCAGCGCACACTGCTCACCCTGCGCGCCGGGCGGGGTATCGCAGCGGATCTGCCAGTCCCCATGCACCGACTTCACGGTGCCTTGCGCGGAGGCGGGGGTGCCCGCCATTGCGGCCGCAAGCGCCGCAGCGCAGGCAAGCGAAACCCGGATCAGTGCACCCATGAGGTTATCCAACGTTCTGGCGGGGCTCATGAGGCCCGCGTTGCCGCCCCGCAATTTGGCCGAATCGCCGCTCCCCATGCGGCACCCTTCACCCAAGCCTGCGTACATGTTGCGCCAACCGTGTCAAGAACGGGGCGGGGCCTCCCTGCGGGGCGAAAAACAGCCGTGAAATCCGGCCCTTCGCGGGGGCCGCGTAACGCGCGTCGCAGCCCCGAAATGACCCCCAGAGCCGCATTGCGAGTAGGGCTGAATTGTGGTTTGAGAAGCCGCAAAGCTCCGTTCGTGGCGCTATCCCCAAGCGCCGGAGTTTTGCAGGCAATCATCTGCCATGCGCAAGCGGGCGGCTTGCAGATTCCGGCTTGGAAAGTGTCGGAACGTCGAACTGGAAGGAGCGGACACACCAATGCTGGTGATCATGCGATTGATCCGAAAAGCCGCCCCGGCGCTTGCCTTCGTCGCGGCCCTTGCGGCAGGCGGGATCGCCTTTGCCGGCCTCGGTCAGCCCAGCCCCTGGCAGATGAATTTCCAGCAGTCGGCAGCCCCGACGATGGACGACATCATCTGGTTCCACAACTTCCTGCTCTGGATCATCGCGGCGATCACGGCGTTCGTGCTCGCCCTGCTCGTCATCTGCATTGTGAAGTTCAACGCAAAGGCCAACCCGACGCCCTCGCGCACCACCCACAACACCCTGATCGAGGTGGCCTGGACGGTGATCCCCGTCGTTATTTTGGTGGTGATCGCGATCCCGTCGTTCCGCATCCTGTTCGTGCAGCTCAACACCCCGCTGTCTGACCTGACCATCAAGGCGACCGGCAATCAGTGGAACTGGACCTATACCTATCCGGACGAGAAGATCGAGTTCACCTCGATCATGCTGACGGACGCGGAGCGCCAGAAGCAGACCCCGGTGCCGCCGCGTCTTCTCGGCGTCGACAATCCGATCGTCGTGCCGGTGAACAAAGTCGTCCGCGTCCACACCACCGGCGCCGACGTGATCCATGCGTTCGCGGTGCCGTCCTTCGGCATCAAGATCGACTCCATCCCCGGCCGCCTGAACGAGACCTGGTTCAAGGCGACCCGCGAGGGTGTCTACTACGGACAGTGTTCGGAATTGTGCGGCAAGGACCACGCCTTCATGCCCATCGAGGTGCGTGTGGTGAGCGAGCAGGCCTATGCGGCTTGGCTGACGGAAGCCAAGAAGAAGTGGGCAATGGACAACAGCGCGCCCGCCAATGCGGTCGCGGCGAAGCAATAGCGGGCGGCAACGAGAAGACGTCAGGGAATAGATCATGGCTACTGCGGCAGCGGCTCACGACGCGCATGACGACCATCACACGCCGACCGGCTGGCGTCGCTTCGTCTATTCGACCAATCACAAGGACATCGGCACGATGTACCTCGTGTTTGCCATCGTCGGCGGCATCATCGGCGGCGCACTGTCGATCGCGATGCGCATCGAGCTGATGTATCCGGGGCTCAACCTCTTCCACGGCGAACACGCCTCGCACCTGTTCAACGTGTTCACTACAGCGCATGGCCTGATCATGATCTTCTTCATGGTGATGCCGGCGATGATCGGCGGCTTCGGCAACTGGATCGTGCCGCTGATGATCGGGGCGCCCGACATGGCGTTCCCGCGCATGAACAACATTTCGTTCTGGCTGCTCCCGGCCTCGTTCATCCTGCTGCTCTCCTCGATGTTCTTCGAGGGTGAGCCGGGCGCTCCCGGTGTCGGCGCCGGATGGACGATCTATGCGCCACTCTCGACCACGGGCCATCCGGGCCCTGCGGTCGATTTCGCGATCCTGTCGCTGCATCTCGCGGGCGCGTCCTCGATCCTCGGCGCCATCAACTTCATCACCACGGTCTTCAATATGCGCGCGCCCGGGATGACGCTGCACAAGATGCCGCTGTTCGTGTGGTCGATTTTGGTGACAGTATTCCTGCTGCTGCTGTCGATGCCGGTGCTCGCCGGCGCGATCACCATGCTGCTCACCGACCGCAATTTCGGCACCACGTTTTTCACCGCGTCGGGGGGCGGTGATCCGTTGCTGTTCCAGCACCTGTTCTGGTTCTTCGGGCATCCGGAGGTCTACATCCTGATCCTTCCGGGCTTCGGCATGGTCAGCCAGATCATCGCGACCTTCTCGCGCAAGCCGGTGTTCGGCTATCTCGGCATGGCCTACGCGATGGTGGCGATCGGCGGCATCGGCTTCATCGTGTGGGCGCACCACATGTACACGGTCGGCATGTCGGCGGCCGTGCAGGCCTATTTCGTCGCCGCCACCATGGTGATCGCAGTGCCGACCGGTGTGAAGATCTTCTCCTGGATCGCCACGATGTGGGGCGGCTCGATTGAATTCCGCACCCCGATGCTATGGGCGGTCGGCTTCATTTTCCTGTTCACGATCGGCGGCGTGACCGGCGTGGTGCTCGCCAATGCCGGCGTCGACCGCGCGCTGCAGGAGACTTATTACGTGGTGGCGCACTTCCACTACGTGCTCTCGCTCGGCGCCGTCTTCACGATCTTCGCGGGCTGGTACTACTGGTTCCCCAAGATCACCGGCTACATGTACAACGAGACCATCGGAAAAATTCACTTCTGGGTGACGTTCATCGGCGTCAACCTCGTGTTCTTCCCGCAGCACTTCCTAGGGTTAGCCGGCATGCCGCGCCGCTACGTCGACTATCCGGATGCATTCGCAGGCTGGAACTACGTTTCCTCGATCGGCTCCTACATCTCGGGCGTCGGCGCGCTGATTTTCCTCTATGGCATGTTCGATGCGTTCTACCTGCGCAAGGAGCGCGCCGCGAACAATCCGTGGGGACCGGGCGCGACCACGCTCGAGTGGACGCTGTCGTCGCCGCCGCCGTTCCACCAGTTCAACACGCTGCCGCGCATCAAGTGAGCCGCGGCACGGGAATAGTGAATGTCGCTTGTTGGTGATGGTGCCGAGCTGAGCAGGCCTTTGAGGCCTGCGTTCGCGCGCGCCGAGCCGAGCATCGCGGGCGTCGAGGACTATCTCGCGCTGTTGAAGCCGCGCGTGATGTCGCTTGTGGTGTTCACCGCGCTGGTCGGGCTGCTTGTTGCGCCCGGCCATGTGCATCCGGTGATCGGCTTCACGGCGCTGCTCTGCATCGCAATCGGCGCCGGCGCCTCCGGCGCGCTCAACATGTGGTACGACGCCGACATCGACGCCGTGATGACCCGCACGAAGAACCGCCCGATTCCGGCCGGACGCGTGCAGCCGGGCGAAGCACTCGCCTTCGGCGCCACGCTTGCGATCTTCTCGGTCGCGGCGCTCGGCGTGCTGGTGAACTGGTTTGCGGCGGCGCTGCTCGCGTTCACGATCTTCTTCTACGTGTTCGTCTATACGATGTGGCTGAAGCGTTCGACGCCGCAGAACATCGTGATCGGCGGTGCGGCCGGCGCATTCCCGCCGATGATCGGCTGGGCCTCGGTCACGGGCGATATCAGCCTGGCGCCGGTGCTGATGTTCCTGATCATCTTCCTGTGGACACCGCCGCACTTCTGGGCGCTGTCGTTGCTCAAGTCCGAGGATTACGCACGCGCCGGCGTGCCGATGCTTCCGGTCGTCGCCGGCCACGACGAGACGCGCCGCCAGATCCTGATTTACACGTTGATCCTCGCGCCCGTGGGCCTCACGCCGTCGCTGTTCGGGTTCGCCGGCCATCTCTATGGCGCGGTCGCGTTCGGTTGCGGCGCCATGATGCTGGCGCTCGCCTGGCGCGTCTATCGTGAGCGCAAGGGACAGGCGGCGGTCTCTGCGGCGCGCAAGCTCTTTGCGTTCTCGCTGCTCTACGTTTTCCTGCTTTTCGCCGCGCTGCTCGCCGATTACGAGCTCGTCCATCTCGGAGCGCTGCGATGAACGCGCCGTATGACGAGAACCGCATCGTTCTGACCGAGGAGCAGGTGCGCCGCCGGCGCGGCCGCTCGATCGCCATCGCGCTGTCGCTCGCACTGTTCGTCGTGCTGGTCTACGCCGTCACCGTTGTGAAGCTTGGACCGGCCGTGCTGGTCCGCCCGTTGTAGCCATGAGCCGCGCCGCCAACCCGAGCGCCCGACGCCGCGACCTCATTGTCGCCGCCGCCTGCGGCGTGTTCGTCGCCGGCATGGTCGGCCTCGCCTATGCGTCGGTGCCGTTTTACGACTGGTTCTGCCGCGTGACCGGGTTCGGCGGCCGCCCGCAGATCGCAACCTCGGCGCCGCAGGGCATCGTCGGGCGCACCGTCTCGGTGCGGTTCGACGCGAATGTCACCGGCGGGCTGCCGTGGCGCTTCGAGCCCGAGCAGAACTCGATCAACGTGAAGCTGGGCGAAGTGGTGACGGTGAATTTCGTCGCGACCAATCTTGCGGCGCGCGAGACGCTCGGGCAGGCGGCCTACAATGTCGCGCCCGCCACCACCGGGAGCTATTTCCAGAAGATCAACTGCTTCTGCTTCACCGAACAGCGCCTTGGGCCGGGGGAGAAGCGCGAAATGCCGGTGGTGTTCTACATCGATCCGTCGCTCGCCAAGGATGCCGAGCTCGACGACCTCAACACCATCACGCTGTCCTATTCGTTTTATGCGATGCGCGAGCCGCCGAAGCCGGTCGCAGATCGCGGAGCGAAATCGGCGACCAACTAGCTCGGGCGCGCCCGAGAGGGGAACGGAGAGAAGAGAAATGGCCGACGCGCACGCCAAGCACCACGATTACCATCTCGTGGATCCGAGCCCGTGGCCGATCGTCGGCTCGGTTGCGGCCCTGATGCTCGCGGTCGGGCTGATCACCTGGATGCACAAGCTGTTTGCCGCCGCGCCGCTGCTGTTCGCGGCCGGCGCCATCGGCGTGCTCTACACCATGATCGGCTGGTGGCGCGACGTCATCAAGGAGGCGGAGTTCAAGGGCGACCACACCCGCGTGGTGCAGATCTCGCACCGCTACGGCATGATCCTGTTCATCGCCTCCGAGGTGATGTTCTTCGTTGCCTGGTTCTGGGCCTACTTCTCGACCGCGCTGTTCCCCGCCGACCCGCACCACTTCGCGCGGACCGAGCTGCTCGGCGGAGTCTGGCCGCCGAAGGGCATCGAGACCTTCGATCCGTGGCACCTGCCGCTGCTCAACACGCTGATCCTGCTGACCTCCGGCACCACGGTGACTTGGGCGCATCACGCGCTGCTGCACGGCGACCGGAAGGGCCTCAAATGGGGTCTGATCTGCACCATCGCGCTTGGCCTCTTGTTCACCTGCGTGCAGGCCTACGAGTACGGCCACGCCGCCTTCAATTTCAAAGGCCACATCTACGGCGCGACGTTCTTCATGGCGACCGGCTTCCACGGCGCGCACGTGATCATCGGCTCGATCTTCCTGATTGTGTGCCTGCTCCGCGTCTATCGGGGCCACTTCACACCGACGCATCATCTTGGCTTCGAGTTTGCCGCTTGGTACTGGCACTTCGTCGACGTGGTGTGGCTGTTCCTGTTCATCTGCATCTACGTGTGGGGCAGCGGCCCGCCGGGCGCGGGGGCGGGCGGGCACTGAGCCCATCGGATATTGCAAGAGAGCGGCCCAGCGGCCGCTCTTTTCTTTTTGCGGTGGCGCGCCGGCGGGTCTAGAGACACGCCATGGACCAGCCGACGCTCGCCCAGTCGATCGTGACCGGCCTTGCGTGCCGATGCCCGCGCTGCCGAAAGGGACGCCTGTTTTCAGGTTTCCTCAATCTGCGCAAGGAATGCGAGGCGTGCGGGCTCGATTATTCGTTTGCCGACGCGGGCGACGGCCCCGCGATCTTCGTGATCCTGATATCCGGGTGCATCGTGGTCGGCGCGGCGCTCATCGTCGAGGTGGCGTATCAGCCGCCGTTCTGGATGCACGCGGTGCTGTGGGGCCCGCTGATCCTGATCGTCACGCTGCTGCCGCTGCGCATCATCAAGGGCCTGTTGATCGTGCTGCAGTACCATCATGCGGCGGCCGAAGGCCGGCTCGAGCGCCCGTCGAAATGAGTTCGCAAGCCGGGCCGCGTCGGCGCGGCATCGTCGTCCCGATCATCTTCATTCTCGCTGTTGTCGCGGGGCTTGTCGCGCTCGGCACGTGGCAGCTCGAACGCAAGTCATGGAAGGAAGGCTTGATCGCGGAACTGGAGGAGAAGCTCTCCGCGCCGCCTGTTGCCTTGCCGCCGCGCGAGCGCTGGCCGCAGCTCTCCGCCGAGAAGGATGAGTTCCGCCGCGTGACGTTTCCGACCGAATTTGTCCGTGACGAGGAAGTGCTCGTTTTTTCAAGCGGCTCTTCGCTGCGGCCTGATGCCAAAGGACCGGGATACTGGGTCTTTTCCCCCGCGCGAACAGCAGACGGCGGTCTGATTGTAATAAATCGCGGATTCGTTCCGGAAGGTCGGCAAGATCCCGAGACAAGGACCGAGGGAAAGCCGTCGGGCGTCGTAGAAGTCATCGGGTATATAAGATGGATGGAGCCACGCGGTGTTTTCACGCCGAAGGACAATCCGCCACAGCACGTCTGGTACGTGCGCGATCCAGCCGGCATGGCGGCAGGAATGAAGTGGGGGCCTGTTGCGCCGTTCTACATCGACCAGGAGGCGCCGCCCGTGCCTGGCGGCCTCCCGAAGGTCGGGCCGCTGAAGCCCAGCCTCCCGAACAATCACCTGCAATACGCAGTCACCTGGTACGGGCTGGCGCTCGTGGTGCTGATTTCGGGTATCCTGTTCCTGCGCGCGCGTCGCCGCGAAGTGGCTATGGAAGCCATTGATTCAACTTAACTATTGGTGATTCTACGGCTTTCTTGTGCGTAGCGGTGCGCCCGACTAGTGTCGCCCGTCGGCTACCCAGGACATTCGGTGCGCTACATTTCCACGAGAGGCGAAGCCCCCGCGCTCGGCTTCATTGACGTGACGCTCGCGGGGCTTGCCCGCGACGGCGGCCTCTACGTGCCTGAGACCTGGCCGCAATTTTCTGTTGCACAGATCGCAAGTCTCGCGGGGCGGCCCTATGCGGAGGTGGCTTGCGAAATCGTGCGGCCGTTCGTCGGCGGGGCCATTGCGGACAGCGATCTCTCGCGTATGGCGCATGACGCCTATGGCAGCTTCCGGCACCCGGCGGTTGCGCCGCTCGCTCAGCTTTCTCCCGACACCTTCGTGCTCGAGCTGTTTCACGGTCCGACGCTCGCCTTCAAGGACCTCGCGATGCAATTCCTGGCGCAGCTGATGGATCACGCGCTGATCCAGCGCGGCGAGCGCTCCACCATCGTGGTCGCGACCTCGGGCGATACCGGCGGCGCGGCCGTCGAGGCCTTCCGCGGCAGCAACCAGGTCGATGTGATCGCGCTCTACCCGCATGGCCGCATCTCGGCGGTGCAGCGGCGCATGATGACGACGCCCACGGAGTCGAACGTGCACGCGATTGCGATCGAAGGCACGTTCGACGATTGCCAGGCGATCGTGAAGGGCCTGTTCAACTACCACGGCTTCCGCGACCGGGTGCGCCTCTCCGGCGTCAACTCGATCAACTGGGCGCGCATCGTTGCGCAGGTCGTCTACTACTTCACTGCGGCCGTCGCGGTCGGCGCACCCCACCGAAAGGTCGCATTCACCGTGCCGACCGGCAATTTCGGCGACGTGTTCGCGGGCTACGTGGCGGCACGCATGGGCCTGCCGGTCGAGCGACTGGTGGTGGCGACCAACGTCAACGACATCCTGGTACGCACGCTCAAGACCGGCACCTACGAGGTGCGCGGTGTGACGCCGACCGCGTCCCCGTCGATGGATATCCAGGTTTCATCCAACTTCGAGCGGCTGCTCTTCGATGCCTACGAGCGCGATCCCGCGCCGGTGCGCGCGCTGATGGGGTCTCTCGCGCAGTCACGGCAGTTCACCATTGCGTCCCATGCGCTGACCGAGGTCCGCTCGCGCTTCACCGCCGAGCGCGCCGACGAAGATGAAACCGCAGCAACTATTCGTACCGTTCAGCGCGAGGCTGGTTATCTCCTCGATCCCCACACCGCGGTGGCGGTGGCGGTCGCCGAGAAGGAAAACCGCGAGCGTTCGACGCCGATGATCGTTCTCTCGACGGCTCACCCGGCGAAGTTCCCGGACGCGGTCGAAGCGGCCTGCGGAACGCGGCCCGCGCTGCCGGACTGGCTCGCTGATCTCGACGCGCGGCCGGAACGCGTCACCGTGCTGCCCAACGATCAGGGGGCGGTCGAAAAATTCATCATGGCGGCGAGCCGTGCCGCGCGCGAAGGAGCTGCCGCATGAGCCTGGACGTCACGCGTCTGCCGTCGGGTCTCACCGTGATCACGGACGCGATGCCGCACCTGCAGAGTGCTTCGCTCGGCGTGTGGGTCGGCGCGGGCAGCCGAGACGAGCATCCCGACGAGCACGGCATCTCGCATTTTCTTGAGCACATGGCCTTCAAGGGAACGAAGAACCGCACCGCGCGCCAGATCGCCGAAGAAATCGAAGCGGTCGGCGGCGATCTCAATGCGGCGACCAGTGTTGAGAGCACGGCCTATTACGCGCGCGTGCTGCGCGCCGATGTGCCGCTCGCGCTCGACGTGCTCTCGGACATCCTGACCAATCCGACCTTCGAGCCGGAGGAGCTCGCGCGCGAGAAGAACGTGATCGTGCAGGAGATCGGCGCCGTGGAGGACACGCCCGATGATCTCATCTTCGAATATCTGCAGGGCATTACGTTTCCGGACCAGCCGATCGGCCGCTCGATCCTGGGGACGCCCGAGACGGTGCGTTCGATCGATGCGCGGCGGCTCCGCTCCTACCTCGCACGCAACTATCGCGCCCCCGACATGGTGATCGCGGCGGCGGGCGCTGTGGATCACCAGGCGATCGTCGCCGATGTTGAGCGGCACTTTGCGTCTTTCGCCGGCCCGGAAGGGACGGCGCCGGAGGGTTCGAGGTTCGTCGGCGGGGCACGCATCGAATCGCGCGATCTCGAGCAGGTGCATGTCGCCTTCGCACTCGAGGGCGTGCCGCAGCGCGATCCGTCGATCTACAGTCTGCAGGTCTTCACCAATGTGCTCGGCGGCGGAATGTCCTCGCGCCTGTTCCAGGAAGTGCGCGAGATCCGCGGGCTTTGTTACTCGGTCTACGCCTTCCATGCGGCTTATGCCGATACCGGCATGCTTGGCGTCTATGCCGGCACCGATGCGTCCGATTTGCCCGAGCTGATGCGCGTGGCTGTCGACGAGATCGGTAACGCCGCGGAGACGATCAGCGAGCGCGAGATCGCGCGCTCGAAGGCGCAGATGAAGGCCGGCCTTCTGATGGCGCTCGAAAGTTCCGGCGCGCGGGCCGAGCAGCTGGCACGGCAGATGATGATCTACGGCCGCCCGATCCCGCTGGAGGAGATCGTCGCCAAGGTCGAGGCCGTCACCGTCGAGAGCGCCCGGGCGGCAGGCCGCGCCGTGATCGGGCGCGGT
>JBAVXH010000059.1:0-6543 GCA_049698215.1 Xanthobacteraceae bacterium | reverse complement strand
TCACGATGCCGGCCAGGCGCGGCGCGATGAAGCGCCCGCGCGGCGGGCCTTCGCGCTTCAGGTCGATCACCTCGATGGCAGGCTCGTGCTGCCCGCCGAAGCGCTGCGCGAGCGCGAGCTTGCGATAGCGGCCGCGCCGCGCATTCACCACCGTCTCGACCGACGGCGTCGCGGAGGAGAGCACGATCGGGATGTCGGCGATGCGAGCGCGCACCACAGCCATGTCGCGCGCGTGATAGTGCACGCCGTCCTCCTGCTTGTAGACGGCGTCGTGCTCCTCATCGACCACGATCAGGCCGAGATCCGCGTAAGGCAGGAAGAGCGCGGAGCGCGCGCCGACCACGACATTCACCTCGCTCGCCGCGACCGCGTTCCAGGTACGCGCGCGCTTGCGTGCGCCGAGCTCCGAATGCCATTCGGCCGGCCGCACGCCGAAGCGCTGCGCAAAACGATCCAGGAATTGCGCCGTGAGCGCGATCTCGGGCATCAGGACCAGCGACTGGCGCCGCCGCCGAATCGTCTCCGCGATTGCCTCGAAATAGACCTCGGTCTTGCCGGAGCCGGTGACGCCGTCGAGCAGGTTGACCGTGTAGCCGCTTTGTTTCACGGCGCCGCGCAGGATGTCGGCCGCCATGCGCTGCGGCCCGGTCAGCTCGGGTTCGCGGTAACCAGGGTCGGGCTGGCGCGCGACCGGCTCGGGCGGCAGCGCGACAACTTCCAGCGTGCCTTCGTCGACCAGCCCGTCGATCACGCCGGTCGAGACGCCCGCATCCTTCGCAGCCTCGGCCTTGGTGCGGAGCAGGCCGTCGGCAAGCGCTGCGAGAACACGGCGGCGCGCCGGCGTTATGCGCTGTGGTGGCGGTCCCGACAGCCGCACCGCCACACGCTCGCGCTCAGGCCCAAGCTCGCCCATACGCAGCGCCATGCGCAGCACCATCCCGCGCGACGCCAGCGTGTAGTTCGCGACCCAGTCGATGAACCGGCGCAGCTCCTCGCGCAGCGCCGGATAGTCGAGCGTCGCCTCGACGTCCTTGAGCCGGTTGTGCAGCCCGGGCCGCACCGGCACGTTGTCGGCCCACACCACGCCGACCGTCTCGGCATTGCCGAGCGGCACCGCGACGATGTCTCCGACGGAGAGGTCCAGTTCCGGCGGGGCGCGGTACGAATAGGTGTGATCGAGCGCGACCGGCACCAGAACGTCGACGATGCGCTGTGCCATGCCGGGCGACTCGGATAAGCCTTCTCTAACGAACGCAAGGGATTATAGGCGGGCTGTCAAGCGCACGGCCCTCATCCTGAGGAGGCCGCCAACGGGTCCGGCCCACTTGGGCCGGCCCCGTTGATAAACTCCGCGGCCGTCTCGAAGGATGGCCAAGGATTCATGCGTCGCCTGGTCCTTCGAGACGCTGCCTCACCAAGGCTCGGCGGCTCCTCAGGATGAGGCGACCGAGAGATATGATGCCGGCCGACGAAGACAACACACTCGCTTTCGCCTCCGCCGACGTCATGGCCGAGATGCGGCGCTGGCTTGCGCATCTTGGCGCGGAGCGGCGCATGTCGCCGAAGACGGTGGAGGCCTACGAGCGCGACGTGCGCCAGTTCCTCGGATTTCTCGCAGAGCACACCGGCGAACAGCCCACGCTGAAAGCGCTCGCGGGAATCGAGCCGCGCGACGTGCGCGCCTTCATGGCGGCGCGGCGCGGTGAGGGGGTCGGCTCTCGCTCGCTGATGCGCTCGCTCGCGGGTGCGCGCTCGTTCGCGCGCTATCTCGAACGCAACGGCAAGGGCAAGGTCGGCGCGTTGTCCGCCGTGCGCGCGCCGAAAATCCCCCGGACGTTGCCGAAGCCGCTCAGCGCCGTGTCAGCCAAGCGTCTCATCGATACCGACCTGCGCGCCGGCGAGGAGCGCGAGCCCTGGGTGCTGGCGCGCGATGCTGCGGTTCTCGCGTTGCTCTACGGCTCGGGCCTGCGCATTTCCGAGGCGCTGTCGCTCGCACGCGAAGCCATGCCAGCGCCCGGCAAGGGCGATGTCATCACGGTGCGCGGCAAGGGCAACAAGGCCCGCATGGTGCCGGTGCTGCCGCAAGTGCTGCAGGCCATCGCCGACTACGTGGCGCTCTGCCCGTACGATCTGCCGGACAACGGGCCGATCTTCGTCGGCGCGCGGGGAGGGCCGCTGTCGCCCCGCATCGTGCAGCTCACCATGGCGCGGCTGCGCGGTGCGCTGGGATTGCCCGAAACCGCCACACCCCATGCGCTGCGGCATTCCTTCGCCACGCACCTTCTGGCGCGCGGCGGGGACCTGCGCGCGATCCAGGAATTGCTCGGCCACGCCTCCCTTTCGACCACGCAGATCTACACGGCGGTCGATAGCGAGCAATTGTTACAGGTTTATCGCAGCGCCCATCCCAGAGCATGATTTCAGCGACAAACGCCAAATTCCGCTTGCGGCGCAGCGCCACTTCGGTTCAATCGGCGCGGGGTCGACAGGGGAGGCCGCGATGGCTGGGCCACACGAAAATCTCGAACATGCCGAACACGCGCAGCATGCCGCACACGAGGGCGGCAGGGACAACAAGAAGATCGCGCTGATCATCTCGGTGCTGGCGCTTTGTCTCGCGTTCTCCGAGACCTTCGGCAAGAGTGCGCAGACGGCCGCGCTGAACCTTCAAATCGAAGCTTCCAATCTGTGGAATTTCATGCAGGCGAAGACCATCCGCCGCACGTTCACGATCGTGCAAGGTGAGGCTGCCGCGATCGAAGCCGCCACGACGACCGATGAGGCCCGCAAGGCCGCGCTCACCAAGCAACTGGCCGAATGGAAAAAGACGGCGGATCGCTATCGCTCCGAGCCTGAGGCTGGTGGCGGAAAGGGCGAGGGAACGGTGGAGCTGATGCGCCGCGCGCTGGAGAAAGAGAAGGAGCGCGATCTCCAGTTCAACAAATACCATAATTTCGAGTTCGCCTCCGCGGCGTTTCAGATCGGCATCGTGCTGGCTTCGGCCGCGGTCATCACCAGCATCGTGGCGCTGGCTTACGGGGCGGTGTGCGTCGGCCTCGCTGGTGTTGTGCTGATGAGCCTAGGCCTGTTCGCGCCGGAACTGTTGCACAATGTGCTGCATTGGTTCGAGGCGCTGTTCGCCGGCGGCGGGCATCACTAGGCAGATACCCGCTCGTCCCCGCGAAAGCGGGGACCCAGAGCGCGGAAAAAAGAAAGAACTGGATTCCCGCTAGCGTGGGAATGAGCGGGAGAGAGTGTCACTCCGCCGGCTGTGCCTGCACACGCCGGCGGATGCGTGCGAGGCGGCGGAAGAAGCGGCCGGAACGGCCGGGCTTGAACAGCCACACGTAGCGGCGCATCGCGCGCTTGATGCGCAGCTTGATCGGATCGATCAGCGCGCGCGCCTTCTCGAGCCACACCAAGATGCGCTCGTAGAGCCGGCGGAACCAGCCGATCTGCAACAGCTTCGGCCGCGTCACATCGAAGATGAACGCGGCCACTCCCGTGCCGACGAGCTTCGCCAGCACCAGCACCGTCGTGGCGCCGAGCCACGACCCATGCGCCAGCATCCACAGGCCGAGGAGCTTGAAGGGGAACAGGATGATCGGCGGGATTACGAAGATCAGCAGCGTCGGGTAGGGCGGCAGGCGCTCGATCACGGCCGCAAGGCGCGCCTTGAGCCTGTTCCAGGCGACGAGGTCGACGACCCAGCCGACCAGCGGGCGCAAATGCTCCCACAGCCACGCCTCGACCAGGAAGATCAGGGCGAGCAGGACGAGGAACGGGCGGAACACGCGGCGCATGGCGAGGTTCATTCAAGCTTTAGTCGGAAATTCCGGCAGCTGGTTCATGTTCCGCTGTCATCCCGGCCGAGCGCAGCGAGAGCCGGGACCCATAACCACCAACCTCACGATGCGGAGAAACCTGTGGCTATGGATCCCGGGTCTCGCCTTCGGCTCGCCCGGGATGACGCCGGCGCCGTCACATATGGATCGCCCGCTTGCCGACCGCGAGCGCCGCTTCCTTCACGGCTTCCGAGAGCGTCGGGTGCGGGTGGCAGGTGCGCGCGATGTCCTCGGCCGAGCCGCCGAACTCCATCGCGATCGTCGTCTCGGTGATCATCGTACCGGCGTCCGCCCCGACGATGTGCACGCCGAGTACGCGGTCGGTCTTTGCGTCCGCGAGGATCTTCACGAAGCCGTCGGTGGTGCGGTTCACCTTGGCGCGGCCATTCGCCGTGAAGGGAAACTTTCCGACTGTGTAAGCAACGCCGGCGGCCTTCAGCTCTTCCTCGGTCTTGCCGACCGAGGCGACCTCCGGGAACGTGTAGATCACGTTCGGGATCGCGTCGTAGTTCACGTGCCCGGCCTGGCCCGCGATAATCTCGGCGACCGCGATGCCTTCGTCCTCGGCCTTGTGCGCCAGCATCGGCCCGGCGATGACATCGCCGATCGCATAGATGCCATCGACGTTCGACTTGAGATGCGCGTCGGTGACCACGCGGCCGCGCTCCATCGCGACACCCAGCTCCGCGAGTCCCAGGCCGTCCGTGTAGGGAACGCGCCCGATCGACACGAGCACGACGTCGGATTCGATGGTCTCGGCAGCCCCGCCTGCGGCGGGCTCGACGCTCGCCTTCAGGGTCTTGGCCGATGAATCGATCGCCGTGACCTTCGACGACAGCTTGAACGTCATGCCCTGCTTCTGCAGCATGCGCTGGAACTGCTTGCCGACCTCGGCATCCATGCCGGGCAGGATGCGGTCGAGAAACTCCACGACGACCACCTCGCTGCCGAGGCGGCGCCACACTGAGCCGAGCTCGAGCCCGATCACGCCGGCCCCGACCACCAGCAGCTTCTTCGGCACCGCTTCGAGCGCCAGCGCGCCAGTCGACGACACGATGCGCTTCTCGTCGATCTCGATGCCTTTCAGCCGCGCGACGTCCGAGCCGGTCGCGATCACGATGGTCTTGGTCTCGAGAACTTGAGTCTTTCCGTCGGCGCCCGTCACCTCGATCTTGCCGGGCGCGACGATGCGGCCGTGGCCGATGTGAGCGTCGATCTTGTTCTTCTTGAGCAGGAACGCGACGCCGTTGACGTTGCCGGCAACGCCCTCGTCCTTGAATTTCATCATTGCCGGCAGATCGAGCTTGGGGGAGGGCACCTTGATGCCCATGCCGGCGAAGTCGTGCCGCGCTTCCTCGAACAGGTGCGAGGCGTGCAGCAGCGCCTTGGATGGAATGCAGCCGATGTTGAGGCACGTGCCCCCGAAGGTCTTGTCCTTCTCGACCACCGCGACTTTCATGCCGAGTTGCGCGGCGCGGATCGCACACACATAGCCGCCCGGGCCGGTGCCGATGACGGTGAGGTCGTAAGCCATGCGACTATCCATTCACTGATTTACGAAAACAGCCTCAGCAGCATCATGATCAATCCAAGGAGCGCAATGCCCCAGACCACTGTGCGAACGCGCGGCACCCCCGCCATATAGAGGCTGACGTGCACGATGCGTGCTGCGAGCCATATCTGGGCGCCAAGTGCACCCCAGGAGCCGGTCTTGTTGCTCACCACAAGCGCAAGCGTGAGCGCCACGAAGGCTGGATAGGTTTCAAGCAGATTCCGAAGCGCGCGTTCGGCACGGCCAGCAACGACACCCGTAGGCTTCGTCTGTTCGTCGCGAGCGCTGACATTATACTGGCGGCCAAGCTCGCGGGTCATCGTCGTCGCTTGCAGGAAAATCTGCACGATCAAGAGAACGACGCTGAGCCCCAGCATCGTGAGTTCGACCGACAGCCCCGCGATATGCATGTCACAAATCCAGCACTAGCCGCGCCGGGTCTTCCAGATTTTCCTTCACCCGCACCAGGAAGGTCACCGCGCCCTGGCCGTCGACCACGCGGTGGTCGTAGGTGAGCGCGAGATACATCATCGGGCGGATTTCGACCTTGCCGCCGATCGCGACCGGCCGCTCCTGGATCTTGTGCATGCCGAGGATGCCGGACTGCGGCGCGTTGAGGATCGGCATCGACATCAGCGAGCCGTAGACGCCACCGTTCGAGATCGTGAAGGTGCCACCCTGCATGTCCTCGATCTTGAGCTGGCCGTCGCGCGCTTTCTTGCCGAGCGCCGCGATCGCCTTTTCGATGCCGGCAAGCGAGAGCTGGTCCGCGTCGCGCACCACGGGCACGACGAGGCCGCGCTCGGTGCCGACTGCGACGCCGATGTGGTAGTAGTTCTTGTAGATCAGGTCCTGGCCGTCGATCTCGGCGTTGACCTCCGGCACTTCCTTCAGCGCCTGGATGCAGGCGCGGGCAAAGAAGCTCATGAAGCCGAGCTTCACGCCGTGCTTCTTCTCGAACAGCTCCTTGTACTGGTTGCGCATCGCCATGATCGCGCTCATGTCGACCTCGTTGTAGGTCGTGAGCATCGCGGCGGTGTTCTGCGCGTCCTTGAGCCGCCGCGCGATGGTCTGGCGCAGCCGCGTCATCTTCACGCGTTCCTCGCGCGAGGCATCGTCGGCCGGCGAGGGCGCGCGCACCTGCAC
>JBAVXH010000058.1:0-5194 GCA_049698215.1 Xanthobacteraceae bacterium | reverse complement strand
CACGGGCCCGCGCTCGCCGCGCTCGGGCAGGTCGGGGCATTCCTCGCGCCGCTGCTCGTTGCCACGGAGGTGCCGAACTACTGGGCGCTCTACCTCTATCTGGCGATCGTCACCGCCGCCTCGTTCGCGCTCGCACGCGCGCGGCTGTGGCGCTGGCTTGCGATCACCGCAGTCGCGTTCGGCACGCTGTGGATATTCCCCGGGATCAACGAGGCTATCACGCCGCATGCCTTCCATGCGGTGATCGGCTTCATCCTGGTCGCCGCGCTGATCGTCTCCGGCCTGTTCTACGGGCCCGACGCAGAGCCGGGCGAGATCGATCCCGTCTCGTCCGGAGCGCTCGCCGCCTACTTGTTCGGCGCTACCGCGCTGGTGCTTGCAAATCACCACGACGGCGTCGCGCTCGTGGCATTCACGCTCCTGGCGGCCGGCAGTGTTGCGATCGCATGGCGCACCGAAGCCGCGGCCGCCGCAGTCCCCGCCGCCGCCGCGTTCGCCTTCCTGGTGATGGCGAACTGGGCTGTCGACATGGACTTCAGGACGCTGGTCGTATCCGGCGGCCCCGCGGCGCTGCCACCCGGTCCGAATCGCGCGCTCTATGGCGCGCACCTCGCGCTCGGCTTTGGCTTCATGGCGCTGTTCGCGGCTGCCGGCTTCCTCGCGCAAGGCCGCTCGGTGAAACCGCTCACTCCGATCATCTGGGCCGCAACCGCAGCGGCAGCCCCGCTCGCGATCCTGATCGCGCTCTACTACCGTATCTATGCCTTCGACCGCGCGCTGCCGTTCGCCGCGCTCGCGCTCTTGATCGCGGTGCTGTTTGCGCTCGCAACGGAAATGCTCACCAAGCGCGAACCGCGGCCCGGCTCAGCGTCGGCGGCCGCGATCTTCGCCACCGGTTCGATCGCGGCGCTCGCGCTCGCGCTCACCTTTGCCCTGGAGAAGGGCTGGCTCACCGTGGCGCTCGCCCTGATGGTGCCGGGCACCGCATGGGTTGCCGAGAAGCGCCCGCTTCCCTGGCTGCGCTGGCTCTGCGGGATGCTCGTCGCGCTGGTGATGGCGCGCATCGCCTGGAATCCGCGCATCGTCGCGGATGTCGGCACCACGCCGATCTTCAACTGGATCCTCTACGGCTACGGAATTCCGGCGCTCGCGTTCTGGGTCGCGGGCTTCATCCTGCGCAAGCGCGCGGATGATCCCCCGACGCGCATCGTTGAATCCGGCGCGATCCTGTTCACCGTGCTCTGCGCGCTTCTGGAAATCCGCCACTACATCTACTCGGGCGACATCTATTATCCGTCCGCGGGCCTGAACGAAGTTGCGCTGCACGTTTCCGGTGGCCTCGCGCTCGCGATCGGGCTGGAGCGGCTGCGCGAGCGCACGAATTCGGTCGTGCACGATGTCGCCGCGCAGATCCTCCTGGGGCTCAGTCTGGTCATCATCGTGCTCGGCTTGGTCGTGCTGGAGAATCCATTGCTCACCGGCGCATCCGTTGGCGGGCCGTTCTTCAACCTGATCCTGCTCGGCTACGGGCTGCCTGCCATGCTGATGGCAGCGCTTGGGCTCACCATGCGCGGCAAGCGCCCGCCGATCTACAGCACGGTTGCCGCCGTTGCGGCGGTCGGTCTCGCGCTCGCCTATCTCTCGCTCACCGTGGCGCGGCTCTATCACGGGCCGGTGCTGACCGACGGCGAGTTCACCGATGCCGAAGGCTACACCTACTCGGCGGTGTGGCTTGCCTTCGGCGTCGTGCTGCTCCTCGTCGGCATCGCGCTGCGCTCGCAGCCGGTGCGGCTCTGCTCGGCCGCCGTGGTGCTGCTCACCGTCGGCAAGGTGTTCCTCGTCGACATGAGCGGGCTCACCGGCGTGTGGCGCGCACTCTCCTTCATCGGCCTCGGCCTGGTGCTGGTCGGGATCGGGTATCTCTATCAGAGGCTCTTGTTCGCGAAGAAACCGCCGGCTGCCGGGGCAGCCTCATAGCTCTCTCTTTCTTGTCGGTGACCGCCGAACTACACTCCGTTGAAGAAGCCAACCTTGCCCGAGCGGTCAAGCAAAGTACCGATCATGGGAGGACGGTGATGTCGTCGCTCACAATCCTGAATCGTCGCATCTTGCTGACGATTCTTGGCGCGCCGATCGCGACGGCGCTGCTGGCACCTGGCAGGGCGTTCTCACAAGTGGCCTGGCCGGCCCGGACGGTGCGCTACGTCAACGGTTTTCCGGCCGGAGGAGCAACCGATACCCTCTCGCGCATTCTCTGCCAGAAGATGAGCGAACTGTCCGGACAGTCGTTCATTGTCGAGAACAAGGGAGGAGCCGGCGGAGTACTGGGAGCGGACGCCGTCGCGAAAGCGCCGCCGGACGGATACACGGTTGGTCTTGGCGGCATTGCCAGCAACGTGCTTGCGATCGGCAGCTATACAAAGCTTCCCTATGACCCTCGCGGCGATTTCACCTTCATCGGCGGCATGTGGCAGCTGCCAAATATCCTCTCGGCCAGGAAAGACCTGTTCTCCTCCGATCTCCGAGAGTTGCTGGCTGCCTTCAAAAAGGAGCCGCGCAAATACACCTACGCATCGGCAGGATTCGGCACCACCTTGCACCTCTCGGGCGAGATGATGAACAGCATGGCCGGGGTGGAAGTAACTCACATCCCCTACAAGGGGGCCGGCCCCGCGTTGACCGATCTGCTCGGCGGTCGTGTCGATCTGCTGTTCGACAATTTGCCCGGCTCGCTGCCGAGCGTGCGCGCCGCGCAGATCAAGCCGGTCGCCGTCACCGCGAAGGCACGCATTCCAGAGCTTCCCGACGTGCCGACCATGGCGGAAGTGCTGCCTGGATACGAGATGACGTCATGGACAGCCATGATCGGACCGGCAAACATGACGGCCGATCTTGTGGGGCAAATAAATGCGCTCGTCGTCAGGGCACTCGCCGATCCGGCGCTGAAAGCGCGCTACGCCGATCTTGGCGCAACGCCGTGGCCGACCTCGCCGGCGGAGATCATGGCGTTCCGCGACAGCGAGCAACGACGGCTCCTGCCGGTCATGAAGGCGGCCGGGATCAAGCCGGAGTGAATCCGCTTCGGCCGTGACGCCCCTGCGCGATGCCGAAGCGCAATGCGGCGCGCCCCGCGACACAGACGACACAAAGATCACGGTCAGGTCACACAGTCGTCAGTGAACCTGCTCACATCCTCCATCGTCAAATCAGCAGATGATGCCGCCACCGCAGCAGGAGGAAACCATGTGGCAGGTGCACGCGCAGTTTCGTTTGGGCGATCTTCGCACCCGCGAAATCGACATGACGCCGGCCGTGTGCCTGTGTTTCGTCGTGGGAACCTTCGCGCTGATGATCACAACGGGGTTGTGACATGACCAAGATCGTCGCCTTGCACTCCAACGGGTGCCCCAAGTTTTGCTTCGGCTGCAACAAGCCGTTTCCGGTGCGCAAAGGCCGCAGTGACGTTCAACTCGGCCTCGACGGACAACTCTACTGCCACGCGATGACGCCATCGTGCGTGGTGCTTGCTGTCAAGCCGGTCACGGTGCGGCGCGCCGCATAGGCGCAATCACAACTCCGCCGTCGCGAACAGCCGCCGGCCGTTCACGCGGATATCGACATCCTGCAGATACCTGCGCGCGCCGTCCGCGGACCGCGATGCCGAGCCCCAGCGCAGCGGATGCGGCGATCTCGCCGTTTGCATCCGGCTCGAGGCACGAGCGGTACTATCTCTGGTTTCATTGCCTGCGGGAAATGCTACGATGAGGCGCTATCGGGGCCAGGAGGCGATCCTGAAAATACCGTTGCGGTCGAGCGCCGTCATTGCGGCATTGCTGTTCATGCCGCTACCCGCAGGCGCGGTTTCGGTCATCAAGCATGTCATCGTCATCGCGATGGAAAATACCGACGCGGACGAGATTTACGGCAAGGTGAAGCGCGCGCCTTACATCAATGGCACGCTCATACCCAACTACGCGCGTGCGACCGACTTTAACGATCCGCTGGGCCTGGATGTCCCAAGCGAGCCGCATTACATCTGGATGGAAGCCGGCACCAATGTATTCGCCGACCACACCTTCGCGAGCAATCTCGATCCGAAACCGAAGAAAGGCAGGAATAGCACCGCCAGCGGCGATCATCTGGTCAGGCAAATCAAGGATTCCGGAACGGTGACATGGATGAGTTACCAGCAAGGAATGACCGCCGGTCAATGTCCAATCGTGAGCTTCGGCCTCTACGCGGCCAAACACAATCCATTCATCTTCTTCGAGGATGTGTCAGGCGACCCGCCGAGCAAGACCAACCAGTATTGCATCGACCATCACAAGCCGTATTCGGCTTTCGCCGCGGATTTGGCCGCCAACAACCTGGCGAATTATGTCTTCATCACGCCGAACCTGTGCAACGACATGCATGGGGACAAGAAATGCCCAAAAGGAAATCGCATCACGGCCGGCGACAATTGGCTCAAGGCAGAACTGCCGCGCATGATCGAATGGGTGACGGCAAACTCCGGCGTGATCTTCATCATCTGGGACGAAGGCCGCAAAACACTGAAGCTTCCGTTCTTTGCCATCGGCCCCGGCGTGAAGGCCGACCATGCGAGTGCTGTCACTTACAATCACGGCTCGCTGATCAGGTCGGTCGAGGAAATCTTCAGTCTGCCGATATTGCCGAGCGTGCAGAACAACAACAACTTCGCCGATCTATTCAAGACTGGGCAGTATCCATAGGAGGCCATCACAACTCCGCCGTCGCGAACAGCCGCCGGCCGTTCACGCGGATCTCGACATCCTGCAGATATTTCCGCGCGCCGGCCGCGGACACCGCGATGCCGAGCCCCGGCGCATCGGGCGCTGCGATCTCGCCGTTCACATCCGGCTTGAGATGATTGGCGGTCATCTCGACCGCGAGCGGCTTCGGCATTGCGGGATATTCGCAGATGCGATGCTCGCTCAGTCCCGCGAACGGCTGCATCGAGGCCGATAACGCCAGGTGCGATGTGAAACTGTGGTTGACGAAGGTGACGCCTTTCGCGACCGCGTAATCGGCGACCTGCTTCGACGGGCCGATGCCGCCGATGCGGCCGCAATCGATCTGGATGAAGCCGACGCGGCCGTAGTCGATCAGGTGCTTCGCCATGTGCACGTTGTGCGCGCCCTCGCCGCCCGCGAGCTTTACCGTGTTGCAGCGC
>JBAVXH010000057.1:0-18994 GCA_049698215.1 Xanthobacteraceae bacterium | reverse complement strand
GAGCTGGCCTTCGGCGTCACCCATGGCGCCGTCGGCCTGTCCGAGGCCCTCGGCGGGATCCTGTCCCTGCTGGCCCTGGCCGGGCTGCGGCTGGCCCTGCTGGCCCGCCTGGCCGCGCTTGCGCATCTCCTCGAGGAGCTTCTTGAGCTGCTCGCGCAGCGCCTGCTGGTTCTGCCGCAGCTCGCCGAACTGGCTCGGGTCGCCCTGTTGACCCTGTTGGCCCTGCTGGCGGCCTTGCTGGTTCTGTCCGCGCTGGCCGCGCTGCTGGTTGCGCCGCTGCTCCTGGCCCTGCCGGAAGGTCTTGTCGCGCAGGTTCTGCTGCTCGCGGATCATGTTGCCGAGCTCGTCGAGCGCGGACATCATGTCGTCGTCCATGTCGTCGCCGCCCTGCTGGCCGGGCCGCGCCATCTGCAGGTTTTCCAGCATCTGTTGCAGCTCTTCCAGCAGCTTGCGCGCCGCATCCTTCGCGCCGGAGCGCGCCAGCTGCTCGAGCCGGTCGATCATGCTCTTCAGGTCTTGCGGCCGCAGCATGCGGGTGTTGCGGTCGAGCGGGCGCGCGAGTTGCTCGGGGTTCTTGCGCATCTGCTCGGCGAGCGCCTGCATGAACTTGTCGAGCGCCGCTCGCAGGTCGTCGGTGAGTTTCTTGATCTCCTCATCGCTCGCACCGCGCTCCAGCGCCTGCCGCAAGGCTTCCTGCGCCTGACGCAACGCCGCCTCGGCATCGGAGAGCCAGCCGTCCTCGATCGTCACCGCCATGCCCCACAGCCGGGCGACCACGTCGCGCAGACGGTCGTCGATATTCGCGGTCGGGTGGGCTTTCTGATACTCGATCGCGATATCGAGGTTCGAGCGGATCGTGCGCAGCCCGAGGAAGTGCGAAACCTCCGGCGTGAACTTCTCCGGTGCGATCGAGAGAGCATCGAGCGCCTGGAGCACGCGCGGGCCCGCATCGACATCGAGCGCCAGAAGGCGCCGCTGCTCGATCAGCGCGCGCGCGAGCGGCTTGGTGAAGATGCGCCCGGGCAGCTTCATCTCGGTCGGAGCGCTCGAGCCTTCGTTGCCCGCCTCATCGCGCGCCGTCAGCGTCATCACGACATCTGCCCCCGACCATGGATGGTCGGAGAGGTCCTTGGTGGTTTGCGCGGCGCCGCTGCGCGTACGCGCCTGCGGCAGCACCAGCGTAAAGTCCGGCGCGCCAAAGAGCGCGCGCGGCTCCTTGCCGTCCGAACCCTTGCGGTCCTTCAGCGCGAAGGTCGCCTGCGCGCCGATCACGCCGTAATCGTCCTCGACCTTGTAGGAGAGCAGCAGCGAGCCGCGCAGCTGCGGCTCAGGCTCCTTGGTGAGCGCAATCGTCGGCGCGCGGTCTGGAGTAGCCGCGAACGTGTAGGTGACGTCCTCGTCGAGCACGCCGCGCAGAATCGCGGTGCCGCGATCCGTGATGGTGTAGCGGTGCTCCACGGTGCCCGCGGGAGGCGCGGGCGCATTCTCGCGGCTTGCCTCGGCGATGCCGCCGCTGGTCACCACTTCGAGGCGGCTTGCCCCGCTCGCGCGGATCACCAGCACGCTTCCCGTCGGCACGGTCTGAATCAGCGCCTGTTGATGCGGCTCGCCGGCGCGGACGCCAGGCAAGATCACCGGCGGCTTGGCCGTATAGGCCGGCGGCGTCACCCAGGCATCGACGCGGAAATTCTTGGCCTGCACCACGCCCGCCCAATCGAACGCCGCCGTGATGCGCTTCACCCGCTCGCCGGAGGCGGCGAAGAATGTTGCGCACACCAGCAACAGCACCAGCGCTCGCACGGCGGTCGGATCGAACAGATAGAGGCGCGGACGCGGCGTTCCGGCCTTCAGCGCATTCGCGGTGCGCAAGGCCTGCTCGACATGCGCGCGCCAGAGTGCCTGCGACACCTGATCCTGCTCGCCCGCGGCAAGCTCATCGGCGATCGCTGTCGCGGGCCGATGCTTGAGTCCGCTCGCGCGATCAAGGCGGCGCAGGCCGTCGAATGTACTCGGCAGACGGAAGCGGAACAGCGGGACAGCCGCGATCGCGATCAGCACGACCAGGACGAACAGCACGATGGCGCGCCCAAGCGGCGGCAGCCACAGCCACAAGCCTGCCCATGAGACGGCGAGGAAGATTCCGACGGCGACCGCAACGGACGCGAGCGCCGGCCACAGTCGCTCCCAGAGAATCGTCCACCACGCCCGTCGCAACGCGCGAGCAAGGAGCGAGTCGGCGACGTGCTCGTCGATCGGACGAGCGTCGCCCAAGGGATCGGATGGCCGGTCGTTCACCTGCGTCTCCGTTGCCAGCACTAGCCCGATTTGGCCGGGGCAAACAAGCAACGCCTGAAATCTTAGCAATTTTCAGGCCGAATGTTCCTATTCAGCCACGTGTGATCTGCCGCGTGATTCTGCCGTGCGGTGCGACAGCACGCCGCTAGGTCAGCCAGTTGGGCATCCGATCGAGCGAAATGAGGCTTTCGACGTCGATCCGCGGGCGCACCAGCGCCCATTCGGCCGCGTTCACAAGCACTTCGGGCACCAGTGCGCGTGTGTTGTAGGTCCCGGCCTGTACGGCGCCGTAGGCGCCAGCCGTCATGATGGCGAGCAAGCCGCCACGTGCGGGTTCGACCATCTCGCGGTCCAACCCAAGATAATCGCCGGTCTCGCACACCGGACCGACCACATCGGCCCTGATCCGCGCTGCATTCGGTGGCGGCTCCTGCACCGGCCGGATGTCGTGGTGCGCCTCGTAGAGCGTCGGGCGGACCAGGTCGTTCATGGCGGCGTCCACGATCACGAAGTTCTTGGCCTCGCCGCGCTTCATGTAGATGACGCGCGTCACCAGGATCCCGGCGTTGCCGACGATCATGCGGCCGGGCTCGAAAATCAGCCTGCAATCCAGATCGCGCGTGGCGCGCTTCACCACGGCGGCGTAGGCGGCAGGATCGGGCGGCGGCTCGTTGTCCTCGCGGTAAGGGATCCCCAACCCGCCGCCAAGATCGACGTGCTCGATGTGGTGGCCGTCGGCGCGCAGCGTGCGCACGAAATCGGACAACAGCGCGAAGGCGTCGTCGAACGGCTGCAGATCGGTGATCTGGCTGCCGATGTGCATGTCGACACCCGCGACACGGATGCCCTTGAGCTTCGCGGCATGCGCGTAGACCCCCCGCGCGCGGCTGATCGGAATGCCGAACTTGTTCTCGGACTTGCCGGTCGCGATCTTGGCGTGCGTCCTGGCATCGACATCCGGATTGACGCGGACCGACACGCACGCGGTGCGCCCCTTGGAAGCCGCAATCTGCGACAGGAGATCGAGTTCCGGCTCGGACTCGACATTGATGCAGAGAATGCCGGCATCGACCGCGGCGGCAAGTTCATCGGCGGTCTTGCCGATCCCGGAGAACATGATCTTTTCGGCCGGCACGCCGGCTGCGAGCGCGCGCTTGAGTTCGCCGCCCGAAACGACGTCCGCGCCGGCGCCAAGCCGCGCCAGCGTCGCGATGACCGCCTGGTTGGAGTTCGCCTTCATGGCGTAGCAGACAAGCGACGGCACGTCGGCGAACGCATCGGCAAAGACGCGGTAGTGCCGCGTCAGCGTCGCGGTCGAATAACAATAGAACGGCGTGCCCACGGCCTGCGCGAGGCTCGTGAGATCGACCGCCTCGGCATGCATCACGCCGGCGCGATAGGCGAAATGGTGCATCGGGGGACTCGCGCCTAGTCGAGCAGCACGTCGATCGGCAGGCGTTTCCTCTCGCCGGGCGGCGCGATCGGCCTGCCTTGGGCGTCGACCTCGACCGGACCTTGCGGCGTCATCGCCACGCCCGGCGGCGATTCGAGCGGCCCGCGCCGGCCGCAAGCCGACAGCGTCAAGCCGAGCCCCAGCGCAAGCACGCTGATCGCCAGGACCCGCAGCCAAGATGGGCTGGAATGGTTAGCGGCGCTGTTCATGAGCGAGACATATAGCAGATCAAGTGCGGCAAGGGAGGGGCAACTAACGACCGGCAGTCTTTGTGGAATCACCGTTCACCGCCCGTTCCAAAGCAAGGCGGATGAACCGTTGATACGGCATCCCGGCACGCTCGGCCTTGCTGCGGACGGCGTCCAGCAGATCTTCCGGAAGGCGCAGGTTGATGGACTTATCCTTGCGCTTGAGTTCGAACCGAACGAGCTGCGCGCCGGAGAGGTCGTAGTCCGACAAATCGGCGGTCGCCACAAACTTCTCCGCTTCCTCATCCGTCTTGAATGTCGGGATTTTCTTTTTCATAGGTCATGACCTCCTTGCGATGCATGTATCGCGCACTGATCGGACGAACGAGCCAGTTTTCTCCTCGGCGTCTCATCGTGAAGACGACGAATATGGCCCTTCCCTCCGAGTCACGCCCTACCGCTCTGAACCGCTGCTCCCCTTGCGAGCGGCCGACGTCCGGCAGGATCGCGATGGTCGATTCAAATATCTGTTCGATTTGTTCGATCGAAAGGCCATGCTTCCGGCATTTGGCCCGGTTCCCGGCGTCCCAATCGAACCCCACATGCTCGGTGAGCTTGACCATCGGATCATATGCATTTGCCTATACAAATGCCATAGCGAATTGGGCACACGCCGATTTATTTGGCCCTGAGCTTTGTCAGCCACTTGGAGGCTTCGCGCCGCACGTTGAGGGGCGCCGTTCCGCCGTAAGCTGTGCGGCTCGCGACCGAGCGCTCGACCGAAAGCACATCGAACACCGCCTTGGTGATGCGCGGCTCGATCGTCTGCATGGCGGCAAGCGGAAGCTTCTCGAGCGGAACCTGCGCCGTCTCGGCCGCCGCCACGATCCGCCCGGTGACATGATGCGCCTCGCGGAACGGCACCTTCAGGGTGCGCACCAGCCAGTCGGCGAGGTCGGTCGCCGTGGAATAGCCGGCACCCGCCGCCGCCTTCATGCGCGCGGCATCCGGCTTCATGTCGGCCACCATGCCGGTCATCGCGGCGAGGCCGAGCATCAGCGCGGAGAGCGCATCCATCGCGCTCTCCTTATCCTCCTGCATGTCCTTCTGGTAGGCGAGCGGCAGCCCCTTCATCACCATCAGCAGCCCTGTGAGCGCGCCGACGATGCGCCCGGTCTTGGCGCGCACCAGCTCGGCGGCGTCCGGATTGCGCTTCTGCGGCATGATCGAGGAGCCGGTGGTGAACTTGTCCGACAGTGTCACGAAGCCGGTGAGCGGCGAGCACCAGAGCACGATCTCTTCGGCAAAGCGCGACAGATGCACCGCCGTGATCGAGGCCGCGGCAAGGGCTTCCATCACGAAGTCCCGGTCTGACACCGCGTCGAGCGAGTTCGCGGCCGGGCGGTCGAAGCCGAGCGTCTTTGCGGTCATCGCGCGATCGAGCCGGAACGAGGTGCCGGCGAGCGCCGCTGACCCGAGCGGGCTTTCGTTCATCCGCTTGCGCGCATCGGCGAAGCGTCCGCGGTCGCGTGCCGCCATCTCCACATAGGCGAGCAGATGATGCCCGAACGTCACCGGCTGCGCGGTTTGCAGGTGCGTGAAGCCGGGCATCACAGTCGCGGCATGCGCCAGCGCCTTCTCGGCGAGCGCGCGTTGATAGCCGGCGAGCGCCGCGTCGATGTCGTCGATCGCATCGCGCACCCAGAGCTTGAAGTCGGTCGCGATCTGGTCGTTGCGCGAGCGCGCGGTATGCAGCCGCCCTGCCGCCGGCCCGATCAGCTCGGCGAGCCGCGACTCGACGTTCATATGGATGTCTTCGAGCGCCCGCTTGAAGCGGAACTTGCCCGTTTCCATCTCTGACAGGATCGTGTCTAGACCGCGAGCGATCTCGCGGGCATCGTCGCGCGAGATGATGCCCTGTTTGGCGAGCATCGCCGCATGGGCCTTGCTTGCCGCGATGTCCTGGCGGTAAAGGCGGCGATCGAAGTCGATCGAGGCGTTGATCTCCTGCATGATGGCGCCGGGACCAGACGCAAAGCGCCCGCCCCACATCTTGTTGCTCATGACCCGACCGCCAATCCGATGAACGACCCGCCCGCCCAGAAACGCTCTGCCACACGCCGGCTCGCCATGGTGATCGTTGGCGGCTTTGCGGGCGTCGCGGTCGGGCTCGCGGCGGTATACGGGATCGGCGCAATGCAGCGCAATGCGGACCCGGCCTGCCGCCCCTCGGCCGAACTGGCGAAGCGCCTTGCGCCGCTCGCGCGCGGTGAGGTCGCGGCCATCAGCATCGCGAGTGAGCCAAGGTTGCTGCCCGACCTTGCCTTCAAGGATGCCGGCGGCCAGCCCCGCACGCTCGCGGATTTCCGCGGCCGCACGGTGCTGCTGAACCTATGGGCCACGTGGTGCGTCCCGTGCCGCAAGGAGATGCCGGCGCTCGACGCCTTGCAGGCCAAGCTTGGCGACGAGCGGTTTCAAGTGGTCGCGGTCAATATCGACACGCGCAATCTCGACAAGCCGAAGGCCTGGCTCGACGAGGTCGGAATCAAGGGGCTCGGCTACTTCGCAGATCCGAGCGCCAAGGTGTTTCAGGATCTCAAGGCCATCGGCAAGGCGCTCGGCATGCCGACCACGCTGCTCATCGACCCGCAGGGCTGCGAGCTAGGGGTCCTCGCCGGTCCCGCCGAATGGGCGAGCGATGACGCGATCAAGCTGATCGAGGCCGCGAAGGGGCGTAGCTAATGCGTCAGTCGCGAAACACCTCTCCGTCGTCATCACCCGCGAAAGCGGGTGACCCAGTAAACGGCATCGTCTCGATCAATCGATAGTCCTGTGTGTACTGGGTCCCGGATAGCCGCTGCGCGGCTTCCGGGATGACGAAGGAGGGTTTTCGCAATGACGAGTCGCGGCGGAGCTACCGCCAGAACGCCCACCACGGCGTTTCCGGGCAATTCGCCTTGTTGCCGACCACGCGATCGAGCCGCTCCTTGATGGGGCGCGGCACGCTGGTGCCGATATCGTCGCGCTGGGCTTTCATCAGATAGCCGGCGCGGATCAGCCCTTCGATGCCTTCGATCACACGCGGATCGGGCGCAAACGCGCCGAGCGCCTCGGCATCGATTTTTCCGCGCGAAGTGTCGAGGCTGATCACCGACTGCGCCTTGAAATACATGCGCAGCGACAAGTTGGTGTTCTCGATGCCCCGCGCGTAGTCGATAACGCCGGCGGTAATCTTCTGCCGCAAGCTGCGCGAGCAGTAGCGCGCGGGGGCTTCGGTGAGCTGGCAGGCAAGCCGCTCGTTTTGATCCGGGACGCCCTTGCCGTTCGCAACCATCTGCTTGGCGCGATCGAACTCGGCCTTCGCCTTGGGCGATTGTTCTTCGCCGTTGAGCGGCGCAAGCAGGATGCTGCCGGCGCGTTGCGCGCAGACGGCGTCGGCGATCTTCGCCACGTCCTCAGGACTCTTGCCCGCGTAGCGCTCGGCGCCCGCCGGCGCGGCTGCCGCCGGCGCACGCGGAGCCTCGACATAGACGACGGCCGTCCCGTGACTGGAAAAGAAGCGCGGGGCGAACATCACGGCCGCAAATGCGCCCGCCCCGGCGACCGCGGCGATCAGCCAGAACGGCAGCCCGCTCGACCGTTCCGGCGCATAGTCGGTTTTTTCCCGGATTCGTGAGCGCAGGTCCTGAATGTCGGTCATCGGCAGCGCTCTCGTCGGCTTCGCCGACGCTCAAACCGTGATGTCGAGGTTCTGGCCAAGCCCTGCGGCCGCGTTCGCGAACTGCGCAGCATTCTTCTGCGCGGCATCGATCACCTGCACGATCGAGGCAGCATTGTCGGCGTTCATCTTGAGCATCTTGGCGGCCGCCGCGAGCTGGAGCCGCCCCAACTGGGCGCTGACCATGGCAGCGGCGAGCGATGACACATCCATGCGAGGCTCCAGACGGGTCGGCAGCCTGCCATCAGCTCGTTAATTTTCGCTTCGGTGGAACCCGAGCGGGCACCGCTAGGCCAACAGCGAGAGGCTGTTCTTCTTGGCGGCGGCCTCTTTCTCGATCCGCGACACGGCGGCCTTGGCGGCGAACGAAGCCACGCCGTCGATTTGATTGATCGAGGCGACCGCCAGCGCCGATCGGATCGCCGTTGCGTCGGCCAGATAGGACTGCGCCATCGCGGCGTGGCGCGCCCGCCAGGCTTGGTTGACCTCCCAGGCCGAATAGGTCCGCACGTAGCTGAAGCGGCCGGACTTGTTGATCGGCATCGTGGTCCTCGCGGGTGCGAGGATTTCGGCGCACGATTAACGAAACCCTAATGGAGGCGCGGACACATTGCCGCAGGCCCTCAGGCGGTCACGTCGACGCTCGGAGGCAGCGGCGGGACGAAGCTGTTGATGATGCTGTCCAGGGTGGCAAAGAGGTCGCTTCCGTCGGACGAGGAACCGGATGTGTCCGACGAGTCCAGCAGATCGGCTGTGCCGTCGACGATCCGATTGACGCTCGTCGCCACGTCCAGATCGTCGGTCGCGGTGTCGTCGGTCGAGGGCACATTTTCCGGCAGCAGGTCGGTGATGCCGTGCATCGCCGCATCGACGGCAATCACCGGGTCTTCGGTGGGCGCCAGTGTATCCGACGTGTCGGGCGAGTCGGTGGAGGCCCCGCTCGTGGCCTGCTTCGCGCTCGCCTCATTGTTGATGCGCGCCAAAGCCGCCTGCGCGGCGAGATTGGCGAGGCCCTGCGCGAGGTCCTGCGAGGCGCCGCTCAACACATCGCCGAGGGCGGAAGCATCGCTCTCGGCCTGCTGACGGGCGGCTGTGTTCTGGGCACGCTCGATCTGAAGCTGTTGGTAGCCCGAGTACGACCCGAAGCTCGAATAGAAACGGCCGTTGATCGTCGGCATGGGAAAAACTCCCGTGCCCCCGGACCGACCAGGCTCGCAAACGATTAAGGAACAGTAACTGCGAGGGCAGTTCTACCGCGTCGGGACCGGCTTCTCGCCGCGATAGTCGTAGAAGCCGCGCTGCGCCTTGCGGCCGAGCCAGCCCGCCTCGACGTATTTCACCAGCAGCGGACATGGCCGGTACTTCGAGTCGGCCAAGCCCTCGTGCAGCACTTGCATCACCGAGAGGCAGGTATCCAGCCCGATGAAGTCGGCAAGCTCGAGCGGTCCCATCGGGTGATGTGCGCCGAGCTTCATCGCGGTATCGATCGCCTCGACGTTCCCGACGCCCTCGTAGAGGGTGTAGATCGCCTCGTTGATCATCGGCAGCAGAATGCGGTTGACGATGAAGGCCGGGAAATCCTCCGCCACCGCGATCGTCTTGTGCAGCTTCTTCACGAACTCGCGGCACGCCTCGAACGTCGTGTCATTGGTGGCGATGCCGCGGATCAGCTCGACGAGCTCCATCACCGGCACCGGATTCATGAAATGGATGCCGATGAATTTCTCGGGCCGGTCGGTCGTTGCCGCAAGCCGCGTGATCGAGATCGAGGAGGTGTTGGTGCCGACGATCGCGTCCGGCTTCAGGCCGGGGCAGAGGTCGGAGAAAATCTTGCGCTTGACCTCCTCCTTCTCGGAGGCGGACTCGATGACGAGATCGCAGTCGCCAAGCTTGTCGAGCGTGTCCGCGGGCGAGATGCGCGTCAGCGCAGCTGCGCGCTCCTCTTCGGAGATCAGCTTGCGCGAGACCTGCCGCGTCAGGTTGCCGTTGATGGTGGCAAGCCCGGCATTGATGCGGTCGGTCGAGATGTCGTTGAGCAGAACGTCCATTCCGGCAAGCGCCACCACATGCGCAATGCCGTTACCCATTTGACCGGCGCCGATGACCCCGATCTTCTTGATTGAAGCCATGTTCTCCGCCTGGCCGCGGGCTGCTGCCTGCGGCCGCTCCCTCACCTGCGTCATCGATGCCATGTCGTCCTTTTTACGACGAACCGGCCTTTGATACTACGGGGGTAAACCCCATTCACTGTCCCCGCTTCCCGAGCGCTTCGGCAAGCTCGGGCAGCGCCTGGTAGAGGTCGGCGACCAGGCCGTAGTCGGCGACCTGGAAGATCGGCGCCTCCTCGTCCTTGTTGATCGCAACGATCACCTTGGAGTCCTTCATTCCGGCGAGATGCTGGATCGCGCCCGAGATGCCGACCGCGATATAGAGTTCCGGCGCCACCACCTTGCCGGTCTGCCCGACCTGCCAGTCGTTCGGCGCGTAGCCGGCATCGACCGCGGCGCGCGAGGCGCCGACCGCGGCGCCGAGCTTGTCGGCAACCGGCTCGATGTACTTGGTGAAGTTGTCTCTGCTCTGCATCGCGCGCCCGCCCGAGATGATGATCTTGGCGGAGGTGAGCTCGGGGCGTTCCGATTTGGAGAGCTCCTCGCCGACGAACGACGAGATGCCTGGATCGGCCGCGGCGGTCGCGTTCTCGACCGATGCCGAGCCGCCCTCGCCGGTCGCCTGGAAGGTCGAGGTGCGCACCGTGATGACCTTCTTGGGATCTTTCGACTTCACGGTCTGGATCGCGTTGCCGGCATAGATCGGCCGCTCGAACGTGTCGGGCGCCACCACCTTGGTGATCTCGGAGATCTGCATCACGTCGAGCAAGGCGGCGACGCGCGGCATCACGTTCTTGGCCGTGGTGGTCGCGGGCGCAACGATCGCATCGTAGTTGCCGGCGAGCGAGACGATCAGCGCCGCGAGCGGCTCGGCGAGCGCGTGCTCATACGCCGCGCCATCTGCGAGCAGCACCTTGGCGACGCCATCGAGCTTCGCGGCGGCGTCGGCGACCGCCTTTGCGCCCGAGCCCGCAACCAGCACATGCACGTCGCCGCCCATCTGCTTGGCGGCAGTCAGCGCCTTGTTGGTGGCATCCTTGAGCGACTTGTTGTCGTGCTCGGCGAGCAGGAGCGTTGCCATCTTAGAGAACTCCCGCCTCGTTCTTGAGCTTCTCGACCAGTTCGCCGACCGTCTTCACCTTCACGCCCGCCTTGCGGCCGGACGGCTCGGAGGTCTTCACGACTTCGAGCCGCGGCGCGACGTCGACGCCGTAATCGGTAGGCGACTTGTCGGCGATCGGCTTCTTCTTCGCCTTCATGATGTTCGGGAGCGACGCATAGCGCGGTTCGTTGAGCCGCAGATCGGTGGTGACGATCGCGGGACCTTTCAGCTTCACGGTCTGCAGCCCGCCATCGACCTCGCGGGTGACGCTCACGCTCTCGCCTTCGAGCGCCAGCTTCGAGGCGAAGGTGCCCTGCGGCCAGCCGAGCAGCGCGGCGAGCATCTGGCCGGTCTGATTGCAGTCGTCGTCGATCGCCTGCTTGCCCATGATGACGAGGCCGGGCTTCTCCTCCTCGACCACGCCCTTGAGGATCTTCGCGACCGCGAGCGGCTCCACGACACCGTCGACCTTCACCAGGATGCCGCGGTCGGCGCCCATCGCGAGCGCGGTGCGGATCGTCTCGGACGCCTGCTGCGGACCGATCGACACGGCCACGATCTCGGTCGCGGCGCCCTTTTCCTTGAGCCGGATCGCTTCCTCGACGGCGATCTCGTCGAAGGGGTTCATCGACATCTTGACGTTGGCGAGCTCCACTCCGGAGCCATCCGCCTTGACGCGGACCTTGACGTTGAAATCGACGACCCGCTTGACGGGCACCAAGACCTTCATGCCGGAAAACTCCCGCGTGCGGCGGGCAACCTATGGCCCACCCTAGGGGCTGTCAACGCAGTGCAACATAAGCTCATCGCGGCGGGCCCCACGGGGCGGACGGCGTTGATTCCGCAACGACAATCGCATCCCCGGGACGCACGCATTGGAACAGAAGGACGCCCGCCGGGCGGATCACAAGGATCAGGAGCGCGCCGGCCGCAAGCCCGCCGACATGGGCCCACCAGGCGGTGTCGCTCTTGTCCAGGCTGAACACATGCCAGACCTGGCTGATCGCCCAGAAGCCGAGCACCCAGTATGACGCGAGGCTGATCGGGATGAATCCGAAGATCAGCACGGTGATCCTCGCGCACGGACGGATCATCATGTAGGCGGCGATCACGCCCGCGATCGCACCTGAGGCGCCGACCAGCGGAACGTTCGATAGCGGAGCCGCGAGCGCGTGCGCGGCGCCGCCCGCAATGCCGCACAACAAATAGAACACAAGAAAGCGGCCGTGTCCCAGCGCATCCTCGATGTTGTCGCCGAACACGAACAGGAACAGCATGTTCAACAAGACGTGCATCCAGCCGCCGTGCAGGAACATGTAGGTGAAAAGCGTCAGCGACGGCGGCATGAACCCGCCGGTCACCGCCTCGCCGCTTACCGCGACGGGAAACATCGCGAAATTGCGCAGGATCTCGGTCGCGACCTTGTCGCTGGTGGCGCTCAGAAACGCGAAGACCGCGATGTTGATGGCGATCAGCGCAAAGGTCACGTAGGGGCGGTTGCTCTTTCTTTCGAGCGGATCGTTGTCGTAGATCGGGATGACCACCGGGTGTCCTTACGCGCTGTGCACAATCTCGCTAGCGGTTCGCACCCGGCACCCACAACACGTCACGCGCGCCCTTGTCGTTGACGTAGCGGCTCGCGACGAACAGGAAGTCGGACAGGCGGTTGATGTAGCTCCGCACCTCGGCGGACACCTCCTCGCCGGAATCCGCAAGCTGGACGATCACGCGTTCGGCGCGCCGGCAGATGGTGCGCGCGAGATGCAGGTAGGCAGCCGCCGGAGTGCCTCCCGCCAGCACGAAGGTGCGCAGCGGGGCAAGCTCGGCGTTGAGCGTATCGATCTCGTCCTCGAGCCGCTTCACCTGACTTGGTTTCACCGCAAGGCGCTCGCCACCCGGCCCCTTGCCCTTGTCGGGCGAGCACAAGTCGGCGGCGAGATCGAACAGATCGTTCTGGATGCGCGCCAGCATCGCGTCGACCGGCAATTCCCCGGTGTGCAGGCGCGCGACGCCGATTGCGGCGGTGACCTCATCGACGATCCCGTAAGCTTCGACCCGCAAATCGTATTTCTTGCGCTGCTCGCCATTGCCGAGCATCGTCATCCCGGCATCGCCCGCGCGCGTATAGATGCGGTTGAGCACCACCATGTCAGCCTCGAATCTGCGTCGCCTTTTTCGTGGCGCCGCGGTCGTCTATCCTATTCCCAATCCGGAACCAATGAGAGAGGAACCGAAATGCGCCTCACCCTGATCGTCGCCGTCGCCCTCGCGCTGGCGCCTTCCGCGCTGATCGCCCACCCCGCCGGGCTGCAGGCCCCGGCCACGGACGTCTCTGCCGCGAAGAAGAAGCCGAAGAAGGCGAAAGCCCCGAAGGACGAATACCTGAAAGCCGCGCCCGGCACCGGCCCGAGCGGGCCGCAGAAATAGGGACCCGTCAGCGCCCCATCGCCCAGATCGTGATCATCACGATCACGATGGCGACGAACTGCAACAGCACGCGCAGCCGCATCAGCTTCTGCGAAGTGTTGGGCGAACCGCCGCGCATCATGTTGACGAGCCCGAGGACGAGCACCAGCGCGACTGCGCCAACCGCGAACGGCACCGCGTAATAATAGAGGACGTTCGTCATCGGCTGGATATTGCTTGCGCGGCCGCGTTTTACAAGCCGGCGGCGGTCTGATGTGATCGGCGCGGGAGAGTGACATGACCGAGCGGCCGAACGCGTACAAACCTCGCACCATCGCGGCGCAGGCGCTTGGGACGATCGAGCCCGAGACCCACGGCGTGGCGCTCCCGGTGCACGTCTCGACCACGTTCATTCGCGATCCCGACAATCAGTACCGCACCGGCTACTCGTATGGCCGTCCGGACAACGCCACGGTGCGCCAGACCGAAGCCGTGATCGCGGCACTGGAAGGCGCGCACGAGGCGCTGCTGTTCGGCTCCGGCATGGCGGCCGCGACCAGCGTGGTGCTCGCGCTGCCGCCCGGCAGCCACGTGCTCGCCCCGCAGGTCTGCTACTGGGGCCTGCGCGATTGGCTCAAGAACGAGGCGCCGCTGTTCGGCTATCGCGTCGATCTCATCGACATGTCGAATGTCGAGGCAGTGCGCGCCGCGATGCAGCCGGACACCAAGCTCTTGTGGATCGAGACGCCGGCCAATCCGCTCTGGACCATCACGGACATCTCAGGCGTCGCGGAGATCGCACATGCGGGCGGCGCCATTCTTGGCATCGACTCGACGGCCGCGACGCCGCTGTTCACCAAGCCGCTCACGCTCGGCGCCGACATCGTGATGCACTCGGCGACCAAATATCTGAACGGCCATTCCGACGTGGTCGCGGGCGTGCTCGCCGCCGCGCGCGACGACGCACTGTGGACGCGCATCAAGCAGGTGCGCAGCCATCACGGCGCGATCCTCGGGCCGTTCGAGGCGTGGCTGCTGTTGCGCGGACTGCGCACGCTCGAGGTGCGCGTGCACGCGCAAACCGAAACGGCGGCCGCGCTCGCCACGCGCTTTGCCAACCACCAGTCCATCTCATCCGTGCTCTATCCGGGCCTGCCCACACATCCGGGGCACGCGGTTGCGGCGCGGCAGATGTGCGGGTTCGGCGGCATGCTGTCGATCCGCGTGAAGGGCGGCGAGCGCGCCGCGATCGATGCGGCGGCACGCGTAAAACTGTGGAAGCGCGCGACTTCGCTCGGCGGCGTCGAAAGCCTGATCGAGCACCGCGCATCGATCGAAGGACCGGGCTCGCCCTGCCCGCCTGATCTATTGCGTTTGTCGGTCGGACTGGAAGACCCGGACGATCTCTACGACGATCTCGACCGCGCGCTGCGCGCGGCGAATGGGTAATATCCTCAATCGCCCAAACTCTTTGCCGTACGCGCCGTGCCCACTTTCGGAGTGGGCGCGACATGCGGATGCCGCGGATTTGAGGACTCAATGAATTTGTAGATGCTAACGTCGCCACGCGACGGGCCGGTGCACTGCAGTGTCTTTGCGAACTCGAGCCGGCGCCGAACAAGCGATTCAGCAGAGCCGCGGGGGCGACACCCGGGCCGCAAACAGGGAGGCTTCCATGCATCGAAAGATCGCAGGACTTTTCTTCGCGACCAGCATTGCGTTTGCTGCGTTGACCGGCAGCGCGAGCGCACAAAATTCCCCGGGGATCGCAGCTCTGGACACGGCCCTTCGCGCCGCCGTCGAGCGCAAGGACGTGCCCGGCATCGTCGCGCTGGTCACGGACCGCAAGGGCGTCGTCTATCAGGGCGCGTTTGGCGCGGCCGATGTCTCGACCGGACGCCCGCTCGCCGCCGACTCGATGTTCCGCATCGCGTCGATGACCAAGCCCATTACGTCATTCGCCCTGATGCAGCTTGTCGAGCAGGGCAAGCTCGGCCTCGACGACTCGGCCTCGAAGTACCTGCCGGAGCTCGCCAACCTGCAGGTGATCACCTCATTCGACACCGGGAGCGGCGCCTACACGCTTCGTCCGGCAACGCGGCCGGCCACCGTCCGGCACTTCCTCACTCACACGTCCGGTCTCGGCTATCCGTTCACCAGCGCCATCTGGCGCGACCTGAAGCCGAAGGAGGGCGACAAGTTCCCGTTCGGCGGTCCGCTGCTGTTCGAACCGGGCGAGCGCTGGCACTACTCGACCAGCACCGACGTGGTCGGGCGGCTGGTCGAGGTCATCTCCGGCCAGAAGCTCGAGGACTATTTCCGGCAGAATATCTTCGCTCCGCTCAAGATGGACGACACGTCCTACAACGTGCCGGAGGCGAAGGGGCCGCGCATGGTCGCCCAACAGCAGCGCGCCGGTGACAAGATGGACGGCGCGATTGAACTGCAGAAGCAGCCGCTCGGCCTCACCATCGCGGCGCCGATCGGCGGCGGCGGTCTCGCCTCGACGGCGAGCGACTACGGCCGCTTCATGCGCATGGTTCTCAACGGCGGCGAGCTGGATGGCGTGCGCGTGATGAAGCCTGAGACGATCGCGCTGATGAGCCAGAACGCCATGGGCGCGGTGCGGGTGCCCGCGCTGAAGACCGCGCTGGCGCGCAGCGCCGACTTCTCGTTCATCGCGGACGGGCGCGACCAGTGGAGCCCCGGCTTCCTGATCACGGTCGACCAGGTGCCCGGCAAGCGCTCGCCCGGCAGCCTCAGCTGGGGCGGCATCAACAACACCTACTTCTGGATCGACCCGACCCGCGGCATCGCCGGTACCATCATGATGCAGTACCTGCCGTTCGCCGACGCCAAGGCGTTGGCGGCCTACGATGCGTTCGAGCGCGGCGCCTATCAGCTCGTGAGCGCGGGGCAGTAGAACTCTCGCAGCGTCTGGCCGGCGTCATGCCGGCCAGACATGCGCGCGTGAGGGCTGCGGCTTGGATCTACTTCTTCAAGACTGAATAATTGTCGATCGCGCAATCGACGGTCAGCGAGTTGGTCTTGTTCTCGGTTGGCCAAACCGTCCAGCTCCAGGACGAAAACTGGCCTGAGTCCGTCCGATAGATACACTTGGGAACGACATTGATGCCGTAGCCGGCGCCGCACAACGAGGTCCAGATATCGTTTCTCTTGCAGCCGCTGACGGCCTGCAGCAGATTGTTGCACTTCTGTGTGGGCTGCCACTTCATCTTCGACGCGATGCAGAGCAGATTTTTTATGTTCTTCGGCGGCTTGCTGTAGTTCTTGGACTCTTGGCACTGGGACGATCCTGTGCCCGACTGCGCCAGGCAGCCTACTGAGGGGTCGCCGAAATCGGTCGACTGGAAGATGCCTTTCACCTTGGCGGCCGTGTTGTTGTTGACGTAAACCGCGACGCCGACCTGCGCGCGTGCCTGATCGCCTTGCGCGATCAGTGCCAGACTGCAAACCAATGCCGACAAAACGATCTTGAACATGGTCTCTCCCACTTTTGGTGGAGAACCATGGCAAATCATCCTTAAGGTCGCAAGCAGCCGTGCGTCCGGCGACACTCGAAGGGGCTGCGGCTACGCCGCGAGATGCCGCTCGATCTCGCGCACCGGCATCCTCACGTAGTCTTTGTCGATTTCGGCACGGATCGCGTCACGCAGACCATTCGTGCAAGCCTGACGCAGCACTCCAAGCGCGCGCGGCGGCGCAACGAGCACCAGCGACTTCGTCTCGCCCGCCATCACGGCGGCATTCAGCCGCTTCGACAGTTCGGTGAGAAATCGATCCTCGCCCTGCTGGTGCCAGTCGGTCTGCTCCATGGCGCTGCGACGCGCACCTACCGAATTGATCGAGCGGCCCGGTGCGTCAGTGCCTTGGTCCGAGGTCTTTTCGTCGGTCTGCGCATGTACCTCCTTGGTCTTCAAATTGAGCGCGACCGCATCCCCCGCGTTCTCGAGGATCAGCGCCTTGGCGCCGTCGCACACCACGACCCAATCGCCGTTATGAATTCGCAGATTATGCATGGGAAATCCCTCCGAGGTCGCAAGCGCATGCCGCGAACGCGGCATCGACGTTCCTCAACGCGCGGAGGGGCGTTTCAGTTGCTGCCGTCCAGAAGCCTTCGCGCAATCACCTGCGCCTGGATTTCCGCCGCGCCCTCGAAAATACTGAGGATGCGCGCGTCACACAGCACCCGCGACACCGGGTATTCCAGCGCGAAGCCGTTGCCGCCATGGATCTGCACCGCATTGTCGGCGGCCGCCCAGGCGACGCGCGCCGCGAGCAGCTTCGCCATGCCGGCTTCGAGATCGCAGCGCCGGCCTGAATCCTTCTGGCGCGCCGCGAAATAGGTGATCTGCCGCGCGATCATCACCTCGACCGCCATCATGGCGATCTTGTCGGCGACGCGGGGGAATTTGAACAGTTTTTCGCCGAACTGGACGCGCTCTTCCGCATAGCGGCGCGCCAGCTCCATCGCAGCCTGCGCGACGCCGACCGCGCGCGCCGCGGTCTGGATGCGCGCGGACTCAAAGGTCTGCATCAGCTGCTTGAAGCCCTGCCCCTCGGTGCCGCCGAGCAGGTTCGCGGCCTTCACCTCGAAGCCGTCGAAGCCGATCTCGTATTCCTTCATGCCGCGATAGCCGAGCACCTCGATCTCGCCGCCCGACATGCCGAGCGCGGGGAACGGATGTTCGTCGGTGCCACGCGGCTTTTCGGCGAGCAGCATCGAGAGCCCGCGGTAGCCGGGCTCTTTGGGATCGGTGCGCACCAGCAGCGTCATCAGGTCGGCGCGCACCGGATGCGTGATCCAGGTCTTGTTGCCGGAGACCTTGTAGACGTCGCCTTGGCGCACGGCGCGCGTCTTGAGCGAGGCGAGGTCGGAGCCCGTGTTCGGCTCGGTGAACACGGCCGTCGGCAGCACTTCGCCCGAGGCGATCTTCGGCAGCCATTTCGTCTTCTGTTCGTCGGTGCCACCGCCGAGGATCAATTCGGCGGCGATCTCGGAGCGCGTGCCGAGCGACCCCACACCAATGTACCCGCGCGACAGTTCCTCCGAGACGACGCACATCGACTCCTTGCCGAGTCCCATGCCGCCGTATTCTTCCGGGATCGTCAGCCCGAACACGCCGAGCTCGGCCATGTGCGTAATCACGTCGAGCGGGATGTAGCTGTTGGTCAGGTGCCACTCATGCGCATGCGGCGCGACCTCGCTTTCGGCGAACTTGCGCATCTCGTCGCGGATCGCCTCGAGCGTCTCGTCGAGGCCGCAGTCGCCGACAGTCGCGCCGTGGTGCTCGTGCATCAAATCGGCGAGCCGCGCACGGTTTTCTGCGGTGTTGCCGGTCGCGATCAGCTCTTCGACTTCGGGGGTGACACGGTCCGAAACCTCTTCGAGCTTCAGCCCGAGATCGCCGGGCCGCACCATCTCGCCCTGGCTCATCGGGATGCCGCCCAGCATCTGCGCGAGGTATTCGCCGAAGCCGACGCGGACGAGGAGTTCTTCCAGCTCGCCGAAGCGCCCGGCTTCGCTCATCCGCTCCGCATAGGCGGCGAGCTGGCGCAGCGATTCGGTGTAGGTCGCAAACCACGCCAGCCCGTGCGCGGCGCGCTGCTCGCGGTCGACGAGCTTGGCGGAAACCCGGCCGTCAGCGGCGACGCGCGTCCGAACGGCGCGCGTTGCGTCGGCTAGCAAGGCGTCCATGGCGC
>JBAVXH010000056.1:0-5480 GCA_049698215.1 Xanthobacteraceae bacterium | reverse complement strand
GGTCGAGTATCAGGATGCGCGCGGCTTCGTCTGGCAGGCCGAAAAGATGATCGAGGGTGCAGCATCCGCGCTTGAGAAAAAGGATGCGGACGCGCTCAAGCACGTTCGTCAGGACCTCGCCGAATTGAAAAAGGCCTGGCCCGCCGCGATGCCGCCGAAGACGCCGGTGAAGGATTACGCGAACGTGCTCAGCGATGTGTCGCGGATCGAGCTCCACGTCGGCAAGCTGATGTGAGCGGATCGGCTGGGGCGCAGGCAACCATTCGTGGGCTGATTGCTGGCGCGTTCCTGTGCGGAGCGGTCGTCGGTGGTGTTGCAGCCTTGGCGCAGGGCGACGATCTCGCGGCGTTGAAGGAGAAATTCCGGCGGCCCGCCGCGATCCCGTTCCCGGCATCCAACTCCTATACCGAGGCGAAGCGCGCGCTGGGCGAGACGCTGTTTCACGACAAGCGCCTGTCCGCGGATGGCACGTTCGCCTGCGCGACCTGCCACATCCGCACGAAGGGATTTTCCGACGGCCGGGTGACCGCCATCGGCGTGCCCGGCCGTCCGCTCGCACGCCATGCGCCCACGTTGTGGAATCTCGCCTGGGCGGGACCCGTGTTCTGGGACGGCCGCGCGCGCAGTCTGGAGGAGCAGGTGGCGGGACCGATCGTCGCGCCTGACGAGATGGCGCAGCCGATGGACAGACTGATCGCGCGGCTTGTGGCGGACAGGAGCTACGCGCGCGCCTTCGCCAAGGCGTTTCCGGAAAATCCGCGCGTCAGCGAGGACAATCTGAAGAAGGCAGTCGTGACTTACGAGCGGACGCTGGTTTCACCTGCCACCCGCTTCGACCGCTGGATCGAGGGTGATGCCTCGGCGCTGACCGCACAAGAGATCGACGGCTTTCGTCTTTTCACCGGCAAGGCCGGGTGCGCCAACTGCCATTCCGGTTGGGCGTTCACCGACTATGCGTTCTACGACATCGGGCTGCCGAGCGAGGACCGCGGGCGCGGTGCCGTGCTGCGGCTCGAGGCCGCCGAATACGCGTTCAAGACGCCATCACTGCGTGAAGCCATGCGCCGCGCCCCGTACATGCACGATGGCTCGCTTAGCGACCTCGAGGATGTGGTGCGCCACTATGCCGGCGGTGTCGCCGAGCGGCCGACCTTGGCGCGGGACCTGACGCGCGGGCTGATCCTCGATAGCGGAGAGCAGGCCGCGCTGGTGGCGTTCCTCAAGACGCTGACAAGCGAGGAAGACCCGCAGCCACCCTCGGCAATTATCGCGGAGAAATCCCCGCCGGTCGCCGTAACCCGCGCCACCTCGGTCTCGCAGCACGACAAGACGTTCGCGCCGACGCGCGTGCGCATTCGGCTGAGCGACAAGCTCTGGATCCTCAACAACGACACGCGGACCCACAATATCCGCGTGTTCGATCCGAAATTCGATTTCGATTCCGGCGCGCAGGAGCCGGGCGAAACGGTCGAGATGATGTTTCCGAAAACGGGCTCGTATCTGGTGTTCTGCGGTATCCATCCGAAGATGGAGCTGACCGTCGATGTCGGCCGATAGCCACACGGCGTCCGGCCGATAGCCCCGCAATACCCTACTTTCGTGCTATTTCGTCGCGTTCCGGCATGGCTGATCCCCTGTTCCCACGGCGACGCAAAGCATGGTAACCGACGCGGCGCGGCAACGGCCGCGCTCACCCCGAACTTTTGAAGGACTGATTACGAATGAAGCGTCGTCAATTTATCGCCGCGGCCGGCCCCGGACTTGCCGCAGCCGCGATCGCAAGCCCGGCCATCGCGCAATCGATGCCGGAGACCAAGTGGCGGATGACCTCCAGCTTCCCGAAATCGCTCGACACGATTTACGGCGCCTCAGAGGTCTTCGCGAAGGCGGTGGCGGAAGCGACCGACAACAAATTCCAGATCCAGGTTTTCGCCGCGGGCGAGATCGTGCCTGGCCTGCAGGCCGCCGACGCCGTGAGCACCGGCACTGTCGAGATGTGCCACACCGCGTCCTACTACTACGTCGGCAAGGACCCGACCTATGCGTTCGGCACCGCGGTGCCGTTCGGGCTCAACAGCCGGATGCAGAACGCCTGGCAGTATTTCGGCGGCGGCCTCGAGCTGATGAACGACTTCTACAAGAAGGCGAATATCTACGGCATTCCTTGCGGCAATACCGGCTGCCAGATGGGCGGCTGGTTTCGCAAGGAGATCAAGGAGCCGGCAGACCTCAGCGGCCTGAAGATGCGCATCGGCGGCTTTGCCGGCCGCGTGCTGACCAAGCTTGGTCTCGTGCCGCAGCAGCTGGCCGGCGGCGACATCTATCCGGCGCTGGAGAAGGGCACGCTCGATGCCTGCGAGTGGGTCGGCCCCTACGACGACGAGAAGCTCGGCTTCAACAAGGTCGCGCCGTACTACTACTATCCGGGTTGGTGGGAAGGCGGCGCGATGCTGCACAACTTCATCAACATCGACAAATGGAATGCGCTTTCGCCGACCTACAAGTCGATCGTGAAGACCGCCTCGATGGCGGCGCACGAGTGGATGCAGGCGAAATACGATGCCGTGAACCCGGCGGCGCTCAAGCGGCTGGTCGGCGCCGGTGCGCAACTGCGCCCGTTCCCGCCGGCGGTGATGGATGCCTGCCTGAAGGCGTCGCTCGAGCTCTACAACGAGGTTTCGGCCGCCAACGCCGACTTCAAGAAGCTATGGGATTCGACGCTCGCGTTTCGCAACGATCAGTATCTGTGGTGGCAGGTCGCCGAATACACCTACGACACCTACCTGATCCGCAATCGGACCCGCGTCTAAAGTCTAATATCGGGAATGCCGAATAGATTGTTGCCGGGGCGGGTCAATTCGCCCCGGCGCTTTTCATTTTGGCCTCACTCAGAAATTGGCTATAGACCCCTCAACTCGCGCAGATGGACGGAGGGGCGGCCGGCGCGCGGGCTCTGGGAATGGTTCAACGACCCTAGGGAGTCATCATGAAACGTCGTGAGTTCATCAAGACCGCAGGCGCAGGCCTTGCCGCTTCGGCCACCATCGCGGCGCCGGCGATCGCGCAATCGATGCCGGAGCTCAAATGGCGGCTGACCTCGAGCTTTCCCAAGTCGCTCGATACGCTTTGGGGTGCCGCCGAGACATTCTCGAAGTATGTCGCGGAAGCATCCGACAACAAATTCCAGGTTTCGACGTTTGCGGCAGGCGAGATCGTGCCCGGCCTGCAGGCGATGGATGCGGTCGGCGCAGGTACGGTCGAATGCTGCCACACCGCGGCCTACTACTACGTCGGCAAGGACCCGACCTTCCCGCTGTTTTGCGCGGTGCCTTTTGGCATGAACTCGCGTCATCAGAACGCATGGTTCTATGACGGCGGCGCGCAGAAGCTGATGGATGACTTCACCAAGAAGTTCAACGTCGTCAGCCTGCTCGGCGGCAACACCGGCGCGCAGATGGGCGGCTGGTTCCGCAAGGAGGTCAAGGAAGTCGCCGATCTCAATGGCGTGAAGATGCGGATCGCGGGTCTGGCCGGTCAGGTGATGGCCAAGCTCGGCGTGGTCCCGCAGCAGATCGCGGGCGGCGACATCTATCCGGCCCTCGAAAAGGGCACAGTGGACGCAGCCGAGTGGGTCGGCCCCTACGACGACGAAAAGCTCGGCTTCCACAAGGTGGCGCCGTTCTACTATTACCCCGGCTGGTGGGAAGGCGGCACGACGAACCACTTCATGTTCAACATCCCGAAGTGGGAAGAACTCCCGAAGAACTACAAGGCGATTGTCACGACGGCCGCGGGCTACGCCAACGTCGAGGAGCAGGCAAAGTATGACGCCCGCAATCCGCAGGCGCTCAAGCGTCTGGTTGCCGCAGGCGCGCAACTGCGTCCCTTCAGCCAGCCGATCATGGAAGCCTGCCTGAAGGCCGCGAACGAGGTCTATGCCGACATCTCGTCCAAGAACCCAGACTTCAAGAAGGTCTACGACAACATGGTGGCCTTCCGGAACGACGAGTATCTTTGGTGGCAGGTGGCGGAATACACCTATGACACCTTCATGATCCGGACGCGCCCGCGCACCTGACCGTCAATGAGGCAGGCCTGAACCGGACCCGGGGCCACAAACCCCGGGTTTTTTTGTTTGGCATCGGCCAATCTTGTTCCGTAAGATTGGGGCAGTCGGCTGCCGGTGACGGCCCAAACAAAAAAACACGTCCAACAGCGGCTTCGTCACGTCGGCGTCTGGTCGACCAAAGATCAGGGGAAACGCTAATGAAACGTCGTGAATTTCTGAAATCCGCAGGCGTCGGGCTTGCGGCATCGACCGCCGTTGCGGCGCCGGCGATCGCGCAGTCGATGCCCGAAATCAAGTGGCGGAACGCGACGAGCTGGCCGAAATCACTCGATACGCTCTATGGCGGCGTCGAATACTTCGCCAAGCGGGTCGCCGAAATGAGCGACAACAAGTTCCAGATTCAAGTGTTCGCCGCGGGCGAAATCGTGCCGGGTCTGCAGGTTCTGGATGCCGTGCAGAACGGCACGGTCGAGATGGGCAATACCGCCTCCTATTATTACTTCGGCAAGGATGCCGCCTTTACGTTCGGCACCGCGCTTCCGTTCGGCGTCAACACGCGCGGCATGAACGCCTGGCTGCGCTTTGGCGAAGGCGCGACCCTGATGAACGAGCTGTTCGCGAAGTTCAATTGCATCGGCTTTGCGGCCGGCAACACCGGCGCGCAGATGGGCGGTTTCTTCCGCAAGCAGATCAATACCGTCGACGACCTGAAGGGCCTGAAATTCCGGGTGGGCGGGTTCGCCGGCACGATCCTTCAACGCCTCGGCGTGGTGCCGCAGCAACTCGCGGCCGGTGACATCTATCCGGCGCTGGAAAAAGGCACGATCGACGCGGCCGAGTGGGTCGGCCCCTACGACGACGAGAAGCTCGGCTTCGTGAAGGTCGCGCAGAACTACTACTATCCGGGCTGGTGGGAAGGCTGTGGCCAGGGCCACAACCTGATCAACCTCGCGAAGTGGAACGAGCTGCCGAAGGCCTATCAGAGCATGATCGAGGTGGCCTCAGGCGACGCGTGGGCCTGGGTGGTCGGCAAGTATGATTATTCCAACCCGGCGGCGCTCAAGAAGCTGATCTCGCAGGGCGCGGTGTTGCGGCCGTTCCCGCAGCCGGTCCTTGAGGCCTGCTACAACGCCGCGCAGGAAGTCTACGCGGAGCACTCCAAGAACAACCCGATGTTCAAGAAGCTGTACGACAGCCTTGTCGGCTTCCGCAACGACTCGTTTGCGTGGCAGCAGGTCGCCGAGCTCGGCTTCGACAGCTTCATGATGCGGATGCGCACGCGCACCTAAGGCCTGTTGAGATTCATCGGGAGTTTATCACGGCCGCGGCGAGATGAATGATGGCGGCGAAGCTCTGATCGGTTTTGTCTGCGCGCATGGCGATGCGTTTGAACTCCTTGAGCTTGCCGAAG
>JBAVXH010000055.1:0-6349 GCA_049698215.1 Xanthobacteraceae bacterium | reverse complement strand
GACCTGCGCGCCAACGGCGTCGATATCGCGCGCGCGCCGGGCGAGGCGGTCGCGGATTTCATCGAGAGCTGCGCGCCGGGCGCCGATCCCACGCGTGACCCTGCCTTCCGCGAGCGCGGGCGGTATTCGAAGCGCAACAAGCATCATGCGTGGATGCTGGGGAAGGGGTAAGGAGCCCCGCGTGCTCCGCCCGCAAGCACTGCCTTGCTCCCATGGCCGCGCGCCGCTATCCAAACCTTGAGAAGGCAAGACGGGGAGCGGAATGCGCCTGGATCGCGCCATGTGCATCGACGACCTGCGCCGCATGGCGAAGCGCAACGTGCCGGGCGTCTTCTTCGAATACATGGAGGCGGGCTCCTATTCCGAGGCGACGCGCGACGCCAACGTGGCGGACATGGCCGCGATCAAGCTGCGCCAGCGCGTGCTGGTCGATATGTCGCGGCGCAGCCTGAAGACCACGGTGCTGGGCGAGGAGCTTGCCCTGCCGCTCGCCATCGCGCCCACCGGTCTTTCCGGCATGCAGTATGCCGACGGCGAGATCCACGCCTGCCGCGCCGCGCACGCGGCCGGCATCCAGTACACGCTCTCCACCATGTCGATCTGTTCGATCGAGGACGTGGCGGAAGCCGTGCAGAAGCCGTTCTGGTTCCAGCTCTACGTGATGCGCGACCGTGCATTCGTCGCCGACTTGATCAGGCGCGCCGAGGTTGCGGGCTGCTCGGCGCTGTTTCTCACCGTCGACCTGCCGGTGAACGGCCAGCGCCACGTCGACATGCGCAACGGCCTCTCGGTGCCCCCTCGCCTCACGGCCAAGACCGTGTTCGACGTGATGCGCCGCCCGGCCTGGGCGTGGCGCATCCTCAACGGCAAGCGCAGGACCTTCGCGAACGTCGACGGGCATCTGCCCGGCGGGCCCGGCTTCGGCGGGATGACGCTCGCCGAATGGACGCACAGCCAGTTCGACGTGACGGTGAGCTGGAAGGATGTCGGCTGGATCCGCTCGATCTGGCCGCACAAATTAGTGCTGAAAGGCATCCTCGATCCGGAGGATGCACGCGAGGCGCTGAAAACCGGCGCGGACGGCGTGGTGGTGTCGAACCACGGCGGGCGGCAGCTTGATGGCGCGCCCTCGACCATTGCGGCGCTGCCCAAGGTCGCAGAGGCGATCGGCGGGCAGAAGGAGGTGCTGATCGACTCAGGGATCCGCACCGGCCAGGACATCTTCCGCGCGCTCGCGCTCGGGGCGAACGCCTGCATGATCGGCCGGGCTGCGCTCTATGGGCTCGGCGCGGGCGGAGAAGCGGGCGTCGCGCGCGCGATCGGCATTTTCCGCGGCGAGCTCGACACCACGATGATCCTTGCGGGCGTCGACGACGTGAAGAAGATCGACCACCGCGCGATCGCGAGCGAATTGCCGGGGGAGTTCGCGAAGCGAAACTGAAAGCGCGTTCCCCCGGTATCGGGTTCGGGTTGCCGTCGGCTCGCTCAGGGTCGATCCTGACCTCACCGGCTACGGGGATGATCTATGATGCGCGCATTCGGATTGCTCTGCGCTCTGACGCTGGCGGCGCTCCCGGATCTTGCGGCGGCCGCGAAAGCCGGTGCCGCCAAGCCGAACCGGATCAAGATCGAATACGTCGCGCCGAAGGACCCGGCACATCAGCCGATCTACGACCGGCTGAAGCAGGCCCGCTTCCTCGAAAAAACGCAGGAATTCCTCAGCCCGTTCCGGCTGCCGCGCCCGCTGCTGATGAAAACGATGGGCTGCGACGGCGAGTCCAATGCCTGGTACGAGAATGACGCAATCACGCTCTGCTACGAATACATCGAGGAGATGTGGCGCGCCGCCCCGACCGAGACCACGCCCGCCGGCGTCACGCCGGTCGATGCGCTGGTGGCGCCCGTGTTCGACACAGTGCTGCATGAATTCGGCCACGCCATCTTCGAAATCCTGAACATTCCGGTCTTCGGCCGCGAGGAGGACGCCGCCGATCAGGTCGCGGCCTATATCGCGCTGCATCTCGGCAAGGACCAGGCGCGCCGGCAGATCGCGGGCGTCGCCTACGCCTACATGACGGAAGCCAGAGCCGAAGCGAAAACGACCCCCAAGCTGGAGCGCTTCGCCAACGAACACGGCACGCCGGCGCAGCGCTTCTACAACGTGCTGTGCATCGCCTACGGCGCCGATCCCAAAACGTTCGGCGATCTTGTGGAGAAAGGTTACCTGCCGAAGGACAGGTCCGAGGGCTGCGACGCCGAATACCAGCAGGCCGCGTTCGCGTTTGCGACGCTGATCGGGCCGCACCTCGATCGCAAGCTGGCCAAAAAGGTGCTCAGCAAGAACTGGCTGCCGCCGCCAAGTGCGCGCATGAACGACCGGCCGGCGCCCGCCCCGAAGCCGTAGCCGAAACCCATCGCGCCGCCAGGCGTCCCGTGCGCCGCTTTTGCGGCGCGTTCCATTTCCACGGAACAAGGAGGAACCCGATGCAGGTGAAAGACGCGATGCCACGCGCCGCCGCGTTCCCTTCCGCGCCTTCATCCTTGAACGGCTGGAACCTGGCCTATCGTGCCGATGTCGACGCGGTGGCGCGGGTCGCCCTGGCGCTCGATCGTCAGTCGAAGTCGCTTCGCCGATGATGCCGTCGCCGAGTTCCTCCTCGATCAGCGCCTTCCGAGGATTAGCGACATCAGCGCAGCCAAAAGTCTGGCAATCTTCCATACTTCGCGTTAAGCTTGTTCTAGGGACGAGAAGCGCCAGTACTCGCATCGGTTGCGAGTCGTCTGGAGAATTCCGACTGAGATCCACGCGGCCGGCCGTTTTCTGTTGCAGCCAACTAGCTCCAAATCCAAATCCAACATCGGACCCAGGACGGGAAATACGTCATGCCTATCGCAGCCAACTACAAACAATTCGCGATCAATCCGTATCCGAGCAATCTGCAAAGTGGCTGGTTACCACCCTATGGCAGCAACAGCATGCAGGTCTATTTCGACAAGGTCCTGCAAGCCGACAAGAAAGAATACGCCCCGTGCATAAAAGCGCTGGACGAGTTCATCGAGAAAAACGACGTCATCAAATTTCTGCTCCAGGATGCCTGTGATGCAAACCTCAGCGTCGTCGCGCAATCGACCAAGGACGTGCCCATACCCCGTATCAAGGACAAGGATACACTGCTCAACGCTTTCAACACGATCCTCACCCACGCTCCCAGCTTCATCAATGACGACCTGGTCGGCCTGCCGTTCTCGGCACTGGTCGTCGGTATCGATCCGACGCTGAGTGGCATGACCTTGTTCCGGCTGCCTATGTTTAATGAAAAGATGGCGGCTATCCTGGAGGATTGGAACAAGTTTCTCGGCACGTCCGACTCGAATGTCGGCTTTCGGGTCGACGGCGAGCAGTGGCTGTCCGATGCCGCCAAGAAGCAATACGTCTTTCCGCAATGGAAGAAGGACTCGGAGAAGCTCCCCTACTGGAAATCCTGGAATTCCTTCTTCACGCGTCAATTTCTCGACCCGGCCAAGGCACGCCCGATCGCCGACCCCGACTCCAACCAGACCGTGATCTGCCCCAATGACGGCTCGCTGTTCCGCTGGGACGCCAACATCAGCAAACGGGATGTGTTCTGGTTCAAGGACATGAACTATTCCCTGTCCGATATTCTGAGTTCACCTGTGCCGGAGCAACAAAAGGTCATCGACGACCACAAGCTCGTCGACATGTTCGAGAACGGCTACATCTTCCAGACCTATTTGAATCCGTACAATTTCCACCGCTGGTGGGTTCCTGTCGTCGGCGAGGTCTTGTTCGACCCCCTCGCTATTCCCGGGTACTTCTTCAACAAGCTGGTCATTCCGGATTTCGGCGGCGCCACGACCGCGTCACTCCCTTACCTCGCTCAAGTCAACGCGCGCGGTCTGGTCGTGTTCAAGACCAAGGACTATGGCTACGTTTGCTGCATCCCGCTGGGCATGAGCGAAGTCTCCAGCATCGAGTTCGACCCCGCCATGAAGAAAGGCGCCCAGGTCAAGAAGGGGCAGGAGATGGGCAAGTTTAACTACGGCGGCTCCTCGTTTGCGATCATTTACCAGAAGCTGCCGAACAAAGAACTCATCTTCGTCAACAGCGACGGGGTGCCTTATCCGCAATTGCCGGTGCTGCCCACCAGCAGCTCGGGCAGCGGGGGGAACGTCACAAATATCGGTTCGCAAATCGGCATTTGGTATTCGAAAAAGTAAATCGCCGCGATCGGGGGAATTACGTCGATGTGTACAACGATGATCATCACCAAAGGTGCGACTGCCGATGGGAGCATGATGGTGACGCACTCCGATGACAACGAGCTCTCGGATCAGCGCGTCATCTACGTGCCGGCCCAAGACCACGCGGCAAACGACCAGCGCGGCGTCGTCGATGGCAGCACCGATTTCTTTCCCAGGCTGGTCAGCAAGCAGCGCGGGCCCAACTACGACACGCCCGAATGGCCCGAGACGCCGCTGATCGGCAGCATTCCCCAGGTATCCCATACCTATGCGTACTTCGACGGCAGCTACGGCATCATGAACGAGCACAACCTGATGTTCGGGGAGTGCACCAACGGTGCGAAGTATCAGCCGTCGTGCGTCTCGCAAAGCGACGCCGCGAAGACAAAAAAACACTGCCGCCTGTTCTACAGCGCCGAACTGTCCCGCGTCGCGCTGGAGCGCTGCAAGACCGCCCGCGAGGCGGTGGAGCTCATGGGCTCCCTGCTCGACCAATACGGCTACTTTTCCACCGGCGAGACATTGCTGGTCGGCGACGAGCAAGAAGGTTGGGTGTTCGAGATGTGCGCGTTGCCGGACGAGGAGTACCACTCGGCCTGGATCGCGCAGCGCGTGCCCGACGGCGGCATTTTTGTGGCGGCCAACGAGTTTCGCATCCGGACTATTCAGCCGGACAATCCCGACCAGATCTTCTCCAAGACTCTCCTCGCCGGCCTGAAGAAGGTCGGCTGGGCCGATCCGGACAAAGGGCCGGTTGATTGGCTTCAGGCCGTGAGCGACGGCGAATACAATCATCCTTATTATTCATTGCGCCGGGTCTGGCGCGTATTCGACCGTGCCAATCCGGACCTGGGGCTCAGCCCTTGGGTCAACGGCGGCGGCTACACCACGGATTACCCCTTCTCGGTCGCGCCGCGCGAAAAGCTCAAGCTCACCGATGTGTTTGCGCTCTACCGTGACCATTACGAAGGAACGCAGTTCGACCTGACCAAGGGCATTGCCGCCGGCCCCTACGGTGATCCCAATCGTTACATCGGGCCTTACGATGGCGCCCAGAACAATATCTCCAATGGCAAACTGTATGGCGCCTGGGAGCGCGCCATTTCGATCTTCTATCAGGGCTACACCTACATCGCTCAGACGCGCCCCGATGTTCCTGAGCTCACCAAGGGCGTGATGTGGTTCGGACCTGACGTCTCATACACCACCTGCTTCACACCGTTTCCCAGCAAGGTGCTCGAGTTGCCGCGCGCCTACCAGATCGGCGACCCGCAGAAGTTCAGCCGCGACGCGGCGTGGTGGGCCTTCGACTTCGTGGCGAACTGGGCGCGGCTGAACTTTCAGCAAATGTCCCGGGTCGATATCCGCCCGCTGCAACGGCAACTCGAAGACCAGCAGATCGAGACGTTGCACGCCTGGGACGATCGCTTCAAAACGGGCGGCAGCGCGCAGGAACTGACCACGCTTTGCGAGGACAATGCCAAGCATGTCGTGACGTGCTGGTGGGACCTGGCCGACCGGCTGATCGCCAAATACTCCGACGGCTACATCAATCCGCTGCCATCACGCCCGCAAAACCCGGCCGCGGTGCCCATCGGCTATCCCTCCGATTGGCTGGGTGTCACCAACTACCGCGATGGTCCGATCAGCTACGACATGAAACTCTAGGCGGTTGTCATCCCGGGCGAGCGCAGCGAGACCCGGGATCCATCGCGCAATTGGCTCAATGGGTTCGGCTCGCGCGCCATAGCGCGTCGCAGACGCGCTTGAGGCGCTTGGCCGGGTCGGCAGCGGCGCGTTGCTTTACCGCCTCTCTTGACTGATCCTATTTCCGCTCTATATTCCTACCCATGATCTGGTCTCCCTACCGCAACGCCATCAGCCACGCGCGCCGCACGCCTAAGCCGACGCAGGACGATCCCTTCGACGCGCAGCGCCCGGCCGGCTCGCGCCGGCCGCACACCGACGGCAAGGTGGCGCAGGTGCGCCGGCTGGTCGAGACGACGCTGTTCACCTATGCGGAGATTTCCGCGCGCACCGGCGTCGCGCCCGCAAGCATCTGCCGCTGGACGGCGGCCGGCAAATG
>JBAVXH010000054.1:0-6636 GCA_049698215.1 Xanthobacteraceae bacterium | reverse complement strand
GTCGTGCACGTCCTTCGCCAGATACTTCCCGCCCGGCCGCAGATCGCCGATCAGCGGCGTGCGCGCGAACACGGCGGCCACGTCATCGACGGTAAATCGGATGCCGGCCTCGTTGGCGATCGCCGGAATGTGCAGCGCCGCGTTGGTCGAGCCGCCGGTCGCCGCCACGATGGCGCTCGCGTTCTCGAGCGCGCGCCGCGTGACGAGGTTGCGCGGCCGCGGACCGCCGCGCGCCAGGATTTGCATCACGATCTCGCCGGCGCGCTTGGCGACCGCGAGCCGTTCCGCATAGACGCCCGGCACCATCGCGGAATTCGGCACCGTCAGGCCCAGCGCCTCGGCGACCATCGCCATGGTGTTGGCGGTGAACTGTCCGGCGCAGGCGCCGACGCTCGGCTTGCAGGCGCGCTCGAGTTCATCGAGATCGGCTTCGCTCATTGCGCCGGTCTGCACCGCGCCGACGCCCTCATAGGCATCGAGCACGGTCACGTCGCGCCCGCGGAAGCGTCCGGGCAGGGCGGCGCCGCCATAGAGAAAAACGCCCGGCACGTTGCAGCGCACGAGTCCCATCATCGCGCCGGGCAGCGTCTTGTCACAGCCGCCGAACGCGATGAGCCCGTCATAGGCGTGACCCTGCACCACGGCCTCGATCGAGTCGGCGATCAGCTCACGCGACACCAGCGAGAACTTCATGCCCTCGTGGTTCATGCCGATGCCGTCGGAGACCGAGATGGTGGTGAACTCGCGCGGCGTGCCGCCGGCGGATTCCACGCCTTCCTTGGCGGCCTCGACCTGCGGGCCGTGCGTCATGTTGCAGGGGGTGGTCTCGCCCTTCTGGCTCACCACGCCGATCATCGGCTTGGCGATCGCCGCGTCGTCGAGCCCCATTGCGCGCATGAAGGCGCGATGCGGCGTCCGGTCGAGGCCGTCGGTGGTAATGCGCGAGCGCAGCGGCATTCAGCCAGTCCGCTTTGCGGCAGCACCCGCGTCCAGAATGCGCCGTATCTTGCGGGTGAGCGCGTCGGCGGTGAACGGCTTGGTCAACAGATCGATGTCCGGATCGAGCCGCCCGTGATGGATGATGGCGTTGCGCGTGTAGCCGGTCATATAGAGGATCTTGATGGCGGGCCGCCGCCGATGCACCTCCTCGGTCAGCTGGCGGCCGTTCAAGCCGCCGGGCAAGACCACGTCGGTCAGCAGGAGGTCGATCGCCGCAGCACCGTCGATCAATGTCAGCGCTGCGGGGCCGTCCGGCGCGGACATCACCTGGTAGCCGCGCTCCTGCAGCGCCTCGACCGCAAGCTTGTTCACCTGCGGGTCGTCCTCTACGACCAGCACGGTCTCGGTGCCGTCGAGTGACGGCGCCATCGTGGGCGCCGTTCCGCGCGCGACCCATTGCGGCAGATCGGGCTGACCGGTCAGGCGCGGGAAGTACATCTTGATCGTGGTGCCGACTCCGGTCTCGCTGTAGATGCGGATGTGCCCGCCCGACTGCTTCACAAAGCCGTAGACCTGGGAGAGCCCGAGGCCGGTCCCGACCCCCATCGGCTTGGTGGTGAAGAACGGCTCGAAGGCGCGGCTGATCACCTCGCGCGACATGCCGCTGCCGGTGTCGCTCACCGCCACCATGACGTATTGCCCGGGTGTGATCTCTTCGCCGGCCGTCTCCGCATAAGTTTCGTCGAGATGGCTGTTTGCGGTCTCGATGGTGAGGCTGCCGCCCTCCATCGCGTCGCGCGCATTGACGGCGAGATTGACGATCGCATTTTCGAGCTGGTTCGGATCGACCGCCGCGTGCCAAAGGCCGCCCGCCAGCACCGTTTCGATCGTGACCGTCTCGCCGATCGAGCGGCCGAGCAGTTCCGACATCTCCTGGACCAGCCGGTTGATGTCGACCGATTTCACCTCGAGCGGATGCTGGCGCGAGAACGCGAGCAGCCGCTGCACCAGCGTGGCGGCGCGTTCGGACGCCTGGCGCGAGTTGGCAAGCCAGCCGCGCACGCGGTCCGGCCCGTCGAGACGGCGCAGCGCCAGATCGAGATTGCCGATGATCGCGGTCAGCAGATTGTTGAAGTCGTGCGCGATGCCGCCGGTGAGGCGGCCGACCGCTTCCATCTTCTGCGCCTGGCGCAATTTCTCTTCCGTTTCCTCGCGGCGCGCGATCTCGGCGCGCAGCATTACGTTGGCGGCTGCTTCGCGCCGGGTACGCGTGAGCGCCATCAGTGTGAGCGCGATCAGCGCCGCGGTCGCGGGAAGACCGAAGATCAGATGGCGCGCCATGCCGACCATCCAGGCTTCGGTGATCTCGGCCTGGTCCAGGCCGGTGGCCACATAGAGGTCAGCGCGCGGCAGCTTGCGGAAGGCGTAGAGGCGTTCCTTGCCGTCGATCGCCGACCGGCCGGTGAGGAGGCCAGCCTCGGGGCGCTGCGCGAGCTGCACGCTGAAACCTTGGGTCAATCGGGTGGCGCCCTGCGGCAGTTCAGGATAGCGCGCCAGAACCACTCCATCGGCGCGGATCAGCGCGGCCACGATCGGCTGCGTCAGGGTCTCATAGTAATCGCGGAAGTAATCCGGCGAGACCGAGATCACGGTGACGCCGCCGAAGCGGCCGTCCACGCCGATGCGCTTGCGGCTCAGCGCAAAGAAGCGCGGCTGGCCGCGCTGGTTGGTGGCGCGCGCCGTCACCACGTCGCCGATGTAGAGACCCTGCGCCTCGTTGTTCTTGTGCGCGCGGAAATAGTCGCGATCCGACAAGTCGAGTTCGCGCGGGATCGGGAAGACCGTCCCCGACACCACCGGACGGCCGTCCGCGTCGACGATCCAGATGTCGGCGAACTGCGGCAGGATGTCGGTCAGCGACTTCAACCGGCGGTGAAAGGCGTCCTCGTTGGCGCGGATGTCCGGGTCGGACGCGTCGTTGAGCATCTCATCGAGGTAGCGCGACGCGAGCTCGATGGTCTCCAGCACCTTGAGCGCATGTTCGTACACGGTGCCGAGGTTGCGTTGCAGGCGATCCTGCGCGTCGATCTGATTCTGCCGGTAGGAGATCGTGGCGGCGGCGCCGAAGATGAGGAGCGGAAGGGCGATCGCCGCCGCAAGCAGCCAGTGCAGCGTCCACTCGGCGCGCCCGTACTCTCCCGCGGACGTGGGCGTCAGAATGTCTCGCAGGAAACGCTTCATGTGTCCGGGATGTCGCCCAACCGTGCTGCCGCAAGCTATGGGGAACCGGCGTCAAACTCAATCAGTGCAGCCATGCGTCAAAGTTCCAGCTTTCGCCTTTTATCGCTGGCGGCGAGACGCTAGGGTGCGGCAACAACACGCAAGGACAAATTCGGAGGAAGATCGATGGCCCAGGCCCAACGCAAACACGAGGCGCGCGACTGGCCGTTCCAGGTCACGCCGCTGCATCCCGCGCTCGGCGTCGAGATCACCGGCATCACGCTGGCGCAGGCGGTCGAGCCGAAGATGTTCGACAAGGTTTACGAGGCGTTCCTCGACCACGAGCTGATCTTGTTCCGCGACGTGGACCTGCCGCCGGCGACGCAGGTCGCCTTCGCGCGCTCGTTCGGCGAAATCCAGATCCACGTGATGAACCAGTACCAGAAATATCCGGAACATCCCGAGATCTACATGCTCACCAATGCCGACAAGGACGGCAAGCCGACCGGCAAGCATCCCGACAAGGGCACGCTGCACTGGCACACCGACGGCTCGTGGCGCGAGCGCACCGGCCAGGCCACGATGATGTATTCGGAGATCTGCCCGCCGGTCGGCGGCGAGACCGAGTTCGCCGACATGTATGCGGCCTACGACAATCTGCCCGCCGCGATGAAGAAGAGGATCGAAGGCAAGCGTGCGATCCACAATCTCGACTTCTCGCGCACGCGCCGTCATGGCGAAGACCCGATGACGGCCGAGCAGAAGGCGAAGGTGCCGCCGATCGCACACCCGATCGTGCGCACGCATCCGGAGACCGGCCGCAAGGCGATCTTCCTCGGCGATCACGCGCAGGAGATCGAGGGCATGGACTACGACGAGGGCCGCGCGCTGATCGAGGAATTGAACGTGATGATCACGCCGAAGGAGGCGGTCTACACGCATGTGTGGAGCCCGCGCCAATGCATCGTGTGGGACAATCGCTGCACCTTGCACCGCGCCACCGGCTTCGACGAGGCGAACCACGTGCGCGTGATGCGCCGCTGCACGATCAACGGGGACCGGCCGTACTAAGTCGATTTGATCGTAGGGTGGGCAAAGCTTCGGCGCGCAGCGGCGAAGCGTGCCCACCACTTCCAAACTTCCGGCGCGAACGGTAAGCACACGGTGGGCTCGGCGCTTCGCGCCTTAGCCCACCCTACGAAGGAAGCGTGATGCCCCCCAAAATTCTCGTCTCCTGCCCCTCCGCCGAGGTCGCCAATATCGCGCGCGAGATGGCGCCGAAGGGCTTCGAGACCGTGGTGGTTCATAACGATGCAGAGGTGGTGCCGAACCTGCCCGGCATCGAATACATGATCACCTATCCGCACATCCCGATGCGTGACCCGTTCTACAAGGCGACGCCGAAGCTGAAACTCGTTCAGCTTCTCTCCGCCGGCTATGACAACGTCGACCTCGAAGCCGCGCGCCGCGCCAAGGTGCCGCTCTCGAACAACGGCGGGGCAAACGCGATCTCGGTGTCGGAGCATGCGATGATGCTGATGCTCACCGTGGCGCGCAAGGTGATCTGGCAGCACGGCAGCGTGTCGGGCGGGCGCTGGCGCGGCAATGGGCCGGCGCCGCGCATGTACGAACTGCACGACAAGACGCTCGGCATCATCGGCTTCGGCACCATCGGCAAGAAGGTCGCGCGCTTGGCGCAGCCGTTCGGCATGCGCGTGCAGTATTTCGACATCGTGCGCCTCTCCGAAAGCGAGGCGGACCGGCACAACGTGAAATTCCGCCTGCTGCGCGAGTTACTGCGCTCATCCGATGTCGTCTCACTGCACGTGCCGCTCAACGATTCGACGCGGCACATGATCGGCAAGGAAGAGCTGGAGCTGATGAAGCCGAGCGCGATCATCATCAACACGTCGCGCGGTCCGGTGATCGACGAGAAGGCCCTGACCGCTCACCTTGCGGCAGGCAAAATCTTCGGGGCGGGGCTCGACGTGTTCGATCAGGAGCCGCCGCCCTCGAACAATCCATTGTTCAAGCTCGACAATGTGGTGCTCACCGCGCATTTCGCGGGGCCCACCTGGGACAACCACGTGGCGCGCTTCCGCAACGCATTCGACAACGTGCAGCGCGTCGCGCGCGGCGAGCCGCCGCTGTGGGTGGTCCCGGAGCTTGCCTAAATCGCGGCAATCCGGCGACCAAGATTACCGGGTTCTGTGGCTTTTCGGTCCTATTGCGACCATTAACCCTGCATTAACTTCGACGGTGCTGTCGTGTGTCAGGGGTGTCCGCGTAGCGATCCGGGGCCGGGTGCCATCATGAACGTTCAACTGCGCGAACTCTCGACCGTCAGTCCGCACTCATGCGTTTCGCAGGCCTCCTACTGGATGCCGGATCTGATCAACGACTCGGCCTGGCTCGAGCACGCGCCGTTCGGCTTCTGGATCGTCGAGGCGCTGCGGCCGGGCATGATCGTCGAGTTGGGCGTGCACGGCGGCTTCTCCTATTCGGTGTTCTGCCAGGCGGTGCAGCGCCTGCATCTTGCCGCGCGTTGTTTTGCGATCGACACATGGCGCGGCGATGAGCATGCGGGCTACTACGGCGACGATGTCTACGATGCAGTCTGCTCGAACAACCGCCGCTACGATTCTTTTTCGCGCCTGATCCGGTCCGACTTCTCGGATGCGTGCGGCGCGTTCGCCGACGGCTCGATCGACCTGCTGCACATCGACGGATGCCACCGCTACGAAGCGGTGCGGCGCGATTTCGAGGCCTGGCTGCCGAAATTGTCGAAGCGCGGCGTGATGCTGTTTCACGACACCGCCGAGTACACGGATGGGTTCGGCGTCCATCGCCTGTGGGGCGAGCTGTGCGAGCGCTATCCGTCCTTCGAGTTCAGGCACGGGCATGGACTGGGCGTGCTCGGCGTCGGTGAGGACGTTCCGGCGGCGCTGCGCGACCTCTTCGATGCTTCCGCCAGCCTTGCGTCGGCGCAGACGATCCGCACCGCCTACGAACGCCTCGGCGGGGCTATCAGCGCCCAGCAAGAGCTCACCGAGTTGCGTGAGCAGGTCCGCCATCTCGAGGCCGTGGTCGAAAGCTACGAGACGAGTACCTCGTGGCGCCTCACCGCACCATTGCGCCGCGTCGCCAGCCTTGTGACATCCGCGAATTCCGTCGCGGGTGAGCTGCGCGACAAGTTCGGTGACGTTTCCGTGGCTGCGCCCGCCAAGCCGGCCTATCGCGCCGATTCCTGAGCGCGGCTTCGCTCGCTCGCTCGCGCGAACGCCGTGCCGGCTTCGGCGGCGGACGCGGGCCTCAGTCTCGGGCGTGGTGCGAGCAGGCGAGACACGAGTTCGGCGATATCCGGGGCGATGCCCGCGGCAGTGAGTGAGCGGCGGATCGCCCGCAGCTGTCCAAAGCCCGTGAATGGAAGGGTCGGGCGCGGCGCGGCGGGCCGCGCGCCCGTCAGCATCTCGTACG
>JBAVXH010000053.1:0-9112 GCA_049698215.1 Xanthobacteraceae bacterium | reverse complement strand
CTGCGCGCCAACGGCGTCGACATCGCCCGCGCGCCCTCCGAGGCGCTGGCCGATTTCGTCGAGAGCTGCGCGCCGGGCGAGGACCCGAACGATGACCCGGCGTTCAAGCCGCGCAAGCGGCGGTATTCGATGCGCAAGCGCGGGCGGGAGGGGGTGATGGGGAGGGAATAGGGGCTTGGCCGACCTGGGTCCCTCCCGCGCGCGGCGCCCGACGATTTCCTGGCAAACCGCGCGCCGCTGCCGAAGGAGGAGAAGCTGGGCCGACGCGGGCGGAGGCGCAAACGCGACCGCTTCACGAGCGAGGAGCATCATCGGTGGATGAGGGAGAAGGGATAGAGGATCGCTAAACGAACGAAAGTTGTTTTGCACAGACCGCTAGCTAGCTCCGTTTGATCCGGATACAACACCCAAATGCAGAGAGTACCGGGGAATAAAGCAACGGTATTGCTTAGCGGCGGAATCGACTCCGCAGCGTGCGTCCATTTCCTTCAAACTCACGGCCACGATGTCTCGGCCATATTTGTCAACTTTGGACAGACCGCTGCAAAAAGCGAGTGGCAAAGCGCTCAGTTGATGCGGGACTACTTCTCAATTCCGTTGCTCGCTGTTCACGCCTCAGCGCATGAAACGTTCGGGGCTGGCGAGTTAATGGGGCGAAATGCCTTCCTGATGTTTTGTGCGATCCTACTTGGAGGATGTCGAGATGGATTGTTGGCTATCGGGGTCCATGCTGGTACGCCATACTTCGATTGCTCCCCCTCCTTCGTAGAGCGAATCGACCCTCTCGTTCGGGAGTGCAGCAACGGACGAGTCTCGGTACTTGCACCGTTTTTGCATTGGTCAAAAGACGATGTTTATAGCTATTTTGTAAATGCCGGGCTTCCGCTGAACCACACTTATAGCTGCGAGGCGGGCGCGTTGCTCCCATGTGGAACATGCGCGTCATGCAAAGATCGAGCGAGGTTGGAATGCTCGCAAAGCGTCGCAACCTGAAGGTTGGGCAGGCGCCGCCAGTTTCGACGCCGCTACTACTTCCCTCGTTTTCAAGCAAAGGTTTTCCGCGAGTGGCGGCAACGTTGAAGGCCATGGAAGAGTATATTTCTGACGAAGTTCTAGTTAGCGCCTATGACCTCCACTATCGATTTATCAAGCCACCATTTGATTTTGCGTCGACCATATTTCTGGATAGCGGGGGATACGAAGCATCGAAAGATTCGGAGCTATCGGAGACCTTTGAGGGGGAGCACATTCCGAAGGGATGGACAGCCGAATTGTATGCAAAGGTGGTGAAAGCGTGGTCGTCCAATTCGCCGACTGTTTTCGTCAGCTTTGATCATCCCCGCGATCGCCTGAGCATCGCTGATCAAATCGAGCGAGCCAAGAAACTAAGACTCCCAAACAAGCATTCCGGTAGGGCGCTCTTAATAAAGCCAGAAAGCAAAGACGCAAAACGTTTGCATCTGAAAACTATTCTTCCTGCCGTTCGCGGCATGACCGACTTTGCGGTCATTGGGGTAACGGAAAAGGAGATTGGCAATTCGATTCTCGATAGAATGCGCAATATTGCGATACTCAGAGCTGAGGTTGATCGTAATTTTAAAGACCTGCCTATCCATATATTCGGAAGCTTGGACACTCTTTCCACCTATCTGTACTTCTTGGCAGGCGCCGATATCTTTGATGGCCTCACTTGGCTTCGCTATGCATTTTTCGATGGCGATACCATTTATCGTCATAATTTTGGTACTCTCACGCTTCCCATATCAACAAACTCTGAGATCGTTGAAGGACGCTGCTGGTCTCATAATTATCAATATATGCAGCAAATGCGCCTTAATATGCGGCGATTTACAGTCGATGGCGATTTTACCGTTTTCGGTAAGTATCATGAACGAATCAAGGCGGCCTACGAGAGCATGGCCGCTGAACTAGCAGGAGATTGAACATGGGCGGCGGCGGCGGCGGCGGTCCGTTCATCAGTCGGACACCTAGCGAACTCGCTCAACAAGTTCGGCAAACCGAAGATGCAACCTCGATCAGGGAGTTTGAGACCCGATTGGGGGGACTCTTGGCGGATAAGCTTGCCTCAGCAAACAGTAGAGATGTGGGGAAGGTTGCAGATCGTCTTGATGAAATCAAAGGAGCGCTAGAAGGGCCTTTAGAGAATTCTATCGACACCTTATTTGGTGGCTCGGTCGCGAAACACACGTACGTCGACGGGATGAGCGATGTAGACTCGCTGCTGATCTTGAATGACTCGGCGTTGGAGGGGAGTAAGCCATCGAAGGCTATTTCTGACGTCGCAAAGATTATTCGACGCGAGCTGCGGGAGGAGGCGGAAGTTGAGACTGGCAGGATGGCGGTCACCGTCAATTATTCGGACGGTATGCAACTTCAGCTCCTTCCTGCATTTCGATTTGGGAATGGACTCAAGGTTCCGTCGTCAAGGCGGAATGATTGGTCAGGAATTAAACCCGAAAACTTCCAAAGAGCGCTAACCCGACGTAACGAGGAGTGCGGAGGTAAATTAGTTCCTACCATAAAACTAGCAAAAGCCATCATCGGTACTCTACCGGAGGCACAAAGATTGTCCGGCTATCACGTCGAGAGTTTGGCGATAGCTGCCTTTCGCGACTACAAGGGCACTAAGACAACGGCCGCAATGCTACCCGCCTTTTTCGAGAAGGCTCGTGAACTTGTTCTAAGTCCGATCAAAGATAGTACCGGGCAGTCGGTACATGTAGACCGCTACTTGGGCAAGGCAAATAGCACGGAGCGCCAAGCGGCGGGGCACCTACTAAATCGGATCGCCAAGAGAATGCGGAATGCCAGTGCCCATCAGTCCACTGACCAATGGGAAGCGCTGTTTGGCTCCGACAATGAGTGATACACTAACTGAAACTAGAGAAGAGGTGGGACGAATCCGGCGGGTCGCTGACCAACTGTGCACCGGTCACGCTTCGATGCGAGATCGATTCAAGCGGCGCGCAGTGTCTTTGGATCTAGCTATTCTACTCTTGTCAGCTTGGCTTACCGCACTCGCGTTTGTCGATCCACGTCTTCATCAGTGGTTGGTTCCGCTGCAAATCGACGCTACACTTTGGATCGGACTGATCGGCGTCCTAACGTTTTGTCTCACGCTCGTTCAGCTTCAGTTGAACTGGCGAGGTCGCAGTGAGGCGCATGCGCGCAGTTTCAATATGTACTCAGAGGTGAAGCGAGAAGCGGGCTACCTGTTGGCCTCGTTGGACACGATACCGCTACGCGAGTTCCAGCGGCTCGCGGCTCGCTACGACATGGCAAGCGATCTTGGTGCTGGAATTCCTGAGCGTGACTTTTTAAGGCTCAAGCGGAAGCACAAACTGAAGGTCAAAGTCAGTAAGCTCTTAGACACTAGACCCGGAGCCAGCATCGCGTTAACAAAGTTGAAGCTGATTCTACGAGACAATTCGCTATGGCGACGGCCTTAGATCGGCGCAACGAACTTATTCAGCACTACGTGCAGGCAAAGAACTGGGTGAGGTGTTCTCCGTTCGTTCGGGAAGTAGAATGGCAAAACTCGCTGCGCGCCAATTTTACCGAAACGGAATTTCTACGCGAGTATGCATGGGTCGTTCTGAATTCAGGCTTCCGTGAAGCTATCATCCGCAAGCACTTCTCGTATATTTCACTCTGTTTCTGCGATTGGGAATCCGCCTCGGCCATCGTCCTTCACAGCGAAACTTGTGTCAGCTGCGCAACGTCGGCCTTCGGCAACAAACGCAAGCTATGGGCGCTGGTTGAAACTGCTCGTGCGATAGAGAACGAAGGGTTTGAAGCGCTCCAAAAGAGAATCCAAACGGACACGATTTCAGCATTCGAGAGCCTTCCTTTCATCGGAGCAACCACGAAATTCCATTTGGCCAAGAATCTTGGCTTAGACGTCGCGAAGCCAGATCGACATTTGCTCCGACTGGCAGAGCGTTTTGGCTACAGCGATGTACAAAAGATGTGCCGTGACATCTTTGAGTATTGCGGAGACAAAGTCGCTGTCGCCGATCTCGTGCTTTGGCGCTTTGAAGAGAGAACCTACGCCCAATAGCCCGGCCACATCCCGCGTTTCCGCTTCATGTGGGAGGGTCGCCGAGGTGCGGCGATTGATTACTCCTCCCTGTATCCATACGCCTGCGCGTTCCCTTCCGCGCCGTAGTACTTGAACGGCAGGAACTTGCCGTCATGCCGATGCGCACGCGTCGCTGCGCGGGTCGCCCTGGCGCTCGATCGTCATGTCGAAGTCGCTTCGCCCATGATGCCGTCGCCGAACTCCTCCTCGATCAGCGGTGTGAAGACGCGCGCAATGGATTGACAATCGCCGCGCCAATGTTCATGATATGTTCGTATTGCATTTCCTGCGTCAGTTCCATGTTTCTGGTCCACAACGAGCGCACCAAACTCACCGCATCCTAGCTGAATACGCTGGCCACCGCGCTTATTGCGGCAGGCGCATGCGCGCCTGCCGCAGCGTGGCTTTATGGACTTTCGTCGCTCTCCGTCGGGGCGGTCCATGTTTCGGCGGTTGCGTTTGCTTGTGCCGTCGCAGGCGGCGGCCTACATTGGGGAGGCAGGGCTTATCTCAAAAGGTTGAGAGAATGAGCCGCTTTGAGATCTTCGTAGTCGTGTGGCCGATCATTGTCGCCGCCATGGCGGCCGGTTTCGCTTTTTTTCTCGGCTGGCTCGATGACCGAGCTGAGCGCCGCCGTCAGCACGCGGCCGAGTAGCCGGTCCGGTCCTCCGGAGGCTGCGCGAATGACGAACTTCCAATTCGGTATCTTCGCGATGGTCTGGCCCTTTCCTCTCGATCGGATTGGCCGTCGCGGGCGTTTTGTGGGTGCATCGGTGGTTCGACCGGCAAGAGCAGCGTGATCGCGCGGCCGAGTGATGAGGACAGCCTCCCTCGCGATCTTGCACAGAAGGTGGTTATGGATCCCGGCTCGCGCGATGCTGCGCATCGCTTGGCCGGGATGACGAGGGAGAGTCACTCCTCCTTATACCCATACGCCTGCGCGTTCCCCTCCGCGCCGTAATACCTGAACGGCAGGAACTTGCCGGTCATGCCGATGCGTACGCGGTCGCCGCGCGGGTCGCCCTGGCGCTCGATCGTCATGTCGAAGTCGATCGCCGACATGATGCCGTCGCCGAACTCCTCCTCGATCAGCGCCTTCCAGGCCGGGCCGTTCACCATCACCAGCTCGTAGAAGCGGTAGATCAGCGGGTCGGTCGGCGGCATCGGCGTGCCGGTGCCGCGCATCGGCACCTCGTTGAGCAGCGCCTCTTCGGTTTTCGAGAGGCCGAACAGCTTGGCCGCCGCGGCCGCCATCGGCTTGGTCATCTTCTGCTGGCCGAGCACGCCGCCCGTCACCATCACGGGCGACATGCCGCCGATCTCCTGGCAGATGTATTTCCAGCTCCAGCCCTTCTCGCGCTTGATGTCGAGGAGCTTTTCGGTGAGTGCGGCGCGGTTCATGGAGTTCCTTTCCGGTTACAAACCCTTGTGCTCGTCATCGCCCGCCAAGGCGGGCGACCCAGTAATCTCCGCCGGACCTATGAGGCGCGATCTCGCAACAACATCGGGGTCGTGTTTACTGGGTCCCCCGCCTGAGCCTGTCCTCGGGCCGGCTGAAGGCCGGACCCGGGGGCGGGGGATGACGATGGAGAGAGCGGCGATGACGATGGAGAGAGCGGCGACTCGATCACCCCCGGCCGCACCACCGGCACATGGCGCGAGTCGTACGCGCGGCCCGCCCACTCGGCGGCGAAGCTCTTCGAGCGCGTGACCAGGAAATCGATGATGTGGTTGCGCACCGCGTAATAGAGCGGATGGCGGTGGATGTCGGCGCGCCCGCGCTCCTTCGGCAGCGGGTTGTCGACGATCTCGGCGAGCTTGGCGCCCGGGCCGTTGGTCATCAGCACGATGCGGTCGGCCAGGTAGATCGCCTCGTCGACGTCGTGGGTGATCATGAACACGGTCTGCCCGGTGGTGAGGCAGATGCGGCGCACCTCGTCCTGCAAGGTGCCGCGGGTGAGCGCATCGAGCGCCGAGAACGGCTCGTCCATCAGCATGATCTTCGGCTCGATCGAAAGCGCACGCGCGATGCCGACGCGCTGCTTCATGCCGCCGGAGAGCTCGGCCGGGCGCTTGCCCTCGGCGCCGGTGAGGCCGACGAGGTCGATGAATTTTTGCGCCTGCGCGCGGATCTGCTCGCGCGAATGGCGGCGCCATTTCGACGACACCGCATAGGCGACATTGCCCATCACGGTGCGCCAGGGGAGCAGCGCGTGGCTCTGGAAGATCACCGCGCGGTCGAGGCTCGGGCCCTCGATCGCCTGGTCGTCGACGATCACGACGCCCGCGCTCGGCGCATCGAGGCCGGCGAGGATGTTGAGCACGGTGGTCTTGCCGCAGCCCGAGTGGCCGATCACGCAGGTGAAGCCGCCGCGCGGCATACCGAGCCAGAGATCGTCGAAGATCGCGGTTGCGCCGTAGCGCTTGGCGATCCCCTCGATGGAGATGAACTTGTCCACGCGGGCCTCACTCCGGGAACGTCACGAGGCGCGTCGCGCGCGCGAGCAGCAGATCGAGCGCCATCCCGACAATTCCAATAAGAAATATTGCTGTAATTACATTTGTAATTGAAAGATTATTCCATTCGTTCCAGACGAAGTAACCAATGCCCGTCCCGCCGACGAGCATTTCGGCCGCGACGATCACGAGCCACGCGATGCCGATCGAGATGCGCATGCCCGTGAGAATCGTGGGCGCGGCCGCAGGCAGGATGATCGTGAAGGCGCGGCGCAAGGTGCCGACCTCGAGCGTGCGCGCCACGTTGAGCCATTCCTTGCGCACCGCCGCGACGCCGAACGCCGTGTTGATCAGCATCGGCCAGAGCGAGCAAATGAAGATGACGAAGATCGCCGAGAGGCCAGAGTCCTTGATGGTGTAGAGCGCGAGCGGCATCCAGGCGAGCGGCGAGATGGGCTTGAGCACCTGGATGAAGGGATCGAGCGCCTTCGAAAACAGCGGCGACATGCCGATCAGGAAGCCGATCGGCAACGCGACCAGCACGGCGAGCGAATAGCCTGCGGCCACGCGCGCGATCGAATAGGCGAGCTGGATGCCGACCCCCTTGTCGTTCGGACCGTTGTCGTAGAACGGGCGCCGCGCGTGCTCCCAGAGCTTGGCGCCGACATCGAGCGGGCCGGGCATCGCGGATTTGCCCTGCGTCGCGGTCACGCCCATCAGCTTGGCGTACTCGGGATCCATCTGCTGCACGGCGCCGGTGCCGCGCGTGGCGAGATGCCAGGCGAGGATGAAGGCGAGGAAGATCAGCACCGAGACGAGCGCGGCGCGCAGTGTGAGGGAGGAGGTCATGCGTGAGCCCGGCAGCTCAGCATTACGACGACCGCTTGATCGCGAAACTCTTCACGTAATCCTCCGGCTTGCTCGGATCGAAGGTCTTACCCATGACCACGAAGCTCTTCGACGTACTGGCGGGCGGCGTCAGCCCGACTTCCTGCATCAGCTTCGTCGTGTCGGTCGCGAGGAACACCTGCTTGGCGACCGCCGCGTAGTCGACATCGCCCTTGATCTGGCCCCAGCGCTTCATCTGCGTGAGAATCCACACCGCGAAAGACTCGTAGGGGAACGGATCGAAATCGATGCGGTCCGGCACCTTGCGCACATTGCCGAGACCATCGGCGAACGTGCCGGTGAGCACCTGCTCGACCACCGTGACCGGCTGGTTCAGGTAATTCGCTGGTGCGATTGCCTCGGCGATTGCTTTCCGGTTCTCGGCCTTCGTGGCGAACGCGGTCGCGTCGATGATCGCCTTGAGCAGCGCCGCGTAGGTGTTGGGCGAGCCGGTGACGAACTCCCTCGACGCCGCGAAAGCACAGCACGGATGGCGGTCCCAGATCTCCTTCGAGAGCACATGGATGAAGCCGACGCCGTCATAGACGGCGCGCTGGTTCACCGGGTCGGGCGCGAGGAAGCCGTCGATGTTGTCGGCACGCAAGTTCGCGACCATCTCGGGCGGCGGAACGCTACGGATCTGCACGTCGGTGTCCGGATCGATGCCGTGCTCCGCGAGATAGTAGCGCAGCAGGTAGTTGTGCATCGTAGTCGAATGGCACCGCGAACTTGAAGCCCTTCCACGCCTTCGGATCGCGCTTGTCCTTGTGCTTGATGGCGAGCGTGATCGCCTGCCCGTTGATGTTTTCCACCGCCGGCATCGTGTAGGGCGTCGGCGTCGAGCCGGTGCCGAGCGTGATCGCGAGCGGCATCGGCGAGAGCATGTGCGCGGCGTCGTATTCCTTGTTCAGCGTCTTGTCGCGGATCACCGCCCAGCCCGCGGTCTTGATCACCTCGACGTTCAGCCCGTGCTTCGTATAGAAGCCCATCGGATGCGCCATGATGATGGGCGTCGCGCAGGTGATCGGGATGAAGCCGACCTTGAGGTCCTTCTTCTCCGGCGCCGCCGATTGCGCGAACACCTCGGTCGCGGTCTTGAGCGGGAAGAATTGCGACAGTGCGGCAAGCGCCGTCGAGGCGCCGACGGTCTTGAGGAATGCACGCCGCGCAGCGTCCTTCGGGAAGACCTTGCGCATCACCGCCGACGCGACGACGCCCTCATAGGTCTGTTCCTGGCTCGTTACGGGCTCGCACAGCATCGTGCGGCCTGCCTCGTCGTCGTGCTCGGCTACCGAACGATGGCGCCCGCAGATGCATCCCGGCCGCAGCGGGCGATCGGGATCGAACGGCTGGTCATAGATCGGCATCGGCGCTCCCCTGCGCGGCTCTTCCGGCGCCGGAGAGGTTTGCAATGGCTGTGCCAGCGGTGTGGGGGTGCGGCGATGGGGAGGAAATTGAGTTAAATCAAGTGGATAAATACGATTTTGGAACGCGCCCGGTGTCCCCGCCGAACATCTTAGGGCCGCTGCCGCAGAATTGAGCAGAGGTGCCTAGCGGACGGGCGGCTCTCTACTCCTCACCTCTCCCCGCTTGCGGGGAGAGGTCGACCGCCTAGCAAAGCGAAGGCGGTCGGGTGAGGGGCTGAGCGTATTTGCAAGAGCCCCT
>JBAVXH010000052.1:0-10546 GCA_049698215.1 Xanthobacteraceae bacterium | reverse complement strand
TCCTGCATGCAGGATGTCGCGCGCGTAGATCGGCAGCAGCGCGGTGACGCCGCCGAGCAGCACGGCGAACAGATCGAGCGAGATCGCACCGAGGATGATCGGGCTGCGCCGGATGAAGCCGAAGCCCGCGAAGAACGTCGCGAGCGTGAACGGCTCGCGCGGCGCGGCGGCGCGCTCGATGCGGACGAAGGAGACGAGCACGCCCGCCAGCACGAACAGCGCGCAGCACAGGCTGTAGACCGCAAGCGGGCTCACCGCATAGATGAAACCGCCGAGCGCCGGTCCGACGATGGTCGCGCTCTGGTTCGCGGTCGCCGAGCCCGCCACCGCCCGCGGCACCAGCGGCAGCGGCACGAGGCTTGGCACCATAGTCTGCATCGCGGTGAGCTCGAAGGCGCGCGCGCCGCCCATCGCGAACGCTACGGCAAGAATCAGCTCGCGCGAGATCGCGCCCGAGACCGCCGCCATCAACAGAACGGCCGCCATGACCGCTTCAACGGCTTGGCAGGTCGACAGGATGACACGGCGGTCATAGCGATCGGTCATCTGTCCGATCAGGAGCACCAGCAGGATGGCCGGAATGAACTGCGCAAGGCCGACGAGGCCGAGGTCGAGTGGATTGCCGGTCAGCTCGTAAAGCTGCCAGCCGATCGCCACCACCAGCATCTGATAGGCCGTCGTGGTCGCGACCCGCGCGAACCAGAACAGCACGAACGGGCGGTGCCCAAGGATGGAGTCGGGATGCTCGGACGTCATTGTGGGACGTGGGACAGCCTATACGGCTGCCCGCCTTCGCGGCACTGCGTCCGGTGCACAGCCTATGCGCAGAAAACCGGCTTGATGCGCGGGAAACTGGCTTGCCAGTCGTAGCCGCGAAGCGGCGAAGACTGGTGGAGCCAGGCGGGATCGAACCGCCGACCTCCTCATTGCGAACGAGGCGCTCTCCCAGCTGAGCTATGGCCCCTAAAGGTCGCGAAAAGGCGCGAAAAAACGCGATTACGCGGCGCTCCAGTGTGGGCCGTCATTTACGGCCGAGGGGGTGGGGTGTCAAGGCAAGCCAACTGCGGCGCGCCTTGTTCCCGCGCAGCCGGACGGCTACATGTGCGGCCGAATCCGCCGAGTCGAGATTAGCGCCATGATCGAGCTGCTCAGCTTCATTTCCTACGTACTTCAGCTTTACGTCTACATCCTCATCGCGGCGGCGGTGCTCAGCTGGCTGATCGCCTTCAACGTCGTCAACACGCGCAGCCCGGTTGTTTCGGCGATCGCCGAATTCCTTTATCGCATCACCGAGCCGGTGCTCCGCCCGGTCCGCAGCATGCTGCCCAGCCTTGGCGGCATCGATATCTCCCCGATCATCGTCATTCTGATCATCTTCTTCATCCAGTCGGTGATCATTCCGAACATCGCGAAAGCGCTGGTGTAGTGGCGGCCTGGAGCGCCGCGCCGGACGGCGTGGTGATTGCGGTGCGCCTCACGCCCAAGGGCGGGCGCGACTCCATCGACGGCATCGAGACGATGAGCGATGGCCGCGCCGTGCTGAAGGCGCGCGTGCGCGCCACGCCGCATGAGGGCGCCGCGAACGAGGCGCTGGTCACGTTGCTGGCGAAGTCGCTCGGCGTCCCACCGCGCAGCGTGGAGATCACCGGCGGGGCCACGTCCCGCATCAAGCGCGTGCATGTGGCGGGCAACACGGGCGCGCTCACTGCGACGCTGGAGAAACTCGCGAGTGCGCGCTAAGGAAATCGCATGACTGCACGCATCATCGACGGCAAGGCAATCGCCGCAGAACTGCGCGCGCGCGTCGCCGCCGAGGTGCAGCGGCTCAAGCGCGACCACCGCATCGATCCCGGCCTCGCTGTCGTGCTGGTCGGCGAGAATCCGGCGAGCGCCGTCTATGTGCGCTCGAAGTCGAAGCAGACGGTCGAAGCCGGCATGCGCTCGTTCGATCATCGCCTGCCGGAAACCGCTTCTGAGAAAGAGGCGCTGGCGCTGGTCGAGACGCTCAATGCCGATCCGGCGGTGCACGGGATTCTGGTGCAGCTTCCGCTGCCGAAGCAGATCGACAGCCAGAAAGTCCTGAACACGATCGATCCCGCGAAGGATGTCGACGGCTTCCATCCGGTCAATGTGGGACGGCTGGCGACCGGCCTGCCGGCGCTCACCCCCTGCACGCCGCTCGGCTGCATCATGCTGGCGAAGACCGTGCACCGTTCGCTCGAGGGCATGGAAGCGGTCGTGGTCGGCCGCTCCAATATCGTCGGCAAGCCGCTGATCCAGCTCCTCCTCGCCGAGAACGCGACCGTGACGGTGGCGCATTCGAAAACGCGCGACCTGCCGGCGGTCACGCGGCGCGTCGATCTCGTCTTCGCGGCGGTCGGGCGCGCCGAAATGGTGCGCGGGGACTGGATCAAGCCGGGCGCGACCGTGATCGACGTCGGAATCAATCGCGTTGCCGGAGCCGAGGGCAAGAGCCGCATCGTCGGCGATGTGGCGTTCGACGAAGCCGCACAGGTGGCGGGCGCGATCACGCCGGTACCGGGCGGCGTCGGGCCGATGACGATCGCGTGCCTGCTGGTGAACACCGTGCGCGCGGCGTGCGCGATCCATGGACTGCCGAAGCCAGCGGTTTAGCGATGAAGAAAGCGGCGCTCACGATCGCCTTTGCGCTGCTCTCCGCACCCGCCGCCGCGCAGTCGGTCGAATTCGTCTACACCAAGTTCGACGCCAAGAAATGCAAGCACACCAAGGGCCGCGAAGTCGAAGATTACGGCTCTTGGCTGTGCCCCGGGTACAAGACTTGGCCCTACGATTGAGCGCCGGAGACCAGCGCATGTACGTCACGTTCGGGCCCCGCACGAAGGACAGCATCGCCGACACGGAAACCTTTCCGGGCTTCAACGATGTGTACGAAGGCACCGTCGAGTGGCGCATCGAGAAGCGCGCGGACGGCAGGGAACGTCCCTTCGCCACGATCCTGCGCTGGAACCTGGTGACCGCCGAGGATCAGGAGAAGGCGACCGGCCCGATCAACCCGAGCGGCCGGGTGCTCGTCGTGACGCGGCTCGGGCCCGGCGGCACGTGCCATGTCGGATACGTCGACGGACGCTCGAAAGATGCGAATGAGCGGGCGCGCAAGCTCGCCGACGAGCGCGCCCGGACGTTCAAATGCGGGAAGGACAAGGCGGAGTACGAATAGGCGGCTGCTAGTCTAGTTCTGCCAGCCGAACGCCACCTTATCGAGGCTCTTGGCCCCGAAGCGCTCCGATGAGCGCGCGACCGCGCGGCCGCCGAGCGCCTTGTAGAACGAGACGGCCGGCTCGTTGTCGGTGAGCGCCCAGATGACGAGGCTCTTCAGCCCGCTCTGCGCGAGGTCGCGCCGCGCCGCGGTGAACAGGCGGCGCCCAAAGCCGAGCCCCTGGAATTCCGGACAGAGATAAAGCTCGTAGATCTCGCCGTCATAGAACAGGCTGCGCGCACGGTTGCGCCCGTAGTTCGCATAACCCGCGACGCGATCGCCAAACTGCAGCAATGCAACGCGGCTGCCTTTGGTGATCGCGTTCTCCCACCAGCCCGGCCCGCGGCGGCTGATCAGCTTCTCAAGCTCGGGTCCCGGGATGATGCCGCGATACGCCGTTCTCCACGCCGCATCGTGAGTCGCGGCGACCAGCGTGGCGTCGGCTGGCTTCGCGCGGCGAATCTCGATGAGGATCGTACTCATGAGTCGAATTCAACAAAGAGATTTGGCGGCTTGCAAGCCCTCTGTTAACCGACAGTTAACGATTTGAACACCGTGTTGTGGCTGCATCACAGGCGTTTTACCGCGCCCCGGACTCTTGACTTGGATTCGGAAAAGTGCCGCGCGAGTGGCAGTATCGCTGTCACAAATCGGGACGCCAGGCGCGGATCACACGCCTTCCATCTCCCGCGCGCGCTCGGCCCTCTTGCGCTCGTTCGGATCCAAGAGCTTCTTGCGCAGCCGGACCGACTTCGGCGTGACCTCGACCAGCTCGTCGTCCTCGATGTAGGCGAGCGCCTTCTCCAGGGTCATCTTCAGCGGCGGGGTGAGCCGCACCGCCTCATCCTTAGAGGTGGTGCGGATGTTGGTGAGCTGCTTGCCCTTGAGCACGTTGATCTCGAGGTCGTTGCCGCGGGTGTGCTCGCCGACGATCATGCCGCGATAGACCTTCCAGCCGGGCTCGATCATCATCGGCCCGCGGTCTTCGAGCTTCCACATCGCGTAGGCGACCGCATCGCCCTGATCGTTGGAGATGAGCACGCCGTTGCGGCGGCCTTCGATCTCGCCCTTGTGCGGCGTATAGCCATGGAACAAGCGGTTCATGATCGCGGTGCCGCGCGTGTCGGTGAGCAGCTCGCCCTGGTAGCCGATCAGCCCGCGCGTCGGGGCGAAGAACACGAGCCGCGTGCGGTGGCCGCCGGAGGGGCGCATCTCGACCAGCTCCGCCTTGCGCTCGGACATTTTCTGCACCACGACGCCGGAATGTTCCTCGTCGACGTCGATCACGACCTCTTCGAGCGGCTCTTCCAGCTCGCCGGCCTCGTTCCGGCGCAGCAGCACTTTGGGCCGCGAGACGGAAAGCTCGAAGCCCTCGCGCCGCATGGTCTCGATCAGGATGCCGAGCTGCAGTTCGCCACGGCCGGCGACCTCCATCCAGTCGTTCTCGTCGGATTCGCGGATGCGCAGCGCGACGTTGCCTTCCGCTTCGCGCAGCAGCCGGTCGCGGATCATGCGGCCGGTGACCTTGTCGCCCTCGGTGCCGGCGAGCGGCGAGTCGTTCACGCGGAAGGTCATCGCGAGCGTCGGCGGATCGATCGGCTGCGCCGGGATCGGGGTTTCCACTTCCGGTGCGCAGATGGTGTGGGCGACCGTCGCATTCGGCAGGCCCGCAATGGCGACGATATCGCCCGCTTCAGCCTCATCCACCGGCACGCGCTCCAACCCACGGAACGCCAGCACCTTCATGATGCGGCCGGCTTCCACCAGGGTACCGTCATGATCGAGCACCTTCACGGCCTGGTTCGGCTTGACCGAACCTGAGGTGATGCGGCCGGTGACGACGCGTCCGAGATAAGGGTTGGCTTCGAGGATCGTGCCGAGCAGGCGGAACGGGCCCTCCTCAACCACCGGCGGTTTGACGTGACTGAGAATCAACTCGAACAGCGGCCTCATGCCGTCGCCGTGCGAGCCGTCGAGGCTCGTCGCCATCCAGCCTTGTTTGGCCGAGCCGTAGAGGATCGGGAAGTCGAGCTGCTCGTCGGTGGCATCGAGCGCGGCGAACAGGTCGAACACCTCGTTCACCACCTCCGTCGCCCGCGCGTCCGGCCGGTCCACCTTGTTGATCACCACGATGGGCTTAAGCCCCATCTTTAGCGCCTTGGACACCACGAACTTGGTCTGCGGCAGCGGCCCTTCGGCCGCATCGACCAGCACCAGCGCGCCATCCACCATGTTGAGGATGCGCTCGACCTCGCCGCCGAAGTCGGCGTGGCCGGGCGTGTCGACAATATTGATGCGGTGTCCCTGCCACAGGATCGAGGTCGCCTTGGCGAGGATGGTGATGCCGCGCTCTCGCTCCAGGTCGTTGGAATCCATCGCCCGCTCAACCTGGCGCTGGTTATCCCGGTAGGTTCCGGACTGTTGCAGCAACCGGTCGACCAGCGTGGTCTTGCCATGGTCGACGTGTGCGATGATCGCGACGTTTCGAAGGTCCATCGAACTTTATCTGAAATGCACGTGCCCGGCGTACGGCCGGGCACTCTGATGCTGCGCTGCATATAGTGATTTGGCGCGGATTCGGCAAATCCGGCGCAGTTTCCTGCTGGAAATCAATACGCGGGGCCGCCGTGTTGCCTAAGGTATTGAACGGGAACGATTCCGCATGGATGATGGCGGTAGCCGGCGACCGGAGACCTGGAATGAAATGCCCGCTGCCCGTCCTTAACAAGCGTCGCATCCTGTGCGTCTTTCCGATCTACGCGCCGGCCTTCGGCACCTTCCAGCATGCCTACAAGCTGATGTACCGCGTGAAGGCTTTCATGCCGCCGCAGGGGCTGCTGCTGATCGCGGCCTACATGCCGGAAAGCTGGCCAGTCCGCTTCGTTGACGAGAACATCACGCCGGCGACCGAAGCCGACTTCGCCTGGGCGGATGTCGTGATGGTCACCGGCATGCACATCCAGGCCGAGCAGATCCACGACATCGCGCGGCGCGCGCAGGCCGCCGGCAAGCCGGTGGTGCTCGGCGGGCCGTCGGTCTCGGCAGCGCCCGAGATGTACCCGGACTTCGACTACCTTCACGTCGGCGAAATGGGCGACGCGACGGACCAGATCGTGCGCGCGATCGATGAGAGCGCCGCGCCTCCGCCGCAACAGGTCGTCGCCAAGACCAAGGACCGGCTGCCGCTCACCGAGTTTCCACTGCCAGCCTACGACAAGGTGCCATTCGGCAGCTATCTCCTCGGCACGGTGCAATTCTCCTCCGGCTGCCCGTATCTCTGCGAGTTTTGCGACATCCCGGGTCTTTATGGGCGACAACCGCGCATGAAGACGCCGCAGCAGATCGTCGCCGAGCTCGATTTCATTTTCTCGCAACCGAACCCGCCGACCACGCTCTACTTCGTCGATGACAATTTCATCGGCAATCGCAAGGCGGCGAAAGAGATGCTGCCGCATCTGGTCGAGTGGCAGAAGCGCAACCACTACCCGGTGATGTTTGCCTGCGAGGCGACGCTCAACATCGCCAAGCAGAAAGACATCCTCGAGCTGATGAAGGAGGCGAACTTCGTCGGCATGTTCGTCGGCATCGAGACGCCGGACGCTGCCTCGCTCGACGCCATCAAGAAGGGCCATAACAACGCCGTCCCGATGCTGGACTCGATCAAGATCCTCAACAGCTACGGCCTCGAAATCACGTCAGGCATTATTCTCGGCCTCGATTCCGAAACGCCCGATACCGAGCAGCGGCTGAAGGACTTCATCGACCTGTCGCAGATCCCGATGCTGACCATCAACCTGTTGCAGGCGCTGCCCAAGACGCCACTATGGGACCGCCTCAAGCGCGACGGCCGCCTGCTCGACGATGACGCGCGCGAGAGCAATGTCGTGTTCCTGCGCCCGCATGAGGAGGTCGTGGCGATGTGGCGCCGCTCGATCGCTTACGCCAACGATCCCGACAAGCTGTTCGAGCGCTTCCGCTATCAGGTCGACGCAACCTACGCCAACCGCAAGGTCACGCCCGCGAAGGGCAAGCTCACCTGGAATAACCTGCGCTTCGGCGCCGTCATGGCGTGGCGTGTGCTGCTGTACCTTTGCCTCTTGTCGGATTTCCGCAAGCCATTCTGGCGCATGTGCAAGCACGCGCTGCGGCAAGGGCAGATCGACGGCATGATGGGCGCGGCGTTCATGGGCTATCACCTGATCCAGTTCACCCGCGAGGCGTTGCGCGGCAACCAGAACGCCTCCTACTACTCCGCCAAGACGCGCACCACGCCGATGGCGGTCACCAAGCCGCCGGCGCGGCAAGGCGAGCAAGTCGCCGCGTAGACAATCGCGGCCTTGTGTGGCGGTTCAGAAGTCCGCAACAACATTGCGCGAGTCCATAATGCGGACTTCTGAACCTAAGCCACACTAGAATTAACAAGCTGCTAGTGTCCTTTCGATTCCGAAGTTCGCATACGAGGGTTCTGCATGATGAGACGAACTTCGGCATTGGGACACTAGCGGAACATCGCCACGCGACAGCCGTTGTCAGCCATCAACCTTTTTTGGAGGTTCCGATGGCCGGCAGCGACAGCGATCGCGTTTGGGAACTGATGGAGAAGATCTCCATCTGCATGCTCACGACGCGCGATGGCGAGCGGCTGCGCTCGCGCCCAATGGCGGTGTTCGTGCGGCGCGACGACAACACAGTCTATTTCCTCGGCGACGCGAAGCATCACAAGGACGAAGAGATCGACCGCAATCCCAACGTCGGCCTCGCCTTCGCGGACGGACAGAAATTCGTCTCCGTCACCGGCCACGCGTCGGTGTCCAACGACCGCGCGAAAATCAAGGAGCTTTGGGGTCTATCGGCCAAGGCCTGGTGGGACTCGCCTGACGATCCGAGCATCCGCCTGCTTACGGTTACGCCGGACGATGCCGAGTTCTGGGAAGGCCCCGGCAAGATCGTCGGCACGATCAAGATGATGGCCGCGGCCGCCACCAGTTCTCGCCCGAATTACGGCGAGAACCGCAAGGTGCGGATGTGAGCGCGCTTCCCGCCCGGCGGCCCGAAGAGAAGAAGCCGGCGCCCAAGCCGGCCGGGCCGCGCACGCCCTATCCGGTGGAGCATCCCGGCATGAGCGATCAGCCCGGCAGCGAGCCGGACTATCTGCCGGGCAAGCCGGTCGAGGACCTGCCGAAGATCTAGAGTCACGCCCCGGTGGCGCTCAGGAGTCCAGCGCAGCCCGAACGGCTTCCGCGAGACTCTGCGAGCGGTAGGGTTTGCTCAGCAGCGCCACGCCCTCCTGCGTCGCGCCCTTGTCCTTGATGAACCGCTCCGAATAGCCGGATGTGAACAGCGCTTTCAGCTCCGGACGCAACGCGCGAGCGCGGGTCAACAGCTCCTGCCCGCTGATCCCCTTCGGCATGATCAGGTCGGTGAACAGCAAGTCGATGCTCCCTGGCGCTCGCAGAATGGCGAGCGCACTCGGCCCGTCGGCCGCTTCGCGCACCTGATAGCCGAGCCCCTGCAGGATCTTCACCGCGACCTTGCGCACGGCGTCGTTGTCCTCCACCACAAGGACCGTCTCGCGGCCAACTGGCGTGCGAACCGGCTGCGCCGGCTCCGCGTCGTCGTCGGTTGCCGCGGCGCGCGGCAGATAAACGATCACGCGCGTCCCGTGCCCGACTTCGCTGTAGATCTTCACGTGGCCGCGCGATTGTTTCGCGAAGCCATACACCATGCTCAGCCCGAGCCCGGTGCCGCGGCCGACCTCCTTGGTGGTGAAGAACGGCTCGAACACGCGCTCGAGAACCTCCGGCGGCATGCCGCTTCCTGAGTCCGTAATCGAGACGGCGACGTATTCGCCCGGCGCCACCTCCACGTTCTGCGCCGCGTAGTTTTCGTCCAGCACGGCGTTCGACGTTTCGATCACCACCCCTCCACCATTCGGCATCGCGTCGCGCGCGTTCACTGCGAGATTGAGGATGGCGTCCTCGACCTGTGAGGGATCGGCTGATGCTTCCCACAGGCCATCGGCCAGAACGGACTTCAGCGCGACGTCCTCGCCCAGCATCGGCGCCAGCATGGTGGCGGTGCGCGTGACGACCTCGTTGAGGTCGAAGTTGCGGGCGTGCAGCGGCTGCTTGCGCGCGAAGGCGAGCATGCGCTGGGTCAACTGCGCGCCGCGGGTCGCGGCTTCGTCGACCGATGCCACGAGCGGCGCGAGGCTCGGATTGTCGGCAAGCTCCTGTGAGAGAATCTCGGTCATGCCGATGATGACGGTGAGGATATTGTTGAAGTCGTGTGCGACACCGCCGGTGAGCTGGCCGACGGCTTCCATCTTCTGCGCCTGACGGAGCTGGCTTTCGAGCAGGATACGCTCGCTCATGTCACGGCCGATGAAGAAGTACTGCTGGTCCGGCTCAGACCAGATGCCGGTCCAGGCGAGCGTCACCAGGTGGCCGTCCTTGTGCACATAGCGGCATTCGAAGTTGCGTGGGTCCCTGCCACGCCGAGCGTGCCGCATGTTCTCCCGCGTGTTCTCCAGGTCGGCGGCGTAAATGAAATCCTTTGCGTTGCGGCCAATCATTTCTTCGGGCTTGTGCCCGAGGATCGCCCGCGCGCTGGGACTGACACGCAAAAAGTGGCCTTGCCGGTCGACGACCAGAATTAGATCGAGCGAGGTGTCGAAGATGCGCTGGTTGATCGAGCGCGCAGTTTCTCGCTCGCGTTCGTTCTCGGTGCGCCGCTCGATCGGGCGATCCGGAGCGGCCGGGCGAAACACGATGATGTAGCCATCAGCATACGGGTAGCCGCGGACATCGACCCATGCGGCAAAAACCTCCGAGTAGCCCGCAAAGGCGATCGGCTCGCCGTTATGCTTGGAGGCCATGTAGGCAAGGCGAAACTTGTTGTCCTCTGGGATTCCAAGCGAGTCGTGGATCGACTTGCCCATGAACATGGTGAGGTCGCGGCCCCAGATGCGGGTCGCGGCCTGGTTCGCGTAGACAAGGCGCCACTCGTTATCGAGCGCGACAATGCCGTCTGAAATACCGCCGAGAATCGTCTCGGCATCAGGCGCCTGCCCATCGAGCGACGCCGGAAGAGCGCCGCGCAGCGCCCTCATTCGATCTGCCAGCCGGTCGTCCATCCTTCGCTCCGGCGAACGATGCCTGCCACCCCGACGATTCGAGGTTTACTGCCCTGTGCCGAGGCGTCAAGGATGCGCCGCAGCGTGGAACTTTGCCCGAGGCTCACGGATCCGCGCGGCGCCCACGCAGCCGCGAAAACCAGCGCTCGATCTGCTCGTCGGTCAACCGCGTC
>JBAVXH010000051.1:0-14474 GCA_049698215.1 Xanthobacteraceae bacterium | reverse complement strand
CGCGAAGGCCCGCCGCGCGGCCGCTTCATCGCGCCGCGCCTTGCCGGCATCGTCAAGACCGCACTGGAGCGTGGCGAGCAGGCGCTGCTGTTCTTAAACCGCCGCGGCTACGCGCCGCTCACGCTCTGCCGCGCTTGCGGCTTCCGCCTCAACTGCCCGAACTGCGACGCCTGGCTGGTCGACCACCGCTTCAAGCGCCAGCTCGTCTGCCATCACTGCGGCTTCACCACGCCGCCGCCTGCCGCCTGCCCGAAGTGCCACGCGGCGGAGTCGTTCGTCGCCTGCGGGCCCGGCGTGGAGCGGCTCGAGGAGGAGGCGCACGCGCTGTTCCCCGACCGGCGCATCCTCGTGCTGTCCAGCGATCTCGTCGCCTCGATCGAGCGCATGCGCGAGGAATTCCGCGACATCGAGGAAGGCCGCGTCGACATCGTGATCGGCACGCAGCTTGTCGCGAAGGGCCACCATTTCCCGAAGCTTAACCTAGTGGGCGTCGTCGATGCCGACCTGGGGCTCGGCTCAGGCGACCCGCGCGCCGCCGAGCGCACCTTTCAGCTGCTGCATCAGGTGATCGGCCGCGCGGGCCGCGAGGAAGGCCGCGGCGTCGGATACCTGCAAACCCATCAGCCCGAACACCCGGTGATGCAGGCCCTGGTCGCGCAGGACCGCGAGGCCTTCTACAACTCCGAGATCGCGGCGCGCGAGCGGCTCTCCTATCCGCCGTTCGGGCGGCTCGCCAGCCTGCTGGTCACCGGCGCCGACAAGCACGGAACGGAAGGTTACGCCCGCAAACTCGCCGCCGCAGCGCCGCTCACCGAAGAGGTGCGCGTGCTCGGCCCCGCCGAGGCGCCGCTCGCGGTGATGCGTGGCCGCCATCGCTTCCGGTTGATGGTGAAGTCGGCGCGCAATTTCGATCTGCCGGCCTGGCTGCGCGGCTGGCTCGCAGGTGCGCCGAAGCGCAAGGGCGACATCAAGCTCGAGGTCGATGTCGATCCGCAGAGTTTTTTGTAGCTCCAATCTCTCCCGCGTCATCGTCCGCGAAGGCGGACGATCCAGTAGACACGCCGGAGACAAACCGCACCGTCTGTGTCTACTGGGTCCCCGCCTTCGCGGGGACGACGAGCCGCTACCTCCGCGCCGGCAGCAGCACGCACACCGACGCCGCGAAGATCAGCACATAGCCGATGACGTCGGAGAGCGTGGGAATTTCCCCGAGCAGCAGCGCGGTGGACACCACGCCGATCACCGGCGCGCTCAGCACGCCGAGCGAGGCCGTCATCGCCGACACGCGGCCGATGATCCCGAACCACAGGAAATAGGCGAGCCCCGAGCCCATCAGCCCGGCGAAGATCGCGGCAGCGAGCGCCGGCTTGTGCGCTTGGCCCAGATGCAGCGTGCCCTCGAAGAAAGGCAGCAGCAAAACCACGATGAGAAACGAGATGACGACCTGCCACGCCGCATTCGCGACCGGATCGCCGGTCATGCGCACGTGTTTCACATAGACGGTCCCGGCAGCCCAGCTGACCGCAATGCCCATCGCGATCATGAGGCCGATGAGGCTCGTCGTTTGCGCGAGCGGCCAGATCAGGATCGTCATGCCGGCGATGCACAGTGCGAGCGCGATGACGTGCACCCGTAACAGCCGTTCGCCGAGCAGGCCCCAAGCGAACAGCGCGGCCCAGATCGGCATCGTGTAGGCGAGCATCGCGACGCGGCCGGTCGCCGCGAACATCATTGCGATCACGCTCAACAGCGAGAACGACAGCACGTTGAGAATGCTCGAGACGACGAGATGGGCGCGGTTCTTCCAGCGGCCGGTCGCCAGCGAGCGGCCCTGAAGCTTTGCGTAGGCCATGAGCGCGCCGCCGCCGAGCCCAAGCGTCACCACGCGCATGCTGAACGGCGGGATCTCGTCCAGCGCAAGCCGCATCGCCGGCCAGGTCAGCCCCCAGCAGAAGCTGAGCGCGACCAGCATCAGTTTGGCGGTCGTGTCGGTGGCTGGCTGAGGAGACTGCACGCGGAACCCGGCTTGAGGAGATCGTTCTAATGCACCTTGGCCGCGTAACAACGCACGCTTCCGCACGCCCGCCATGTGCCGTGCAATTTTTCTTTGCAGAATCGTGAAAACGAATGGCCCACGACGGCGTTATTGGCAGGTGAGGGAGCGACTGGGGGCGACGCCTTTTGGTGGAGTAATCCCATGCGATCCTTGATTGCGATCCTGGCGGCGGCCTTCATCGGCCTCGCCTTCGCGTCTGATTCAGCGTCCGCTCGGCCAGGTGGCGGCGGCTTCCGCGGTGGTGGCGGCTTCTACGCCGGTGGTTTCCATGGCGGTGGTTTCCGCCCCGGATGGGGTGGCGGCTTCCGCCACCACGGGTTCCGCCCTGGCTTCCCATTGGTGGGCGCCGCCGTGGGCCTTGGCCTCGCGGCAAGCTATCCGTACTGGGGCGGCTATCCGGCCTACTACGGCGACGGCTGCCTGGTGCGCCAACGCATCTGGACCCCGTACGGCTGGCGCGTGCGCGTGGTCGACGCCTGCTACTAGGCGGATAGCCCTTTGACTTCAAAGAATTGCTGCGCTGCGGAACCCGCAGCGCAGCATCAGCGTTGTTGGGCCACCCTCCCTTGGAGATGCCCCCATGGACGCGAGCTTGCACGAGGCGATTGCCGGAAAACTGGAGGCCGGCAAAATGGCCGGCTGGCTATCCGAGTATCTGGTGGCGTGGCATGGCCCGCGTGAGAACCTGGCCCCGGAAGTGACGGTGTGGCGCGCCGCCGATCAAAACGACGACGCAGTTCGCAGCTATCTCAGCGGACTTTTGTCCGATCTCGTACCGGAGCGCGCGATTGTGATCGCCGAATCTTGAGCATTGCCGTCTGAGTAAACTTGGAGGGCGCCCCCGGGGCGCCCCTTTTTCTGCGCCTCGCCCGTCAAGTTCCTACATGGTAGGAACGCGCCCGAGGACCCATGACCGCGCCGCTGAAATCGATCGAGGGCACCAGCATCGCCGAGGCGATGGCCGGCGTCGGCCTGCGCGGCAAGGCGGCTGCGCGGCAAATGGCACTCTCTCCGGCCGCCCAGCGCGATGCGGCGCTTGCCGCGATGGCCAAATCGATCCGCGCCAGCGAAGCCGGCATCCTGGCCGCCAACGCCGAGGATGTCGCCGAGGCGAAGGCTGCGGGCGCCACATCCGCGTTCCTCGACCGGCTCACGCTCGACGAAAAGCGCGTCGCCGCGATGGCCGACGGCATCGACGTCGTGCGCAACCTCGCCGATCCGGTCGGCGCCGTGACCGAAAGCTGGACGCGCCCCAATGGCATGACCATCGAACGTGTCCGCGTGCCGCTTGGCGTCGTGGGCGTGATCTATGAGAGCCGCCCGAACGTGACCGCGGACGCGGCCGTGCTCTGCCTCAAGGCCGGCAATGCCGTGATCCTGCGCGGCGGCTCGGAAAGCTTCCGCTCGGCGCGTGCGATCCACGCGGCCTTGGTCGAGGGCCTGCGTGCCGCCGACCTGCCGGAGGACGCGATCCAGCTGGTGCCGACGCGCGACCGCGCGGCGGTCGGGATGATGCTTGCGGGCCTCGACGGCGCGATCGACGTGATCGTGCCACGCGGCGGCAGGGGCCTCGTCGGCCGCGTGCAGGCGGAAGCGCGCGTGCCGGTGTTCGCGCACCTCGAAGGCGTCGTGCATGTCTATGTCGACAAGGCCGCCGATCTCGACATGGCGAAGGAGATCCTGCTGAACGCCAAGATGCGCCGCACCGGCGTGTGCGGCGCGGCCGAGACGCTGCTCATCGATCGCGCGGCTGCCCCGACGATGCTCGAGCCGCTTGTCTCGATGCTCATCGACGCGGGCTGCGAGGTACGCGGCGACGCCGCTGTGCAGAAAGCCGACAGCCGCGCGAAGGCCGCGAGCGAAGACGACTGGCCGGCCGAATATCTCGACGCGATCATCGCGGCGAAAGTCGTCGACGGCGTCGATGCCGCGATCGCGCATATCGAACGCTACGGCTCGCACCACACCGACGCGATCGTCACCGCCGACCAGAAGACCGCCGAGAAGTTCCTGAGCGAGGTCGACTCCGCGATCGTGCTGCACAATGCCTCGACACAATTCGCCGACGGCGGCGAATTCGGCTTCGGTGCCGAGATCGGCATCGCCACCGGCCGCATGCACGCGCGCGGCCCAGTCGGCGTCGAGCAGCTCACCACGTTCAAGTACCGCATCCGCGGCACGGGGCAGGTGAGGCCATGAATCCCGCGATGGTTCTTGCGACTGTCAATGCGCCTTACCGTCGTCAATTGAGTGCGGAAGAGCTTGCCGCTTGCCTACTGGATCAAGCAGCAGCCCGAGCCGTGCCGGGCCACATGTCTTCTTTCTTTGGTGAAGTCGGCCCGGCCTTGCAGGCCGAATTCGCGAAACAGTTCGGAATAACCGAGGCGAAACTCGCGGCGGCGGCAAAAGCCTTTGCTGCATACTCGGGCGAATCCTACCCGTTCGCAAAGTGACGAGTACCGGTCTTTCATCCGATTGGTCGTGCCTGCTACGAATTGCGCGTAGCTTGCTTGGGCAAGCATCTATCGACGACTGGACCTTGGGCGGCGGTACCGCGCTGATGCTTCAAATTGCGCACCGTGAGAGCCGGGACATCGACATCTTCCTGCCCGATCCACAACAGCTCGCTTTGCTCGATCCCGAAAAGCGCGACCTGCGATTTGAAGTGAAACCGAATGGCTATTTCGGCGATGGAGCCAAGTTTCTCAAATTCGTGTTTGAGCACTTAGGCGAGATCGACTTCATCGTCGCTGGGCCCCTCACATCGAATCCAGCGGCGAAAAGAGTGCTCGAAGGCGTAGAGCTTCTGCTCGACTCTGTTCCGGAGATCATCGCAAAGAAGATTCATTACAGAGGGTCGAGCATCAAGCCACGCGACATTTTTGACATTGCCGCAGCGGGAGAAGCGCACGCGGACGCCATTGTACGTGGCTTGAAAGACTACAGGGACGAGGTCCTCGCGACGCTCTCCGTGATTGAGGACTTGAACCCCGATTTCGTTGCCGAAGCGATCCAGCAGCTCGTAATCAAGCCTCCGTACGACGCCCTTGCTCAAACCGCCCGTGAGCGCGCGAGGGAAATCTTGCGTGCCGTTTCATGAGCACCATGCCAGTGAAGTCAAAGCGAGGCAACGCGGAAGGGATCAGCCCTCCCACCCGCCTCCCCCCGCACCCGCGCGGGCTCAGGATCGGCCTGTTCGGCGGCACGTTCGATCCCCCACACGCGGCGCACCGCGCCGCCTGCCTGCTCGCGATGCAGCGGCTCGATCTCGATCGCGTCTGGTGGCTGGTGACGCCCGGCAATCCGTTGAAGGACACGCGCGGGCTTAGCTCCCTGGCCGAGCGCATCGCGGCGGCGGAGAAGCTCGCGAGCAACCCGCGCATCGTCGTGACCGGCGTCGAGGCTGAGATGCGCACGCGCTACACCTATGACACCGTGCGCACGCTCATCGCACGCTGCCCCGGCGTGCACTTCGTCTGGATCATGGGCGCCGACAATCTGCGCAGCTTCCATCGCTGGCAGAAATGGCGCGGCATCGCCGGCCTCTTGCCGATCGCGGTGGTCGACCGCGTCGGCCCAAGTCTTTACGCGACAGCCGGAACCGCCGCGCAGGCGTTGTCGCGCTTCCGTATTCGGGAGACAGCCGCGAAGTCGCTGCCGCGCCGCAAGCCGCCCGCGTGGGTCTTCCTGCACGGCTTGAAGTCGCCGCTCTCCTCCACGGCGCTGCGGGCGCTTCGAGCAGAGCCAAGACTGTCACATAAAGGTCGCGCAAAGCGATGAAATTGCCGCTGCGGAACGCCTTTGCGGTTGAATCCCTTAACCGGCACCGCATATGATTCGTATCAGGCCCCGGGCAGGGTGCCCGGGGTCGATGAACCGAAAGGATCAGAAGCCCTGACCATCACTGCGCTCTCTCGGGCGGCCCGTTTGAAGCCCGAACCGGTTTCCAAGGCGCGTCCGAGCCCTGAGGAAACCCTTCGCCTCGTCCTCGCCAGCCTCGACGACATGAAGGCCGAGGACACCTTCACCATCGATCTCCGCGAAAAATCGTCGCTGGCCGACACCATGGTGGTGACGTCCGGCCGTTCGAATCGTCACGTCGGTTCGGTCGCGGATCGTGTCGTCGAAGACCTGAACAAGGCGGGATGCAAAGGCCTTCGCGTTGAGGGCCAGCCGCATTGCGACTGGGTTCTGATCGACGCAGGCGACGTGATCGTCCACGTCTTTCGCCCCGAGGTTCGTGAGTACTACAACCTCGAAAAGATGTGGGCGCCGGGAACCACGCGCAAACGCGCGAGCTAGGTCCCGGAACACGGCCGGCGGCCTGATCGTGGTAGGGTGCCGCGATGCGCATCGTCGTCGCGGCTGTCGGGCGGCTCAAGCGCGGGCCCGAGGTAGAGCTCGCGGAGCGCTACCGTGAGCGCGCGGTGAAATCCGGCCGCGGCATTGGACTCCGCTCCCTCGACATCATCGAAATCGCCGAAAGCCGCGCGCGCGACGCGCAGCGCCGCATGCTGGAAGAATCGATCGCGCTCGCCAACATCATTCCGGAGCGCGCCGCAACGGTGCTGCTCGATCCGCGCGGCGAGGCGCTCGACTCGAATGGCTTCGTGAAGCGCCTGCGCGGCTGGAACGACAGCGGCCGCGATGCTGCCTTTGTGATCGGCGGGCCGGACGGGCTCGCGCCGACGCTCTCGGAAAACGCGACGCTGCATCTTGCCTTCGGCGCGCTCACCTGGCCGCACCAGCTCGTGCGCGTGATGCTGCTGGAACAGATCTACCGCGCCATCACGATGATGAGCGGGCACCCGTATCACCGGGAGTAGGAAGCACACCGCTCGCGCTCACTGGCCCTGCGTTTCGATCCACGTCTCCATGCGCCGGCGCAGCATGCTGATCGGCATGTTGCCTTCCGCCAGCAGCGCATCGTGGAAGGCACGCAGGTCAAAACGCGCGCCGAGCCGCCGCGCGGCCTCGGCACGCAAATCGAGAATCGCGAGCTCGCCCACCTTGTAGCTCAGCGCCTGCGCGGGCCAGGCCATGTAGCGCAGGACTTCGACGGTCGCCCAGCCTTCGGGTAGGCCGCACTCCTCCACGAGGTATTGGATCGCCCGCGTCCGCATCCAGCCCTTGGCGTGAATGCTGGTGTCGGCCACCAGGCGGCAGGCCCGCAGCAGCTCCTGCAAATAGCGCCCGACGAGCTCGAGCGGCTCTTCGTACAGGCCAAGCTCATGGCCGAGCGATTCAGCGTAGAGCGCCCAGCCCTCGCCGTAGGCGTTGACCCACAGCCGGCGGCGGAACTCGGGCACCTTGTTCTCGAGTTTGACTCCGATCTCGAGGTGGTGTCCGGGCATGCCCTCGTGCGCCAGCAGCGCGGCGAGATCGGCGCGCGAGACCTTCCGCGGGTCGACAACCGGCATCGCGAAGATGCCGGGGCGGCCGGCGTCGCTCGGAGAGAGGTAACGGGCCGGCGTGGTGGCCGCGACCGCCGGATCGGTGAGACGGATCTCGAAACGCGCCTTCGGCAGCCGGCCGAACAGCGCCGGCAATTGCGGCACGATGCGCGCGTGGATGCCCTGTAGGTGCTCGATCACCTGCGCGCTGGTGGTGAACGGGTAGTTTTCGGTGTTGCCGCGCAGCCAGGCAGAGGCCTCGCTCATCTTGCCGTCGAAGCCTGCCTTCCGCGCCGCGGCGAGGAAGGCCGCCTGGATGCGCTTCACTTCGCTCAAACCGAGCGCATGGACATCGTCGGGTGTCAGGTCGGTGGTCGTCGCTTCGCGTACGGCGAGGCGGTACATCCTGTCGCCGCCGGGCAGCGCGCCAAATCCGTCCGTGGTGCGCGCCGCCGGCAGATAGTCGCTGCGGACAAAGCTCGCGAGGCGGCGTAGCGCCGGAAACATCTCGTCCGCCAGGATGCCGCGGTACTCGGCCTCCAGGCGGGTGCGGGTTTCGGCGTCAACCGCGCGCGGGAGCCGCCGAATCGGCCGCCACAGCGCGCTCGTCGTCATGTCGTCAGGCGCGAGCGTCTCGATCTGCTCCAGCGTGCGCTCGACCAGTACGCGCGGCGTCGTGATGCCGGCGGCGGCGCCGTCGCGCATCACGCCCTCGACGCTCGCCAGGAACGCAGGATAGCGCTGCACACGCCTGAACCAAGCGCGATAGTCGGCCTCGTTGCGGAATGGCTGCGCGGCGATCACGTCGATCAGGAAGAATGCGACGCCGGGGGTGAGGTGAATGAAAGCGGAATGCTGATGAAACGGATGCGCCAGCCCGTCGAGCGACTCGCGCGCACGCCAGCCGAGCAGTGCGTGGGTGATCTGCTCGGTCGGTGAAAGCTCCGCGGCGGCGATGCGTTCCAGCTTGCTGAGAATTGAGCGATGATGCGCGCGCTGGCGCTCGCGGTGCTCGTCCGAGAGACTGAGCTCGAGGCGGTCCTGCCGCGGGCCGGGCCCGCGGTTGAACATCTCCGAGACCGGGAAAAGGTCGAGCACGCGCTCCTGCACCTGCGTGGCGAGTTGCTCGAGCCGCTCGGATGCGGTCTGCGCGGCACAGAGGCCCGGCGCAGCCACGAAGATCGCGGCAAGCGCAAAGGCCTTTGTCTTCAGCACGCGCCGAAGGCCCGCAGCCGTGCGGCTGACGCCATGCGGCTTCATGGAGGCGCCTCAGGGGCGGCGGCATGGTGCGCGTCGGCATCCTTGTCGGCCAAGACCTGCCACACGGTCGTCATGGCGCGGAGGAACTGGGCATCATGGGCATCGCGAGCCCGTACCGCCATGTCGCGACACCGATAGGCGCGCGCCAGGTATTCGGTGCGACGCCCTTGCGCCTTCCGTCTGGCGCTCCAGACCGACAGCGGCAACGGCCTGTCGGAGGTTTCAGTAGTGGAGCGCATTGCACTCTCGCGGGCAGTAACGGGTCCAGATCCGATTGCAGGGCGGATCCCTCTGAACGCGCGCCGTGCAGGCAATATAGCGCTCCGGCCGTGCGATCTGGCTCTTGGTGCCGGCCACGGCAGGTGTCGCGTCCAGTCCCAGCGGCCCGAGAAGCGCGAGCGCGGCCAGGCCAGGGGGCCCAAGGCGGTGGGGGAGAAGCGTGCGACTGCGCATGAGCGCACTCCCGATCAGTGACGGATCGGGACTGGCTAGGGTACGTGAGGGTGGAAGTCCTGACAGAAGGCTGACGAAACGCCGATTTTTCGGCTAAATTCTTGGCGCTGTATCATGCGAGGTGCGCCATGGATCAAATCATTCCGAAGATCTTGAGCTTCGAGCGGTTCGAGTTGGACCTGATGCGCGGCTGCGCGCGCATTGCGGGACGCGACCTCGAGCTGCGGCCGAAGGCATTCCAGCTCCTGTGCCATCTCGCCGACAATGCCGGTCGTCTGGTCTCCAAGCAGGAGCTTCATGATGCCGTCTGGGGCCACGTGGCGGTTTCCGACGACGCGCTTGTGCAGTGCATTCGCGAACTGCGCCAAAAGCTCGGCGATGAAGACCGCACGGTGATCCGGACAGTTCCCCGGCGCGGCTATCTGCTCAACGCCAGCAAGGAGGTGCCTGAGGAAATCGTGTTGGCTGCGCCAGCGCCACCCGAAGCGCCCGTAACGCGTGCGTTGCCCCGGCCCTGGTATTTCGGCGCACCCGCCAGATGGGCGGCGGCCGCAATCCTCGTCGTTGCGCTGACGCTTGCGTCATCTCCGGCCGGCAAATGGCTACCCGCGCCGCCGCGCGATCTCGTCTCGGTGGCGGACGCGCGTCACCTCGCCAAGCTGGCGGCCGAAAAGGAACTGCCGCTTCCGGCGTTTCACATCACCTCGCTCGCCGAGGACGTTCCCGATGCGATCCGCCGCTTTGTCGGCGTATGGGTTAGCGATACCGGCTGGATGTATTCGGATCGGCAGTTCATGGTGATCGTAACGAACGTCACCAAAGGCGGTCACGTGTCGGGGTACTTCGTGAATGGGCCATCCAAGCCGTACAGCCGCAGGCAAAGTCCGGCTTTCGCGATGAACTTCAAAGGCTACATCAACGCCGGTACGCTGCGCTACGACGGCTATGTCGGGATGTACCTCGCCAACCTCGATCGCGAGGGCATCATGGAGTTCAAACTGATCTTCCAGGACGGCGTGACCACCGAGGCAAAGCTCAAGCAGATCTGGACGTTGCCGAAAGGCGGTCGCACCGAATCCGCCGAGCGGACGGGCGACCGCGGGAACGCACGGCTGAGTGCTACGCCGGCGCCGCGCTCGCCACCGGCATCTTCCGCGGCAGGCCGGACACCAGCGCCAGGATGACGGCCGCCGAGGCCGAGAGCACGTAGAACAGCGTATCGAAGCCCCAGCGCTCGTAGATCACCGAGATCAGCGGCAGCGCTGCGGCGAGTGCCGTGAAGCTCACCACATAACGGATGCCGTAGACGCGCGCACGGGCCGCCCCGCTCGCCATCTTGCCGATCATGAAGTCGTTGATCGGGATCTGGCCGAACGCGCCGAGCATGAAGCCGAGCGCAAGCACCAGCGCCCACACTTCGCGCGAGCCCGCCATCAGGGCGAAGAACACCAGCTGGACCCCGGCCGCTCCCATGAACACCGGACGCGCGCCGTATTTGTCGAGCAGGCTGCCGACCACAAGCTGCGCCATCGAGGCGATCGCAAACACCGCGAAGGCGAGCGCGCCGACCATGGTGGCAACGTCGGTCCTGCCGCTCAAGCCATGGCCTTGCACCCAGGCGGCGGCGGCCGACGCGAGTCCCTGCAGCCGCTCGTCGAAAATTTTTGGCAGCGCGAATGTCGTTGCCTGGAAGATGATGCTGGAGACCGCGGCGGTCATGAACACGATCAGCGACACACGAAGGAGCAGAGACTTGCTGTCGAAGGCCGAGGCTACGCTGCCACTGGCCACCGCGGACTTCGATGCCGTGTTCTCGACGGAAATCTCGTCGCGCCGCGCGAGCCAATACGCGAGCCCGACCGCAACCGAGACCACACCTGGAATGATGAACGCCATGCGCCAGCCGCCGTGGTCGATCAGGTAGCCGGTGATGAGCGCCGCGCTGGCGACGCCGAGATTGCCCCACACGCCGTTCACCGCGAGGCGCATGCCGGTGTTCTTCCATTTCTGCGTCACCATCGCGAGGCCGACCGGATGGTAGATCGCGGCGAACATGCCGATCACGAACAGGCCGATCCCGACCTGCAGCGGCGTCTGCGCAAATCCGGTCGCGACCGCGGCAAGCCCGATGCCGACGAAGAACACGACCATCATGCCCTCGCGGCTCCATTTGTCGGCGAGCCAGCCCGCCGGATACGAGAACACTCCGAACGCGAAGAAGCCGGGAGTCGCGTATTTGAGAAGTTCGCCGTAGCCGAGATTCCACTCGCGCGAGAGCGCGAGCGCCGCGACCGTCGCGAAAATCAGCGTGAACAGGTGATCGAGGAAATGCCCGACGTTGAGAAACAGAAAATGTGTGCGATCGCGATTCATATCGGTCCGCCCCGGCAGCCAGCCTGCGGCGGCGACGATAGCCCGAAACGCCGATCCGGGGCCAATGCGCGCTCAGCATCGGTGCAATGACCCAAGGGGTGGGCTTCCGATCCGAGTCTGCCGGAACCATCTGTGTTCGCATGGACGCCTCCGACGTCGCGGCCCGCTACCTGCGCTTTGCCAAGACCGAAGCGCGCGAACGCTCGCCGCTCTATGCGGCGATCTCGCGCGGGGTTGCGACCGACCGCGAGGTGCTCGCCTTCCTGTTGACGCTGCCGAAGGAGAAACAGCAGCCCAATCTCCTGCTCGCCGCCGTGCGCCACCTGTTCGGCACGCCGGCCGACTGGAGCGATTTTCGCGCCACGCTGCTCGCGAACCGGGATGCGGTTGCGACGCTGATGCGCAGCCGCTCGACCCAGACGAACGAGCCGGCGCGCTGCGCCACGCTGCTGCCGCTGCTGCTGCTGCCGCAGCCGCTCGCCCTGATCGAGGTTGGCGCGTCCGCGGGGCTTTGCCTCCTCCCGGATCGCTACGGCTACGACTATGGCCGCGCGACGCTTCCCGGCGAGCCGATGCTCCGCTGCGCCGTCAACGAGGCGACGCCGGTCCCGGCGTCGGTGCCGCGAATCGCGTGGCGCGCCGGGCTCGATCTCAGTCCGGTCGATCTTGCGGATGCCGATCAGGTCGCATGGCTTGAAACGCTGGTATGGCCCGAGCAGACCGAGCGCCTCGCCAACCTGCGCGTGGCCATCAGGGCCGCAGCCGCGAGCAGGCCGCGTATCGTGCGGGGCGATCTTCTCGGCGAGAGCCTGGCGCGGCTCTGCGGCGAAGCGCCGACGGACGCAACGCTGGTGATCTTCCACACCGCCGTGCTCGCCTACGTCGCCGATCTCGGCGAGCGCGAGGCGTTCGGCGCGCGCGCCATGCAACACGGCACATGGATTTCCAACGAAATGCCCGGCGTGTTTCCCGAGATCGCGAAGCGTGCGCCGGCGCGCGGCCCCGCCGGCCACTTCCTGATGGCGTTAAACGGCACGCCGGTCGCCTGGACCGACCCGCACGGCGCGTCGCTCGAATGGATCGCAGCCTAGCGGGAGCTTTCAGTGTCCGCGATTTTTGACCTGGAGCATGAAGAACGGACATGAAGTCAGGGCGATCGTCAGGGCCACGGCCGCAAGCGCGATGGCGTAATTGAATAGCCCGCCGTACATCAGTGCCGCGGCGGGATAGGCTCCAAGTCTGAGGAATTGGTAGAGCCTGTTGATCTCGAGCAGGACGGCGCCGGGGATCATTGCGAGAAGGAAGGCAAACGCTCCGAGAGCGACGGAGCCCCCGATCCACCACTTGGCAAATTCCGGCCAGCCCTTGTTGAGCCAGGTGGCCTCGAGCCGATCGTCGAGCACCCTGAGCCAGTCAAAGAATCGAACGACCCACCGGAAGATTCGCAGCATCGCCTTGCCTCCCCTCTGGCGAGGCCCGTCTTAGAGTCTCGTCATGGGCCGCAAGAATGCGGTTCGGCGGCGCACGACCGTATGACGCACGGCGGATTGCCGCACCGACGCGCGTGCGCGATCCCGCTATGATTTCCGGATACGCCGCGGCCGTGATGCGCGACCGCGCGGGAGAGTGTTTGCCTCGCGTACACCGCTCAGGTCGGCCAGCCGGCCTTGTCGCGTAGCGCGAGAGCCGCTTCGCGCGCGTCGGCGATGATCTTTGCGTCGTCGAACGCCGTGAACTTGCCGGCGCGGCGCAAGACGCGGCCGTCGATCAACACCGTGTCGACATTCGCCGGCAGTCCGAATGACACGACGGCCTCGTACGGATCGCTGACCGGCGCCATGTTCAAATCGGTCGCGCGCAGCAGCAAAAGGTCGGCCCGCTTGCCCGGCGTGATCGAGCCGGTGCGGTCCGCGATGCCGAGATCGACGGCGCCATCGATCGTCGCGAGCTGCAGCAACCGCTTCAGCGTGAGCGGCACGCGCGCACCGATGCGGTGCGAGTGCAGCGCGAACAGGATGCGCATCGAGCTGAACGGATCGCAGCTGATCGAAGCGATGTGGTCGGTCGAGAGGCTGACCTTGACGCCCGCCTCGAGGAGCTCGCCAAGCTGAATGACGCCGAGCTGCGAGCCGCGGCGCGATTCAAGCTGCGGCGAAGTCGAGTAGCTCGCCCCGCGCGCCTTCATGATCGCCCGCTCCTCCGGCGTGGTCAGCAGCGGATGGATGAACTGCACGTCCGGCCCGAGCAATCCCGCGCGCTCGAGCTCCATGATCGGGCTTGCGCCGGAGGTGTGCATGGTGATCGGCAGGCCGAGCGCGCGGGCGCCGTCCCAGTCGCGCTTGATGTTCTCGATCGTCAGGATTCCGCGCGAGGCCGCCGCCGCGCCGCCGCCGATGGTCACGGCGCCGAGATTGCGCGAACAGATGCCAAGGGTCAGCAGATTGTCCTTGTCCGGCATCCAGTCGCGCTTGACCCGCGCCAGCCCCACCAGGTCCATCGGCGCGTCGTCGGGGAGGCCGACAGGCGTCCCATAGGCGAATCGTCCCCGAAGTCCCACATCGCGCATCGCGGAGAGCTCGGCGTCGGCGTGCTCCGCGCTGCGCGTGTTGTGCGCCCAGTTGTGCACGGTGGTGATGCCGGCGGCGATCGCGTCGACGGCCGCGAGGCGGGCCGCGCGATAATTGTCCTCCGGCTGCATCAGCGGACCAAGACGCGCCGTCACCGGGAAGTAGCCGAGCGCGGGGACGTCGGCGCGGATGAACAGCCGGAACGCCGAGGTCCACATGTGCATATGGGTATCGACGAATCCCGGGATGCAGATCATCCCGGCGCCGTCGATCACTTGCGCCGCGGGCGCCTCGACCCTCTGGGCCACAGCGACAATGCTCCCGTCGCGCACATGCACGTCGCCACCCGCGAGGTCGGGGACGGCGGGATCC
>JBAVXH010000050.1:0-10438 GCA_049698215.1 Xanthobacteraceae bacterium | reverse complement strand
CAAATCGGACGGGTATCGCTTCGTCTTCTTCTCGATTTCGGCCATCCGGCCACGATTCGCCTGGGTCCACATTCCAAGCTTGAATCATGCCGCGCGACCCGCCACAACCCTTTCTCAAACGGTCACTTAGAATCAAAAGGACCACAGCAAGTATTACGTCCTAGTGGAGCTTTGGATTTGACATTCGCTTCGCGAGCCCGCGGCTGGGTGGGTAGCGAATGTCAAATCCGCTCCACTAGCGTGATGGCGTTGACATGGCGGCCATAATCCGGCTCGCCGCGATGCGTGGTGCGGCGGTAACTGAAGAAGCGCACCGGATCGGCGTAGGTGCACAGCCCCAGGTCCTCGATGCTTGCGATTTCAGTGCGTTCGAGCCGCGACCTGATGTAGCCGGGCAGGTCGAACATCGCGTAGCCGGGCTTGCTCGACGGCACGAAGAATTTTTCATTCGCCATATCGGCCCCCTTGAAGCGCTCGACGAATTCGGCGCCGACCTCGTAGTTCGGCTGCCGGATCAGCGGCCCGATTGCAGCGCGGATGCGCGCGCGCGTGCCGCCGAGCTTTTCCATTGCCGTAACGGTCGCTTCGAGCACGCCGGTGAGCGCGCCTTTCCAGCCGGCATGCGCGGCACCGACGACGCCAGCCTCGGCGTCGGCGAACAGGACGGGGCCGCAGTCGGCCGTGCCGACACCGACTGCAAGGCCTGCGACCCGCGTGACGATCGCGTCCGCGCGCGGAGAGTTCTCGCGCGTCCAGGGCTCGGTCGCGACGATCACGTCGGGCGAATGGATCTGGTAGCAGGAGACAAGATGCGTCGGCGCGACGCCGAGCGCGGTCGCCATGCGGGCGCGATTCGCCTTCACGTTCTCCGGCGCGTCCTTCGACCCGATGCCGCCGTTCAGGCTTTGGTAGATGCCGGAAGACACGCCGCCCTCGCGCGTGAAAAATGAGTGGCGGATGTTGGGGGCGGCGAGGGAGGACGCGTGGATCATTCGCCGGGAATGGCGCGCGGAGCGCTAGCTGTCAAATCCCGGCAGCGTCCCGAGCTTTGGGTGCGCGATCGCCAGCACCTTGAACAGTTCGCCCATCTGATCCGGCGCGGTGAGGCGCATGAGCGCGCTGTCGATGTCGGCTGACTGCTTCGGCGTTGCCTTCGATTTCAGCCGCTCGGCGCGCCGTTCGATCCCGACATTGCGCAGGAAGGCGGCTTGCGACACCGGGCCTTGTGTCGTCGCGCCCTGCCGGGTGGCGGTGACGGCCAGCGCCGCGAAATCGACCTGTGCGGTGAGATCGGCTTCGCCCGGCGCTTCCAGCGAATCCGCGAATTTGTGCGCGCGCACCGCCTGAAGCGTATCGCCGAAGCCGCTCTCGGCGTGACCATAGTCGATGATCAGCGCCGCGCCGCCATCTGTCGCGATGCGGCGCGACAGCAGCGCAATCGGCTGGTCCTGGCGCCGCTCCAGGATCGTGCCCGGCGGCAACTCTGCGCCGGAATGCCCGAACAGCGCATCGGGCGCTGCCACGAACGCGAGCTTGTTGTCCGCGATACCGATCATGCGCGCGTGCCAGCCATCGCGATCCTTGATGAACTGGCCGACCGGGAGTGCATCGACGAACTCGTTCGCGATCCCGATGATCCGCCCCTCGGGCACGTCTTCGATGGCGCGATGCCACGCAAGCGGGAGCCCCGTCCGCGCGAGAGTCTTCTCCTGAACGGCGCGCAGCACCGGACTCGTCTCGACCAGATGAATCGAAGCAGCAGCAAGAAAATCCGGCATTCCGGTCGCGGCGCGCAGCGCATCGGCCATCAAGGTGCCGCGACCCGGACCGAGCTCGACGAGGTGAAGCTTTGCCGGCGATCCCATCTGCTGCCACACGGCCGCCGCCCATGCGCCGATCAGCTCGCCGAACATCTGGCTGACTTCCGGCGCGGTGACGAAATCGCCCCGTACCCCAAGGGGATCACGCGTGACGTAGTAACCGAAGCGCGGATGGGTGAGGCAAAGGGACATGTAGTCCGAGACCGTCATCGGACCTTCGGTCTCGATGATGGCGCGGATTTCCCGCTCCAGCGGTGTCATGCCGGCTGCGATGCGTGCAACGGCGGACGCTTTAGCGCGATGACAATGAGCACGATTCCGAACAACAAGAGCGGGACCGACAGCACCATCCCCATCGTGAGTCCGCCCCAGAGGAATCCGAGTTGAGCATCGGGCTCGCGAAACAGTTCGCAGAACGAGCGCGCGAGCGCATAGCCGATTGCGAAAAGCCCAATGATCAGCCCGGGCCGCCTCAAGGCGCCCGCACGGATGCAGATCGCGAGCAGCAGCAGAAGCCCGAGGCCCTCCAGCGTCGCCTCATAGAGCTGGCTCGGATGACGCGGCAGCGGGCCGCCGGTCGGAAACACCATCGCCCAGGATACGTCGGTCGTGCGTCCCCACAATTCGCCGTTGATGAAGTTGGCAAGCCGCCCCAGAAACAGGCCGATCGGCCCGACCGCGCAGGTCACGTCGCCGAGCGACAGCACCGGAACGCCGCGGCTCTTCGCGAACAGCACGACCGCGAGCACACAGCCGGTGAAGCCGCCATGGAAGGACATGCCGCCCTTCCACAGTTCGAGCGATTCGAGCGGGTGTGCGGCGAAGTAATCGGGATTGTAGAACAGCACATAGCCGAAGCGGCCGCCGAGAATGATGCCGAGCGTGACCCACACGATGAAGTCGTCGAAGTCCGTCGCCGTCATCGGCGCCGGACCGCCCCAGAATTTCTCGGTGCGGATGATCGCGCGGGCGTAGAGCCAGCCGAGCAGAATGCCGACGATATAAGCGAGCGCGTACCAGCGGATCGCGAACGGCCCGAGCTGGATGAGCACCGGGTCGAAGTTAGGAAAGGGGAGCGCGAGCAACATGTGCGGCGCGAGGATCACGCCTCGTGCCGGGAAGTCAAGGCAGCCGAACCGGAAGCATCGAAACAATCGATATCGGGTTGCGTCTGCGCCTACTCGGGGACCTGTGTCATGGTTCCCTTGAAGATCCTGAATCGCAGCTTCGGATCGGCCGCGTCGCCGGGCGAGGTGATGTGCGTGACGATCGTGTTCTCCTTGTAGTCTTCAAGGTGCACCACGGTGGCCGAATTGGCTTCCTGCCACGTCACCAGGAAAAGCAGGTCACGGACCGGCCGGATCGCAATCGTGACCTCCGTCGGAGGGCCGGCATTTCCATCCGATCCGATGCGCGCGTAGGTCATGCTCGTTTCCGAAATGAAATGAAGTTCGGTACGGAATGCCTCGAAATCCACCCGATAGCGGTGTCCGACACCCGGAAACTCATTGGCCATTGTCACCTCCCTGTGCCTTCTTCTTGTCACTACACCGTTTCGCTGACAGCTTGAAGGCGAAGGAAGGACTGCGCGCTTTGGATCTCGCAGCACGGCTCGAAGGTGCGAGCGTCAGAACTGAGCCCGCAGCGTGGCGATGAGCTGCGCCGGATCGCACGGCTTGTTGAGCCGCGTTACGCCGCGAAATTGCTCCGGCAGGTTGGCCTGGCTGTATCCGGTGAGGAACAGGAAAGGGATGCCGCGTGCGAGCAGGTGGTCGGCCAACGGATAGACCATCGTGCCGCTGAGATTGATGTCGAGTATGGCGAAATCGAAGGCCTCGCGTTGCGCGGCCTTCAACGCGTCTTCGAGTCTTCGGTACGGTCCGTGGACTGTGGCGCCGCGCGACTGCAAGACTTCTTCAAGCTGAAGCGCCAACAGAAACTCATCCTCCACCAGGAGGATCGATTTTCCGCTCAGAAAGCTCGCCGCGTTGAGGTTGCCCCGATACCCTTCGTCAGCTTTGGTGCCGGGTGCATTCATTGCATCGTGGCTGGCTGGCTATCACGCGACGGACTGAAACGATCCAGCGGGAACCTGATGACGCATTCAAGACCTGCCGGCGCGAAGTCGAGCTGAACCGCGGCATCGAGATCGGAGCGCAACGCGCGTTCGAGCAGGAGCCGGCCAAACCCGCTGCGTTGTGGCGTCTGCACTGCGGGCCCACCCGTTTCCTGCCAACGGATGCGCAGTTCGCGATCTGTCGAAACGCTCCAGGTCACTTCGAGACGGCCCTCCTTGGTGGAGAGCGCACCATACTTCGCGGCATTCGTTGTCAATTCGTGAAAGGCCATGCCGAGACTGACCGCGCTCTTCGGATTGAGCTGGATTCGAGGTCCGGCGATGCGCACGTTGCCGCGTTCGTCGCGATAGGGCTCTGTTTCGTCGCCGAGCACCATCTCGAGCGAGACACCGGACCAGCTTGCCTCGGCGAGCCGGCCGTGGGTCTGGGCCAGCGCACGCACGCGCCGCTCGAAAGAGCGATGCGCTTCCTCAGGCGAACGGCCCTTGGCGAAACTCTGGTGCGAGATGGCAACGACCGTTGCCAGCGTGTTCTTGACGCGATGGTTGAGTTCGGCAACCAGCAGATCGCGCTTCTGCTCGGCGCGCACCCGCTCAATGCTGAAACCAAGCTGCCTTGCAATCGTGACCGCGAGATCGATCTCGGTGGCGGCGCAGGCGTGCGGCTTGTCGTAGTAGACCATGAACTTGCCGACGAGCTTGCCCTGCGCCATCAGCGGGATGAAGGCGAGCGCGCCAATGCCTTCCGCCGCGATGGTCTGCTTCAGGGGTTCTTCGATATCGGCCGAGGCAATGTCATCGATCCAGATCGGCGCCGGATTTGAGGTGTCCGGTGTCCAGGGAGAATGGCCTTTGACGGCCTGCCGGTAGCCCTCGGAGAGGCAGCACCAGCGGACAAAACGCATCACGCCGGCAGCATCGAACAGCAGGATCGAGGCGCGCTCGCAGCGGATCGCCTGCAGGATCGCTTCCAGCGCTGCATCGTAAATGTCGTCGAGCGACTGCGCGCGAAACAGCTTGTCAGTGAACTGATACAACGCGGCCTGCTCGCTCGCGCGCCGGTCGAGCGCGTAGGCGGCGCGCTTCTGCTCGGTGACGTCGCGCGCGATCTTCGAGGCGCCGACGATGCGTCCGCTGTCATCGCGCACCGGCGAAACGGTGAGCGAAATGTCCATCAGCGTTCCGTCCTTGCGCTGCCGCAGCGTCTCGTAATGATCGATGCGCTCGCCTCTGCGGATGCGCGCCAGAATTCCGGGCTCCTCGTTCCGAAGCTCGGGCGGCATCAAGGTCGTGACCGGCTTGCCGATGATTTCCTCGGCGGCGTAGCCGAACAGGCGCTCGGCCCCCATGTTCCAGCTCACGATGATGCCATCGAGATTCTTGCTGACGATGGCGTCGTCCGAGGATTCGACGATCGCGGCGAGATGCTGCGCGGCGTGCTCGCCGCTTTTGCGCTGGCTGATGTCGAGCAACATGTTCACGGCGCCGATCAGTGCCCCCGACGAGTCGAACAGCGGCGTCGGATGAGGCGCAAACGGAATGCGCGTGCCGTCCGACCGCTCTGCTACGGCCTCCACGCCGCGGACCGGCTTTCGCGTCTTGAGTGCGATCGCCATCGGGCATTCGTCGTGCGCCAGCGGCGTTCCATCCGGCCAGAACAGCTTGAACGAGCCGCACCAGTAGGTGCGACCCAGCACCGGCTCGCAGCCCCAGAAGTCGGCCGCCGCTTGGTTGTAGTAGGTGATGCGGCCCTCGGGGTCGGTGGCATAGACCGCAACCGGCAAGGCATCGAGAATCTGGGCGGACTGGGAGCCGCCAACGAGGATTGGCGCAAGCCCGCTCAATACCTGTTCCACGTTCTGCATGATCCCCCAGTCCCTCCGAAAAAGCCGGTGCCCCCACCGGAAACGAGACTCAATGCACGAACTGCGCAAATCGTTCCGGGACAATTGATTTGTTGGGTCGCCGGAACTGGTTACCGCAGTTCACGGACACTTCGGCCTTGCCGGCCCGCATCCGAATGTCCATTCTGAGCTTGAAACGCCCGGGAGGCGGCAAATGGCACAGACAAACAATCGGTTCTTCGACGAAGTCGGGCGACTGATGAACGATGCGGCGGGGGTCGCCTCAGGTGTGCGGCGCGAGTTCGACACCGTGATGCGCACCCAGGCCGAGCGGATGCTGCGGGATCTTGATGTGGTCCAGCGCGAGGAATTCGAGGCCGTGAAAGAGATGGCGCGCACCGCACGCGAGGAGAACGAGGCGCTCAAGGCGCGGATTGCGGCGCTGGAGGCGAAGCTGCAGAATCCCCAGCAAGAAGGGACCAACGGCTAGGTTCCCGCTCCGTATGGGCGATTTCGGCCCTTCGAGAAAGCGGCCCTACTTCTTCACCAAGTGGGGATGCTCCTTTGCGAAATCCTCCCGCATGTAGCGCCGCCTCTCCGCCTCCGCCTCTTGCACTGTGTGCCGAACGGTTTCTCGTGCGCGTCGCGTCTTGATTTGCTCCAACACGGTCCGGCGTTCCGGTTCGGTCAGCATCTTGGGACCCAGTTCGCCGCTCTCGCCCAGTTGCCAGGCGGCGAAAGGCGTCAGCCGGGTGCGGTCGATGGGGGGCGGATTGTTCCCGACAACCAGCACAAACGATGGCTCCGCAACCGGAGTCGGTGCCTGGGCGCGCTCTCGCTCCGATTTGGCGAGCAAGCCGCGTTTCGCCAATAGCGCGACGATCGGCGCTTGTTTGCGCGCAGCGGCGGCGTCTGCGGCAGTGAAATCGCGCGCGTCACGCGCCGCGAGGTCGGCGCCGCGCCGCAACAGAAGCTCCACAATCGCGGGGTTGCCCGCAGCAGCGGCCTTCATCAGTGGCGTCTCGCCGAAGCGGTCGCGCGTATTGACGTTTGCGCCCCGGTTGAGCAACGCGGCGACCGCATCGGGCGAGCCGCGCTCGACACCCGCGATCAGCTCGCGATCGATCGGGCGTTGGTTGCGCGTGAACTTGGACGGCAAGCCGGTTGCGGGTGTCGCGAAAATCCGACGGTCCGCGCGTGTGTCGAGTACTGCGTCGGGTGGCAGGCGCAGCACAGCGCCGGCCGGCAGGACTTCGCCCTGTCGCAAGGGGCGATAACCGGTCGCATCAATCGGCTTGATCTCGGCGTTGCGCACCGACGCCACGCGCGTCCCTTCGGCGAGCATCGCAAACATCAACGGCTTGCGGCTGTCGATCCAGTCGGGCCCGCAACCAGCACTTCCGCAGGCGCGCGCCTCGCGGATCCTGAGCGTCAGCGGCCCCACGTTGCAATTGCGCGGATTGCGCTCGCACGATCGCGCTGCGTTGGAGCTGACCGGCATGCAGAAAGCCTGTGTGCAAAAGGGATCGTTGGCGATGGTGAGATCGATGGAGTTGTCGTGACAATTGATGGTCGTTCCCGTCGCCGCCAGCGTGGCGCCATAGACGGCGCACATCTCCGCATAGGTGCACGGCGTGCCATTGCAGACGCGCAGGCGCGGCGGCGTCATGCCGGTCGAGGGTTCGATACCTGCCAGCATGAAGCGCGGCGACTCGAGCAGCACGCCGCAATATCGGCGCGCCTTCTCCTTCAGGAAAGGAACAGCATTCGTCGGAGTGTCGATGACGCCGAAGGTGTTGGTCGACACGCCGAAGAGCAAGGCAAGCGCTCTTTCCTCGTCGCTGTTGCCGTTGATTCGATTGACGCTCGAGAGGGTTTGCTCGCCGATGAGCCAATCCTTCATCGTCAGCACCACGTCCTTGAGCGTCGCGCGGTTGATCGAGTTGGCGGCATTGAACGCCGGGACGGCGCTGTCGATCAGCCGGTCGATCCAGTCGGTCGTGACGCCGACAGGTTTCTGGCAGACTCCGTGCTGACTTTCCCAGTTGAGCAATCCCTGAAAGCTCATGGTTGGCAGGCCTGGTTCGTAGTCGGAGGTATATTGGCCGATTGCCTTGACCAACTGGCTGTTCGGGTAATCGGTCGGGTGTGGGAAGCGCTTGGGGCCGGGCCAGCCGAGTGCTGCTTCGACCGATCGCAACAGGTTGTTGGGCGAATAGCGGTGAACCAGGTCGCCCTGGCTATTGTTGTGCACACGAGGGTCGGGATCGGGGCCGAGACGCGGGTCGTGCTCCACCCATGGGTCGAAGATCATCTTCAGTCGATGCGACGTGGTCCCGCTCGCAACATCCGGGGCGCGGCGGTTGAACAGCCTGTTGGTCGTAATGGTCGCGATGAGATCCTTGAGGGAAAATCCGCTGCCGATGAACACATTGGTCAAGGTCCGTAGCGTGTCGCGTTCGTCGGGGTTGCGCGGGAAATAGTTGACGATGGTGAGCTTCTCACCCATCAACTGCTGCCAGATGTTTTCCGTGATGGTGAGCGCGACCATATAGGCATAGCCCCGGTCGAGCTGGGTGGCGGGCACTTCCGGCAGGCCGCCGCCGCTCGGAACTACTCCCGTCAGACCGTGCGCCTTGAGATCTTCGGATCCGGTCTTGAATTTCGTCACAATGTTGATGAGGCCAACCTGCTTGCCGACCTCGCCTGCGAAGACAGCGTCCAAATTCGATATTGGTGTCGGATCGACGGGCAGGGTCGTCAGCATCTTGCCGCAGGTCTTGGTGCCGCTGGTCATTCCCCAGGGAGAGATCGCTGTATTGGTGCTGCTGCCCGGATCGTCGGATAGCTGGTCCTGACGGAAGAGATTGGCAAAGCCCTGAAGGCTCGGATTGGGCAAGCCATAGAGCGCATCCTCCAATGCCAGAGGAATTGGGTGGGTGCGGTTCCAGAGCGGGCCCTGAACCGCGGTGCATTGCATCAAGCCCGAGCAGGACCAGCGGCTGTTGTGGCACTGGAGGCAGTCAACCTGCCGATTGACCATTGTGTGGTTGAACGCGGTGGCGATGTCCTGGCGTTTGTTCTGATCGGCCCCCCACCAGATCCTGGCAGTCAGCGGGATCGGGTAGGCCTGGTAGATCGCCGACAGGTCGTCCGCCATGATGGCCGACTCAATCAGATCGATCATATTGAAATCGCCGCCGGGCGCCGGATCGTTCGGGCTCTGCGTGCGAACGTGGTCCGCCAGGTCCCGTGTGACGAGCGTCGTGCGCAGCGGGTCGCCGAAGCAGGCTGGGTCCTGCGCGCGGTTGCCGTCGCGCTGCAGCTGCAGATGGTCGACGATGGCATCGGTCCAATATCTGACGAATTCGGGCTGCTCCATCAGCACGCCTACGACACCGTCGCGACCCACTTTCGGGATGAGATCAGCCAGGAGCTTGACCTCGGCTGCGCCCTTGGCCTTGCGGCCCAGCACCATCGGCACGACCTGGCGTACGAACGAAAAATCCCCGTTGTCGTCCGGCGGAGGAAACAGCGCGCAGCCCACGAGGGTCATTTGCGTGCCCAGCGCGAGCGCGAGTAGCGTCGTCAGTCTCAATCCATGCATGTAGGCCTCCCTACGGCACTCCCAGGACGCGGGTTCGCAAGTTGATCAATGTCTCGAAATCGGTACTGCCCTCGATCGCGGGACCTAAACCCTCGACTCCGACATGGAAATTGTCCTGCGCCAGCGGATCCACGCCCGCCGCAAGCAGGACAGCGGCATGCAGGTCAGTCGGAGTGAGTGCGGCCACGCTCTGGCCACCGACCTGGATTGGGAGAGCGCCTCCCCATGAGGTGTCGATACCGCCTGAAATCTGCGGAGCGCGTTGCTGACCGCTGGGCGGCGGGCCGTTCACCGGACCGCCGATCAGGATCTGGGCGAAGCCCAATGGCCAGTGATCGCGCCCTCCCGATGGAGTCGGCCAGCGTCCGAACTCCGTATTGATCACGATCATGGTGTCGTCGAGATTGATCTTGTTCGGATCGAGCGGGAGCGCGGGGTCCTGAATGTGCGCAGCCAACTCGGTGCAGAGATTGAAGATGCCGGATGAGGTCGCGCCGAGATGGTCGTTTTGATGCGTGTCGTAGCCGCCGCCGTTCACGCCGCCATCGAAGAGGCACACGTAACGCGCATCGCCGGCGGTCAGCAGCACGGTCGCGACGTTGATCCCGGTCTGGGTCTGGTTCGGTAGCGGCACCGTTTGTCCCCACGGGGGCGGCGGCGCGCAGACATCGCTCGGGTTCACGGTCAAAACGCCGCTGGTGAGTATGGGTGCCAGCGCCGCTGCGTTGAGCAGGAAGTTGACCGCCGTATCGTATGAATGGAAGCCCGCCGATCGGATGATGTTGCCCGCGCCCTGAAAGCGCAGATGATCGCCAAACCGATTTCGATAGAAATCGATGAGTTGATCGGCTTCGGCGGTCATCTGGCTGCGGCCGAGCAGATTGGCGAACGCCGGATCGCCAAGGGTGATCATGATCGGCTGCGCGTAACCGGGGTGCCTCCCGATCATCATTGCGGCAAGCGCGCTGTCGCTCAGAAAGCCCATGTTGTGCGGCGTCAGGACGTACGAATAAGGCGTCGGCCGCAGCGGCTGCCCGGCCTCGATGAGCCGGTGCATGAAGTGGCGCTGGATCGCGGCGCCCTTGCCGGC
>JBAVXH010000049.1:0-5529 GCA_049698215.1 Xanthobacteraceae bacterium | reverse complement strand
GATGTGAACCGTGCCTTGCTGGGCGAGCGCCGGCCCACATGACAGGATCAAGACAGCCACGATTGCGGCTCGACGTGAAATCATTTTGACCACCATATTTTCGAGAACGAGCAATATCGGAGACCTTACTGCCCCTCTCCCTCTAGTTGCAAGTCACGTTTCGTTTCGCCGGCGCGTGGCACCGGCATCGGAGCGGCGCCGCACCGATCCATGCGTCACGGATGCAGCAGTTGTCCGCTACCGCCGAAGCTGGGAACGGCTGGTCACCCATCGATGCGCGCCAAAACCACCGCGCCCGCAGCACCGCTCGATCATGACCGTCGCCTCGCCAATGTTTTCCATTTGCCGCTCTCGGCGGCTGCGATCAGCCGTTCGACGGCGCTGTCCACGTGCCCGCCGCGAGCGTTCACCGAGCCGAACACGTCGTCGTGCACCACATCGGCAGCTGACCACGTTTGCATCGCCAAGCGGACCGAAGGGCCTCGGTGGCCAATTCAATGAAGGGTTCATGCATTCTGGAGGGCCGCTGGTCGATGTATTGGACGACCACGAGCACAGACTGGCGGTATGCTAGGCCTTTCGGTACGCAAATCGTCGGATCCGCATAGGCGAGCCCGACAACAACGCCACCGCAAAATCCGTCGTCAAACAGGGTTTGGCTACGACTGTTCTCATCGGCAAACGCGCGGCAGGAGGGAACAAGTGCATTTGCCGAAGCAGCCGAGCTATCAGTTTCGGCAAAAGCGCCCTCACAACCCAATGCGGTGATCAGAACGGTTATCAACAATCGAAACACCGTACCCTCCATTCGCTCATCGCCCGATCTATCGTCGGGAGCTTATCGCTCCCACGGTTTCAGCCAATGCTCGGGGGAGTGGGGGTCATGGACCTCGATTGGCGAGCGCCAACGGTACCGAGCCTCGTGCAGCTCGTGGTTCAAGATCACAAACACCAAAAGTCCGCCAAGGCCCCACCACAGCCACTATTTTCCGCGAGGTGGTCGATCCCGCGAAAGACGACAAAGAATACTCCTTGTTGCAGTGGCGGGAAAATCCAGTCACGCAACTGACGAAGTCGGACTTGGCGTTGGCGCTCGATTTCCACGATGCGCTGCCATTCCGCCACCGCAGCCGGATCAGGTTCGGAGTCATCATCCGACAAAGCTGTCCTCCCTGATTTCAGCGACAGGCACCGTGCGCGCGCGTCGGACCATGGGGCCCATTGCACGGCGCGACTCAACTGCAAGTCCAGCCCAGCAAGGCTGCCAGCGGCTCGCAGCCGTAGCGCTGGTGCGGTTTGCCGGGTCGGCGGATTGCGGGGCCGCCAGCACAAAGTAGCGCGCCACCGGCTTACCCCGTGTTGACTGTTCGTTCACCGCGGCGATTCGCTGGTTTGGCAGCTTGCGCGACTCTATTCTAACTTATTGATTCTGCTGGTGCGGGCGGCCGGACTCGAACCGGCACGGGAGTAACCCCGAGGGATTTTAAGTCCCTTGCGTCTACCGTTCCGCCACGCCCGCGTGATTCCTTGTCTAGCACGCCGCCCTTCCTGAAACGGAAACGGGCGGCTTGAGCCGCCCACCAACAGTCCTCATGGTGAGGAGCCGCCGAAGGCGGCGTCTCGAACCATGGCCCGCAGCGGAGCTGTTGCCATCCTTCGAGACGCGATCCTTCGGATCGCTCCTCAGGATGAGGTTCGAGATACGCGCGCTATCCGGCGCGGCGTAATCCGATCGCGCCCCAGATCTCGTCCCAGTCGTGTCCGTGCTGGTCGGTGACGCGGCCGTCCTTCTGGAAGAACTTGTTCGGGATCTGGAACATCGCGATCATCAGCCCGCCCTCGGGCGTGGTCGCCGCGTGGCGGCTGCCCGGCTCGCGCCAGACGAACTCGCCGGGGCCGACGGTCAACCCCTCGGCAGGGCCCTCCTTGTCGACCAGCGTGCCGGAGATCACGTAGGTCTGCTCGACCATGACATGCTCGTGGTCGGGGAGCACGGCGCCGGGCGCGAACTTCATCAGCAGCGTCGCAATCCCGTTCTTGGCATCGACATAGAGCGGCTTTGCCTCGCAGCCCGGAAAGCTCGTCGGCCGCCAGTCCATCTCGGCCGGGCGCACGATGTGCGAGTGGCCTTCCACTCCGGCCTGTTTGTCCTTCGGGGTGACGGCGTCCATCGGGTCCTCCTCGCTCGTGGTGGCGGCATCATAGCGGACGTGGCGGCTGCCGTCGCGGCCTCTGCTGTGCGGCCGCCTTCCGCAACGAAAAGGTATGCCAGTATTAGCGATCTGCTAACGGAACTTGACGGAAACGCTGGCAAAAAAACTCGCCTTAGGCGAAAAATGTCGACCGATCAGGAGGTTGACAGAACTCCGACTAGTCGAAATTACTGAGATATTTCAATAACTTACACTTTACACACGCCGCTTGCGTGATAGCCTCCACGTGTCTTTCGAACACCTGGCACGGAGGTTCAAATGCCAAACGTTCAGCCGATCAGTGACGCCTACGACGTCGCGGCCACCCGCTTCACCCGCTCCAAGACGACGACCATCGCCGAGTGCGTGCCGTTGCTCGACGTTGCGCTCGAGTTCATCGACCGCGGTCCGTCTGAGCTCACCATCGAGGCGGTGGAAAGCTATCGCGAAGCCGCAATCCGGCTTCTGGAGAATATGCGGCCGGTGATCGAGCGGCAGGCCAAGGCCACGCTCGCGGCCTGGCAGCAGCAGGTCGGCGAGGCTATGGAGCTTCGCGCCGCCGCCTGAACTTTGTCTCACTGAACTGACGTGAATGCCACTTGAGAAGTACCGGGCGAACCGGAAACTGGGCGCTTGATCTTGCGACAGGCAGGCGGTGTCGAACGCGACCCCGCGGGTGCGGCTGAAGCAAAGGCGGCGCGGGCAGTTGATGGACCGGAAGCCGTAGCAGCGGCCTTACTTGAACGCTTCGTCATCGCAACAGCGGGCGAACCTCCCGCGGATGCTGTTGGATCAAGGACGGGAAGCGTGGGCTGAAGAGAGCCGCTGCGAGGATACGGTCAAGACCGTTCGCCGATCGACGATTGACCATGCGGGAAGCCCTCTGGACAGGAGGGCTCCCTCGCTCAACCCCGTACGATCGAGGTCGCCATGTCCAAGCTCATGATCCTTTTCGTGCTCTTCATCTCCGGCGCGCTCTATGACCCGCCGCGCGTGCTCAACCATCTGGGGCCCTCAGCGGCCGCGGTCGGCTGGCACATCAAGGCGACGTTCCAGAAGCGCTAGTCAGCGTGATCCTTCCTGAGCATGATCTTTTCCGAAAACCGGTATCCATCCCCGATCGGGGTCGAGGACATGCTTTTCGGGATCATGCTCGAAGAAAATCGCGCAGCGCGCGATTGAACCCGGCCGGGTCATCGAGACTGGAGATGTGCCCGGCCCCGGCGAGCTCCACGTAACGCGAGCCGGGCAGCGCCTGATGCAGGCCCTTCATCGCAGCGGGCACCGCGCCTCCGGCATCCTTCTCGCCGGCAAGGAAAAGCACCGCGGGCTGCGTGGCGGCGACAGCGGAGCGGAAGTCGTGATCCGCCAGCGCCGCCGCGCAGCCGATGAAGCCGTTGACCGGCGTGGTGCGGATCATCGCGCGCACGGTGTCGAGATAGGGCGGGTTTGTCGCGACGATGTCGGGCGGAAACCAGCGCGCCACGGTCGGCTCGACCAGCGGCTCCATACCGCCCTGCTGCGCGGCCGCGATGCGCTCCTCCCATTGCTGCGCGCTTTGCGGCGTCGAGGCGCAGCCTGAATCGCACACGACCGCACGCGCAACACGGTCGGGATGGCGTTGCGCCAGTCCCAGCGCGGTCGCACCGCCCATCGAGAGGCCGCAGACATTCGCGCGTTCGATGCGCAGCGCGTCCATCAGCGCGAGCGCGTCGGCGATCAGCGTGTCGAAGCTGTACCGTCCGGGAGGCGCCTCGGTCTTGCCGTGGCCGCGCTGGTCGTAGCGCAGCACGCGAAACGAGCCGGAGAATTCGCGCGCCTGCGCGTCCCACATCGACAGGTTGGTGGCGAGTGAATTGGAGAGGACGAGCCAGTCGCCCTGTGCACCATCGATCGTGTAGTTGATCGCAATGCCGTTGGCTTTGACTTGCATCACGCCGCCCCGTTGCGGATCGGCGGCTGGAAGGCGAGGCCGGTGTCCCAGGGGAAATAGATCCAGGTGTCCTGCGACACCTCGGTGATGAAGGTGTCGACCATCGGCCGGCCCATCGGCTTCGCATAGACGGTCGCGAAGTGCGCCTTCGGCAGGATGTCGCGCACGATTTTGGCGGTCTTGCCGGTGTCGACGAGGTCGTCGACGATCAGCACCCCCTGCCCTGCTCCGCCGCCGATCGTGGTGATCGAATCCGCCACCCCCTTGATGACGCTTAGCGCGCCCTGCGTCTTGTAGTCGTGGTAGCTCGCGACGCACACCGTCTCGATCAGGCGGATTTCCAGCTCTCGCGCCACGATCCCGGCCGGAACCAACCCGCCGCGCGTGACACAGACGATCGCCTCGAAGTGGCCGACCGACGTCAGCCGCCATGCGAGAGCGCGCGCATCGCGATGCAACTGGTCCCACGAAACCTGAAATGCTCTCTGGGCTGCCTGCGCTTCGGCCATTCGCTCCCCCCTGCTTGCGTGGCGGTTCTAACGCATGTCGAGGACGAAATCGAAGCGCCCGGCGAGCGATCCCTGGTTTTTCGCCGTGCGGATCAACAACTCGCGGCGGAACAGGCCATCCTTCCGGTTGTTCGGCTCACCCGGGAAATAGAGCTGTGTCGTCAGCAGCCGCCCGCTGGGCGGCGCGACCTTCACATGAAAGTGGCGCGTGCGGCCTTCATAGGCGCCCGGAACGATGGTGCGAAACCGGTAGCGCCCCTCGGCGTCGGCGCGCTGATGCCCGCGCAGGCGGAAGCCGGAATTGTCGTAATCGCCCGTGTTGTCGGCGTGCCAGAGGTCAACGACGGCGTTCGCCACCGGCTTGCAGCCGCGCGTGAGTACGAAGCCGACAAGCTCGATTGGCTGCCCGGCCATGCCCGGCTCGACCAGGTCCGCACGCTCGGGCGAGGATGGCTTGAAGAAAGGCCCTTCGGTCTGACGCAGGGTCGCGGAATCGCCGTCATGGCATTCCGGCGTCGGAGTGAGCGGCGCCTGGGCGAGCGCCGCGTCAAGTGGAAGGAGACCGCCGGCAGCGAGCGCGCTCGTTGTCAGCACGAAACGGCGAGTTGGAAAATCGACCATGGGATACTCCTCACGCGCACGCTCGCACGACATCCCGGCGAAAATCAGCCTGCGGCCAGCGCTGCGCGCCTCGCCTCAATACACCGGTGCAGTTCGGAAAGTCCCAGGTTGAAGCTGGTCAGCGCGGAGCCCGAGAGCCCGTCCTTGATGCCCTGCGCATAGACGGCGTCAAACGCCACGTCGGCGTCGCGTTCGAGCCGGTCCAGCGCCGCCGCGTCGGGCGCGACGCGCGCGGCAGCCAGCAGTTCCTGCAACTTGCGGAGCGGCGCCCGCC
>JBAVXH010000048.1:0-1501 GCA_049698215.1 Xanthobacteraceae bacterium | reverse complement strand
GGCCGGCACCGTCGCGGTGGAGGTCACGTCACCGGCGCGGCCGAGGTCCTCGGCGAGCGCGCGCCTCACCGCGGCTTCGATTTCGAGCGGGGAGAGGAAGGCGTCGGGATGGAGCAGGGGGCTCATGCGACGGCCCGCGCAGCCGGAATGACCGAAGCAGCGATGGCGCGCGCCTCCGCGAGAGTCATGAATGTGCGCTTCGCCTGCGCGCGATCGCTGACGGGGAAGTCCGCGCGGAAATGCCCGCCGCGGCTCTCGGTGCGTCGCAATGCGGCTGCGGTGACGAGCAGCGCGGCGGTTGCCATGTTGCGCAGTTGCGGGACGCGGGCATTGTCGCGCTCGATCCGCGCGATTTCGGCGAGCGCATGTTTCAGGCCATCCGCATCGCGGATTACGCCAACATGCGCGGACATCAGTTCGCGCAAGACATGCTCACGTGTGGGATCGACCGGGCGGTTTGGAACATCTTTCGAGAGCGCGTGCGGCACATGTCCGCTCGGCCGAGCCGCCAAGCCCGCAACATCCTCCGCGATCCGCCCGGCAAAAACGACCGCCTCCAACAGTGAGTTCGATGCTAGCCGGTTTGCGCCATGTGCGCCCGTACAAGCAACCTCGCCCGCGGCCCACAAGCCTTCCAGAGAGGTGCGGCCGCGCGCGCCGGTCGCAACGCCGCCCATGTGATAGTGCGCCGCCGGAGCGATCGGGATCAGGTCGCGCTGCGGATCGATGCCGGGGCCGCGGCAGCTTGCCGTGACGCCCGGGAAGCGCTGCGCGAAATCCGGGATCGCCTTCGCATCGAGGAACGCGCCGCGCCCGGCGGCAATCTCTGCGAACACGCCGCGCGCGACGATGTCGCGCGGCGCAAGCTCCGCATCGGGATGGATGCTCAACATGAAGCGCTGGCCCGCGCGGTTCACCAGCGTCGCGCCCTCGCCGCGGATCGCCTCGGTGGCGAGCGGCGCGGGGTCGCGGCCGATGTCGATTGCGGTCGGATGGAATTGCACGAATTCGGGATCGGCGATGACCGCACCGGCGCGTGCCGCGATGGCAAGCCCCTGTCCGCGCGCTTCGCCCGGGTTGGTCGTGACCGCATAGAGATGCCCGATGCCGCCGGTCGCGAGCACCACCATGCGAGCGGACATCGCGACGAGCCTGCCATTGGGGCCGCGCACGCGAGCGCCGGTCACGCGCTGGCCGTCGCCGATCAGGTCCTCGGCAACATAGCCTTCGAGAATGCGGATGCTCGGCGTCTCGCGCACCGCTGCGGTGAGCGCCGCCATGATGGCGCGGCCGGCCTGATCGCCACGCACATGCACGATGCGCCGCGCCGAATGCGCGGCTTCCAGGTCGACCGCGAGACGGCCTTGCAGGTCCTTGTCGAAGGGCACGCCATAGGCAAGCAAATCGCGAATGCGCTCCGGCGCCTCGCGCACCATCGCGAGTGCGACCGCTTTATCGACCAGCCCAGCGCCCGCCGCGATCGTGTCGCGCGCGTGGGCCT
>JBAVXH010000047.1:0-6357 GCA_049698215.1 Xanthobacteraceae bacterium | reverse complement strand
GCCTGCACCGCCTCGAAGCGCTGCTTGCCGCGTTCGAACAGGATGCCGACGAGGTTGATCACCACGTCGGCGCCGCGCACCGCCGCCTCGACCGAGGCCGGGTAGCGCAGGTTTGCCTGCACGGGATGGATCTGCCCGACGCGGCCCATCGGCTGCAGGTGGACCGCGAGATCGGGCCGGCGCACCGCGGGGCGGATGCGGTAGCCCTCGCGGGCGAGCGCGCGCACCACATGGCGGCCGAGGAAGCCCGAGCCGCCGAACACCGTGACCAGCGTTTCGGTGGGAATTTCGGTCATGGGGTAGTCCTGCTATTGACGCTTCCGCTCATGCCCGCGAAGGCGGGCATCCAGATTCTTGGCCCTGGGTCCCCGCTTTCGCGGGGACGAGCGGCGCATATGGGCACGCATACGCGATCCGATAGCGCCTGGACAAGGGAGCGTTGACAAGGCGAAACGCCCGGCCATATGTCTGTCGCGCCTGATGCCCAGGTGGCGGAATTGGTAGACGCACTAGTTTCAGGTACTAGCGGTGAGAGCCGTGGAGGTTCGAGTCCTCTCCTGGGCACCATTTTCCAAGAGGAGGGCTGTTGTTGCATGGGTCCTCCTCATCATTTCAGTCAGACTCGGTTTCGCTCCACTCTGGTCGACCTCGTTGAACATTTGCGATCGCGAGTGACGCCAAGTCAGCGGTCGGCAACGCCTTCCGAAACGATTGCGCACACGTCTTTCCACCAACTGTGCTCAGGGCTGTATGCCACGAACTGGTTGAAATAATAGGATTCCCGTCTGGGAGGTAGTTGTCGTCGAAATATCCATTCCATGGTCGCGGAGCATCGTAATTGTCGATAACCCAGACGAATGTATGCGGCGACTGCGTCTCATGAGGCGCGGCATTGTCTGCTCCTTTGAAAACCTCATGGACAAAAGAAAAGTCACAGGTGCCGTTCTCCAGCCACAAGCTCTCTGAACATGTGAATTCAAAGAAAACGGCCGTCTGGTCAGAATTGTCGAAAGTCACCACGTCACAAGCCCAGCTGGTGTCGCTCGAATACGAGCCATCGAGCGTCTCAACTGAAATCAGCTTGGCGGCCGTACGTTCAGCAATGGCCGAACCGTCGCCGGTCACCTCGAAAAGATGATCGATCTGCATTTCGTCGAGCCTGTCCAACGCCTCGGCGAGCATATCGAGAAGCTCAGTATCGCTGGTATCGCTACCATCTGGCAGCGCACCTTCTCGAATAGTTCGAGCCAGCTCCTCGAAACTAAATTGCATAGTGTGAGCCGTCGTCATTGTAACACCCTATCTTAGGAAGCGCCTGTCGAGGGAACGGTTCAATCGCCATCCTGGTCCTTGATAAGGCCGCGAAGACGCTGCCGATATGGATCAACGCTTCCAGGCTTTACCCCAAGATCTTCGGCGATCTCCGCCGTCGTCATCTTGAGTTCGGAATAGGTCGGCAACCTCTCCATGTAGTTCTTCATCGTGACACCCATGCGGTTTTCAACGATGGCGGTTGCCAACGCGCGTTTGTACACGTCTGGGCGTCTGGCGATGTCCGCAGCAAATTTGTTGTGGACCTCGTGAGCCGACAACTGTGCGGGCAAGAAATTGAGCGCGACGACTTCTGTCTTGAGCGCGCGCGAGCGGTATTTTCTTTCCTCTCCGCGGAGGATCTCCATGCTTTTGATGATGCATCTGCGAAAGAACGTGTCGAAGTCGCCCACCCCATCCCATACAAATCCCACCCCTTCACCCAGTACGCGTTCAATCGCCTCGTTGACGATCGCGTCCTCGTCCGGAAGTCCGATGGGCGTTGAGTTGGATAAATCTTGGCTTCCAAATCGCCTGGCGAGAAAATTACGATGGGTACGGGCAACCAGCGTTTGTTTCTTGACCCAGAGGGCAAGCTGGCTTGCTGTACACTGATCAATAAAGCGCCGCAGATGGTTCGGAGTCATGGCTTTCCTCTTTGCAGGAGGATGAGCTCACTCTCCTCCCCACGCGCCAGCCGACCGTCCCACATCTATGTAGGAGTTGAATTCGGTCGGCGCCGAGCACTTTTCACGAAAAAATTTTTCCGAAGGAGGTGCCCGCCCGAAGGCCCCCTTATCACCTGCAGTAGTGACGAGAGGTCGAAGGAGATTACAAGATGAGTGTCTACGCATTACTTTATATTGCTCTGGCACTCACGTATTTCGAGGCTGCAATCGCAAGCGCGAAAAGAGCTGAAAGGCATGATGCTTTGCGCGAAGCGATCATCGCGTGCAGTTATATTTGCTTCGCGGTTATTGCACTCTAGCTGCTTCTATGAAGGGCCATGCATTTACTATTCATGCTTGTGCTCACACCACGAAGCGCTAGCCCCCTAGACATCCGCCCCTCGTCCAACCCAAAACTCGCCTCCTAAACACAACAGGAAACGTCCCGATGATCATCGACTCCCAGGTCCACGCCTATGAGGCGAACACGGAAAAGCGCCCGTGGGCGACGGTGCCGAACTGGCCGCCGCACGTCACCGGCGACGAGATGGTGGCGGCGATGGACAAGGTCGGCGTCGACGGCGCGATCTTCATCTCGGCGTTCTCGATGTACCGCTACGACGACAGCTACGCGAAAGAGGTGCAGCGCGCGCATCCCGGCCGGATGGCGATCGTCAAGCCGGTCGACCCGGACAATGCGGGCGTCGCCGATGTCGTCGCCGACTGGAAGAAGACGCCGGGCGCGGTCGGCATCCGCATCATGTACACGGCGGAGCACAAGCGCGCGCCGGACGATGCGGGCTTCGACCGCATCGCGCGCGCGGCCGTCACGTCCGACCTGCCGGTCAACCTGCTGTGCTGGGCGAACCTTGACAACGGCACGGCGCTGATTGACCGCCATCCCGACACGCGCTTCATCATCGATCATCTCGCCATCCTGCAGCCGCGCACGCCGCCCGCGCCGGACAAGCCGTGGGCGGACTTGCCGAAGGTGCTGGAGCTTGCCAAGCGCAAGAACGTGGTGATCAAGGTGAGCGGCGCCTGCACGCTCTCGAAGGAGCCGTATCCCTACAACGATATCTGGGATCCGCTGGCGCGCATCTTCGATGCGTGGGGCTTCGAGCGGTGCCTGTGGGGCACGGATTGGACGCGCGCCTTCGCGGTCGTCAACTACGAGCAGGGCGTGAAGCCGTTCCTCGAAACGAAGCGGCTCTCCGATTCGGAGCGCGCCATGCTGATGGGCGGTGCCTGCGCCAAGGCGTATCGCTGGGAGCCGAAGAAGAATTAGTGCGCCAGAAGAAGAAACGAGGGAGACGACCATGAGGGGGACCGTGCTGCGGCTCGCGGCCGCGCTGATTGCCGCGCTGGCGGCCACGCCGGCGAACGCACAAACCTACCCGGACCGCCCGGTGAGGATCGTGCTGCCGTTCGGTGCCGGCGGCGTCGCGGATGTCTCCTCGCGCATCATTGCCGACAAGCTCGGCGAGCGGCTCGGCCAGCGCTTCGTGATCGAGAACATGCCGGGCGCGGGCGGCATCAGCGCCGCCAAGGCGGTGCTCTCGGCGCCGCCGGACGGCTACACGCTCGGGCTGGTCACCAACGGCACCGCGATCAGCGCCGCGATCTTCAACAAGCTGCCGTTCGATCCGGTGACCGAGTTCGACATGATCTCGACGCTCGGCACGTTCGACCTCGTGTTCGCCGTCAACGCGGCGGCGCCGTACAAGACGCTCGCCGATTTCGTCACGGCCGCGAAGGCCGCGCCCGGCAAGCTCAATGTCGGCACCGTCAATGTCGGCGGCACGCAGCATCTCGGCGCCGAGTTGCTCAAGACGGCCGCCGGCATCGACGTGCAGATCGTGCCGTTCCGCAATTCGCCCGACATCGTGGTCGGGCTGCTGCGCGACGACGTGCACATGATGGTGGACTTTCCGGCCGCTGTGAAAGGCCAGGTCGACGACGGCAAATTGCGGCTGCTCGCGACCTCCGGGCCGAAGCGCTCGGCCTCCATGCCGAACCTCGTCACCGTCGCGGAGGCCGGCGTGCAGAACTACGAAGTGACGTCCTGGAACGGCGTGTTCGCGCCGCGCGGCACGCCGCCGCGCGTCGTCAGCGTGGTCAATGCGGCGCTGAAGGAGGTGCTGGCATTGCCTGACGTGAAGCAGCGGCTGCTCGAGATGGGCATCGAGGCGCGGCCGAGCTCGCCCGACGAGCTGATGGCTTTGTTCAAGGCCGACGTGAAGAAATGGGACGACGTCATCGTCAAGGCCGGCATCGAGAAGAAGTAGCCGAAGAGTATGCGCAAGCGCTCCATCGCCATCGTCGGCGCCGGCATGGGTGGCCTCGCGGCCGCCGCCACGTTGCGGCAGATCGGTTTCGACGTGCAGGTCTACGAGCAGGCGAGCCGCTTTGCGCGCATCGGCGCCGGCATCCAGATGATGCCGAACTCGATGAAGGTGCTGCGCGGCATCGGCATTGAGGCGCGGCTGCGCGAGACCTCGTTCGCGCCCGACTCGCATCTCAATCGCATCGGCGACACCGGCGAAATCACGCGCGAACTGCCGATGCCGGAAAGCCTCTACGGCGCGCCGTATCTGTGCATGCACCGCGCCGAGTTGCACGGCGCGCTCGCCTCGGTGCTGCCTCCCGAGATCATCCATCTCGGCAAGAAGCTCACCGGCCTCGATCAGGCGCAAGGCCGCGCGACCCTCTCGTTCGCCGATGGCACCCGCGCCGAGGCGGATGCCGTGATCGGCGCCGACGGCGTGCATTCGACGGTGCGCGACATCATCGTTGGGCCGGACGAGCCGATCCACAAAGGCCGCATCGCCTACCGGGCGGTGTTTCCGGCGGCGCTGATGGACCGCGACATCGGCCGCTCGCGCACCAAGTGGTGGGGCGTCGACCGTCATATCGTGATCTACTACACGACGAAAGCGCGCTCGGAAGTCTACTTCGTCACCAGCGTGCCGGAGCCGGGCGAATGGATCACCCGTGAGTCGTGGTCCGCGAAAGGAGATGTGGAGGAACTACGCGCCGCTTATCAGGGCTTCCACGAGGATGTGCGCGCCGTGCTCGGCGCCTGTCCGGACTGCCACAAGTGGGCGATCCTCGAGCGCGAGCCGCTGCCGCGCTGGAGCGATGGCCGTGTCACCTTGCTCGGCGATGCCTGCCACCCGATGACGCCATACATGGCTCAAGGAGCGGCGACGTCGATCGAGGACGCGGCGGTGGTGGCGCGCTGCCTTGCGGCGGTCGAGGCTGAGGACATCGAAGGCGCGTTCGCGCGCTACGAGGCGCACCGCAAGCCGCGCACCTCGGTGATCCAGGCGATCTCCAGCGCCAATACCTGGATGCGCGAAGGGTCGGGCGACACGAGCTGGCTCTACGGCTACGACGCCTGGGCGGCGCCGCTCGATCAGCCGGCAGCGCATGCGGCCGCGGCGTAGTTAGATGAATGCCGCAATCTGCGGCGCGTAGCGCGCCAGCATTTCCTCGCTCTCCTCGAGGATCGGCTCGAGCCTTTCCTCGATCGTCAGCCGCAGCGTGATCCACGCAACCATGATGCGCGATACGAACGAGCGGCTGCCGCGAATGGCGGCGCGCGCCGCCTCCACCGCGAAGCGATCCAGCGCGGGCGCTTCGCCGATCAGTCGGCCGCTGCCGTCCTCCAGCACGTAGCCCTGCGCGAGCCGCGAGACGCACAGCACGCAGCCGTGCTCCGGCGCGGGTCCGATGACATAGAACTGCGGTTCGCCGCGCTCGGTCGCGCCGGTGCCCCAGGAGAAGCGCGCCGCATCGGCGAGCGAGACCAGCTGTTGCAGCTCGTCGGCGCGCCAGTCGCGGGCCGGCTTCGGAAAATCGATGACACTCATGTCTTCACCTCGAACAACAGCTTGTGCAGTTCCGGCTCGTAGTAGGCGAGCAGCTCGCGCGCGAACACCGGCGGCGCGATCCCGAGCGCGCGCGCCCACGCTTCCATGCTGTCGCTCGGCACGCGGCCGAAGCCGTTTTCGACCTGCGAGATGAACGTGTAGTACTTGAGGTCCAGCCGCTGCGCGAGCTCGATCTGCGAGAGCCCCGCCGCCTTGCGCTGCGCCTGCAGCCAGGCGCCCGCCCGCTTGCGCAGTTCCACGCTTTTGGGAACCGGCTTTTCCGCCTGCCGCGAACGAACCATCAGCCGCCCCCTTGCGGACCGAACGTTTCAGAGTTACTAAACTCAATATCGCTGCACTATATCAGACGCGACTATCTTAGCGGTGTTATGCAGATACTCAACAGCAATCGGACCGAGATGGCGTATCTCCGGGTATCCCGCTGGGGCGCACGAGGTGTTGGGTGGCCGGGCATCCTGGCCGCCGGCGCCGCGGCCTTCGCC
>JBAVXH010000046.1:0-8123 GCA_049698215.1 Xanthobacteraceae bacterium | reverse complement strand
GTCAAGGATGTGCTGGTCGCGCCGGAAAGTCCGGCGGCGTTGCTCGATGCGCTGTGCGATCCCGCCGCAATGATCGTCACGCTCACGGTCACCGAGAAGGGCTACTGCTACGATCCGGCCACCACGGTGCTCGACGAGACGCACCCGGATATCGTGCATGACCTTAGCCATCCGGGGGAGCCGCGCAGCGTGCCGGGGTTCCTGGTCGAGGCAGTGCGCCGCCGCCATGAGGCGCAGATACCTGCATTCACGGTGCTGTGCTGCGACAACCTTCCGCATAACGGGCGCACAGTCGCCGGCATCGTGACGCGGTTCGCCGCGCTGCGCGACAAGGCCCTCGCCGGCTTCATCCGCAACGAGGTGCTGTTCCCCGCCACGATGGTCGATCGCATCACGCCGGCGACAACAGATGATGACCGCGAGTCGATCTCGGCGCGGCTCGGGCTCGAGGACGCCACGCCGGTCGTCACCGAGCCGTTCACCCAATGGGTGATCGAGGATCGCTTTTCGCGCGGACTGCGGCCCGACTGGTCGATCGCCGGCGCAGAGTTCGTGAGCAACGTCGCGCCCTACGAGAACATGAAACTGCGGCTCTTGAACGGCAGCCACTCGACGCTTGCCTATCTGGGTTATCTCGCAGGCTACGAGACCGTCGCCGACACCATGACGGACGCGAATTACCGCCGGCTCGCGCAGGCCGTGATGGATGATGCCGCGACCACGCTGAAGATGCCACCCGGTGCCGATGTCGCGGCCTACAAGCGCGCGCTGCTCGAACGCTACGAGAATCCGGCGCTGCGCCACCGCACCTGGCAGATCTGCATGGACGGCTCGCAGAAGCTGCCGCAGCGCCTGCTTGGCACCATCCGTGACCGGCTCGCCGCGGGCGCGCCGATCGACCGGCTGGTCATGGGTGTCGCGGGCTGGATGCGCTACGTGACGGGCATTGACGAACACGGCAAGCCGATCGACGTGCGCGATCCTCTCTCGGCGCGGCTGCGCGCAATCGCTGATCAGGCCGGACTGGTCGCAGAGCGCCTCGCCCGTGCGCTGCTCGACGTGCGCGAGATCTTCACCGCCGAGCTTGCCGCCGATCCGCGCTTGCGCAGGGTGGTCACCGATGCACTGGCGCGCGTCATCGCGAAGGGCGCGAAAGCGGCGGTCGCCGAGTTGAAGGGTTAAGCCGCGTTGGCGGGGCGCGTCTTCGCCACCAGCGCGGCGATCGAGGTCTTGTCCAGCGTTTCCATGAACGCCGCGATGCCGCGCCCGATGGTGCGGTCGAGCTCGCGCTCCACCGCCGAGACCGGCGCATTCGACATGATCTGATCGAGCGGTCCACACGCCTTGAAGCGCGGCTCGACCGCGCGGATCACCTGGCCGACACGGATCGCGCTCGGCGTCATCGCGAGGCGCACACCGCCATGCGGCCCGCGGATGGTCTCGACCAGACCGGCCTTGGCCAGCGTCTTGATCAACTTGAAGATGTTCTGCTCGGTGATGCCGGTTCCGCGGGCGATCGCCGCGACTTTGGCGAGCGTCGGGTGCTGGGCCGCGCAATAGGCGAGCACATGCAGCGCGTAGCGAGTCTGCTCGGTCAGTCGCATAGATTGAAATTATTCCAATCTAGTAACTCCGGCAAGCCAGCAATCAGGAGCGCTCCAGCGCGGCGCGGCGGCGCACGAAGTTCGGGATGAGGGTCAGGATCGCGAGCAGGCTCAAGCCCGCGACCAGAAAGAACACCGCCTGCGGATGGCCATGGTCCATCAGGTAGCCGAACAGGAACGGCGCGATGATGCCGCCGATGTTGAAGCCGGTGGTGACGAAGCCGAACACCTTGCCGAACTGCCCCTCCGGCGTCACCGCGCGCACGATCATGTCGCGTGACGGCTGCATCAGCCCGTTGGTGAAGCCGTTGAGCGACATCACGATCATCAGAACGACGAAGCCGAGATCGGCGGCGCCGATCACGGCGGCGGTCACGGCGATGCCGGCGAAGGAAAACGCCGCGACCCATTCGTGCCGCGTGACCCGCGTGGCGACCCAGCCGCCGACCAGAACGCCGAATGCGCTCAGCATCAGGTTGGCGGTGAGCGCCGTATTGGCGATGCCGAGCGGCGTGCCGAAGGCTTCGCCGAGTGCGACCACCGAATAGTTCTGCACGCCCGTGGTGGCGAACGTGATCATGACGAAGAACAAGAGATTCAGGAGAATCGGCCCGGACAGCAGCAGCCGCCATCCTTGCTGTGTGCTGTCCACGCGCTCCTCGACCTTTCGGGCGGGCTTTGCGGCCGGCTCGAACAGCGCGGTCGGCTGCAGCAGCATGGCGAGCGCCACGATGAGCCCGAGCACGGAGGCTGCCAGAAACGCGCCCTGCCAGCCGAGCGCGCGCTGCAGCAGCAGCATGCTGGCGGGCGCGACGGCGGTGCCGAGAAAGCCCGCGAAGATGTGCAGCGAAAAGGCCTGTCCGGCACGCTGACGCGACACGAGCTGGGACAGGATTGCGTAATCGGCCGGGTGATAGACGCCGTTCGCAATGCCGAGCAGCGCGAACATCGCGACCATCAGCCAGAACGACGGAACCAGCCCCACCACGACCAGACACGCCGCGCCCAGCACAAGCCCCGCGATCAGCACCAGCCGCGGTCCGACCCGGTCCACCAGAAAACCCGCCGGCGTCTGGCAGAGCGCCGTCGTGACGTTGAACGCGGTCAGCGCGAAGCCGAGCTCAGTGTAACTGACGCCGTAGAAATCCCGGATGAACGGGAACAGCGGCGGCAGCACCAGAATGTAGAAATGGCTGACGAAGTGCGCCGAGCAGACGAGCGGAATGATGCGCAGGTCGTTCGTGCGCGTTGCGCCGCCCGAGACTTCGGTGATTTGTGCCATCTTGTTCTTGGAAAGTCCCGGGCGTTTTTCTTGGAGTCAGGTCAGCGGCTCGCCTTTGCGTTCCGGTATCAGGAACAGCGTGGCCACGATGTCAACCAGATAGATCAGGGCGAGCAACGCGATCGCGGCGGTGAACGAATAGGTGGCCACAAGCGCGCCCACCACGAGCGGTCCGAAGCCGCCCACCCCGCGGCCGAGGTTGAACAGCACATTTTCGGCCGTGGCGCGCGCTTCCGTCGGATAGAGTTCCGCGAGCAGCGCGCCGTAGCCGCCGAGCATGCCGTTCACGAAGATGCCCATGACGGCGCCGCCGACCAGCAGTGCCATGGAGTCGGTGAGCTGCGAGTAGACGAGCACCATGACGAACGCGCCGGCCTGGAACGTGAGCAAGGCCGGGCGGCGGCCGACGCGGTCGGCGAAATGCCCGAACGCGAAGATGCCGAAGGCCATGCCGAGCACGGTGACGGCGGTCCATAGCGCGGACTGCGTGAGGCCGAAGCCGAACTTGGTGGAGAGATAGCTCGGCATCCAGATCATCAGGCCGTAGTAGCCGAAGTTCTGCACCGCGCAGAGAATGAACATGCCGATGCTGACCTTGGTGGTCGCCGCATCCTTCACCAGCAGACTCACCGGCATCGTGCTGCGCGCCTTCTCGACGTGGTCGGTGAAGATCTTCGGCTCGCCGACGTACCAGCGCACCGCGAACGCGACGAGGCCGGGGATCAGGCCGACGATGAATATGCCGCGCCAGCCGATCACCGGCAGCATCAGCGGCACCGTGAGCGCGGCGAGCAACACGCCGGCCTGCCAGCCGAGCGCCACATAGGAACACGCGCGCGCCCGCTGCTTCGGCGGCCACGTCTCGGCGACCAGCGCCATGCCGATGCCGAATTCGCCGCCGAGCCCGAGCCCCGCAATGGTGCGGTAGATCAGCAGGTCCCAGTAGCCTTGCGCGAAGGCGCACAGCCCGGTGAACACCGCAAACAGCAGGATGGTCCAGGTCAGCACGCGCACGCGGCCGTAGTAGTCGGAGAGAATGCCGAACAGGATCCCGCCCACGACCGCGCCGATCAGCGTCCAGGTGATCAGCGATCCGGCCTGCGCCGGCGTGAGGCTAAGATCGGCCGAGATCGCGCGCAGCATGAAGCCGAGGATGAGCAGATCGAAGCCGTCCATCGCATAGCCGATGGTCGAGGCGGCGAGCGCCCTCATGGCGGTGGTGTCGGGCCGGTCCGATGCGGCGGCAGCAGCGTCTTGAATGGCAGTCATGGTGTCCCCCAGTCATTCAGGGGCTCAGCATAGCGCATGCACGCACGTCGTGCGTCGCTCCGTCACGCATTGGGGAAAAGTCTCACATGCGCCAGCCGCATGAAGCGGCTGCGGCACCTCACATCTTGCCTTGCCACTTCTTCAGCGCCGCCTCGACGAATTTGTTCTCGTAGGTATCCTCGACCTTGATGTTGGCGGCCTTCACCTCCGGCAGGAACGCGGCGAGCACGTCGTGCACGATTTGCGCGCCTTCCTTGGTGATCAGGCCGTCGGGCGAGTGCGCCTCATGCATCTTCTTGTATGACGCAAGATAGAGCCCCTTCTCGCCGAGCATATGCTCGGGCGGCACGTTGGCGGCGATGTCGTCGATCGAAGCTGTCTGCATCCAGAGCGTCGCGCGCACAATGGCGTTGGTGAGCGCCTGGATGGTGTTCGGGTTCTTGGCGATGAAGTCCGCAGTCGCGTAGAGCCCGGCTTCCGGATACGGGCCGCCGAACAGATCCAGCGTGCCCTTGCTGGTCCGTGTCTCGGCAATGACTTTCACGGCGTTGTCGGTTTCGAGCTTGGTCATTACCGGATCGGAATTGATGATCGCGTCGATTTCACCCTTCTCGACCGCCGCGACCGCGCCTGCCGATGTCCCGACGCCGATGATCGAGACATCGTTCGAGGTGAGCCCGCCTTTGCTCAGCAGGTGATTGACAATCATGTGCGTGCTCGAGCCCGGCGCGCTGACGCCGATCTTCATGCCCTTCAGGTCCTTCGGCGACTGGTAGCGGTCTGCGACGCGCTTCGAGACCGCGATGGTCAACGCCGGATAGCGCACCTGCACCACGAAGTTCTTCAGCTTCTGGCCCTTCGCCGCCATGGTCAGCGTGTTCGAGTAGGCGCCGGAGGCGACATCACTCGATCCGCCCATCAGCGATTGGAGCGCCTTCGAGCCGCCCGCGAAGGCCGCGATCTCGACATCCAGCCCCTCGTCGGCGAAATACTTGCGCTGCTGCGCGATGATCAGCGGGAGATACGGCAGGCCGAGCGACGCCGTCGCAACGTTCACCTTGCGCTTCTCGGGTGCTTGCGCGCTCGCCGTCTGCGCGGTGAGTGCCACGATCGCGGCAGACAGGATGATGGTCACGAACCGGCTGATTGCGGGCATGGCGTTTCCTCCGGACGGCGCTGTGCGGCCGTGTCCTGACGCCAGTGTCGGCAAAACGGGCGTTTGTTGCCAAGCCCTATTCGGGCATGGGCCTAATGCTCATCCGGGCAGGGATCGACGATCGCCCAGAGCTCGGCGCCGTTGAAAACGCGCTTCATCTGTGCGGTGAGCCCGCCCTTCTTGGCGATCCAGGTCTTCACGGTGGGCGGATAGTAGGACATCAGTTCGTCGGTGCCGGCCACGCTGGTGACGCGCAAGCCTGCGGTCCAGCGCTTGTCGTAATAGGCTTGGTGGAAACCCATGCTGGCGCGCGGCGTCGCGCAGATGCGGTTGAGCGGCACGATGCCGAGCACCAGCGTGCAGGCCGAATTGCAGATGCCGTCGATGATGACGCGCTCCTTGCGGTCGCGCACCTTGGCGTACTTCGTCTTGTACTCCTCGACGAAGCCGCCGAAGTCGCGCGTGACGCGCAGGTCGGCGAGTGCCGGACCGCACCACAGCAACGCAACGATCAGGCACACAATCCGCATCGGACGCCCGCGACTTCCCCGCATCCTGCGACGCGCGAGCCAATATCCGGTTAACGGAGCTCGCGGCGCGCCCTTTAGAGGCGCGGAGTTGGGAGAAACTGAGGCAGGCCGACGACGGCTTTGGCGCTGGCCTCGCGAACAGCGCTGTGTGGTGCTCCTTCACCACACTTGGTGGGCTTCTTGTGATAATCCGGTACGCGCCATATGGCTTACTGCCTCGGAACGAGACACAAGGGCGGCAACGACCGATGAAACCCGACCTCGCGAGGAACATGAAATTCTGCTGGATCGGCCGCCTCGTCGTGCTGGCCGCGGTGAGCTGCTCGGTCACGCAGGCGAGCGCCGCGCAATGCGGGAACTCGTCCGCCGGGTTCGAGTCGTGGAAGCAACAGTTCGCACCCGAAGCGAGAGCGAAGGGCATCGGGCAGGGGGGCATCGCGGCGCTGATGCAGACCAACTACGCCACGGCGACCATCAACGCGGACCGGGGCCAGCGCAGCTTCCGCCTCTCGCTCGACGAGTTCCTGGCCAAGCGGGGCGGCGCCGCAATCGTCTCGCGCGGCCGGACACTGAAGCAAACGCAGGCCGCGCTCTTTGCCTCAATCGAACAGAAATACGGCGTGCCCCCGGGCCCGCTGATTGCGATCTGGGGAATGGAGACGGCATTCGGCTCGCAGCGCGGCAAGCAAAGCGCATTGTCCGCCGTCGCGACGCTCGCCTATGACTGCCGGCGGACGGAGTATTTCACCGATCAGCTCCTGGCCGCGCTGAAGCTTGTGGATCGCGGTCTCATGTCGGCCAGCACCATCGGCTCGATGCACGGAGAGATCGGCCAAACCCAGTTCATGCCGAAGGCGATCCTGAATTACGGGACCGGAAACCTGGACGTTGCGGCCAACGCGCTGACCTCGACCGCCAATTACCTCAAGGCGCATGGGTGGAAAGCCGGAGCGGGGTATCAGCCCGGCGAACCCAATTTCGCTGCGATCAAGGAATGGAACGCCGCGACCGTCTATCAGCAGGCGATCGCGCACATCGCCCGCCAGATCGACGGGCGGTAGCCCGAGATCAGATCGGATTGAGTCGTGGGCCGCGTCACGGGACCTATGGCGTCATCCGTGGTGCTTCTTCCCCTTCTGATCGACGATCAGGAAGTTCTGCATCATGCCGGTGTCCTCGTGCGGCAGGATGTGACAGTGGTAGACCGACTTGCCGACCCATTGCTTGAAGCGCATGCGAACCACCGAGACCGTGCCGGCTTGGATCCACAGCGTGTCCTAAACGTGCCGGGCGGGAGCGCCGTGCCGCCGGAGATTGAGCCGTCTTCTTTCAGGCTGCCTCCGGTCAGGATCACCTCCATCGAAACCACGTGAATGTGGAACGGATGCCCTTCGGTGCCGCCATGGTGCTTGTCGCCGACGACGAGGCGCCATTCCTCGATGCCGTCGAGATCGACGACGATGGGCACCGCGGTTTCCTGATAGGCCATATTGTTGATCAGGAAATCGATGCCGACCACCTTGTTGATCACGCCCGGGAAATTGCCGACGAACTGTATTTCGCGGATGCGCTGCACCTGTTCGGGCGTGATCAGTGGATAGTTGCGCGTCGGGATCGGCAGCGCGGTTGGCAGCGCCATGTCGTTCGCCGGCCCCTTGATCTCGATTTCGGCAATCACCTTCTCGGTGCTGAACAGGAACTGCTGGGTCTGGGCGAGTTGCTTGATCTTGTAGACGCCGGGCGTCGTGCTTCCCTTGATAAGGAACTCGGCGCGGTTGGCCGGCGCCAGGAGCACCTGCCCGGTCTGGCTGCCGGGCGGCGGCGGCGGAATCTGCCGCGGCGCCGGAAAGTTCACCCCGTCGAGCGCGATCAGGTACATGTCGTGGCTCTCGACCACGATCGGCATCAAGTTATCGGAGCAACCGTTGAGCATACGGAAGCGCACCACCTCGCCCGGCTGCATCGTGATGCGCTGCACCGGCAACTGTGCCGGCGCGGGGCATTGCGGCGGCGCGAACGAGCTTCCGGCCGGGCAGTAGCCGGCGTTGCCCGGATTGTGCATCTCCTTGAAGAACGGCGCGCCGTTGAGCAGGTAGAAGCGAAGCGCGTAGTCGCCGGTGGTGAAGCCGCCCTTCAGGTTGGTTGGATCGTTGTTGCCGGTCTTCTTGTTGTAGATCGTGACCTGGCCGGTGAAGGTCTGCCAGATCGCGTTCTGCTTCGGCAGATAGGTCCACACGCTCGGGTCGTCCTCGCTCGGAAACAGGCCGATGTCCTGCATCACA